>CALXOI010000007.1 GCA_944389965.1 uncultured Treponema sp.
AGCTGGACGCTGTACGGTACTGCAACAGATGACGACGGCGTGCAGCGCATAACCGCGGTTCTGGACAAGGACAGCAATAAACCCTATGAAATCTTTCCTGCTGCCGGCAGTACCGGCTCTACCACATCAAAGTCTTTTGAGTACCAGGTGGATAAAAATTTGTCCGGTGACCATACACTGGAGCTGACAGTTACAGACATTAACGGTAAAACCGTCACGGTGACCGTTCCCTTTGCCGTGGACAATGCAGCGCCGGTTATTGCCATTACCAGCCCCGATGTATCTTCCGGTTTTGCGGCCCAGTCGGTGGAAATACGGGGAACGTCCTCCGATGACTCCGGTATTGCTTCGGTGGAACTGGTGTCTCTGACAAAAACAACAACCGGTTCCGACGGAAAACCGGAAACTGTTGATATTACCCCGCAGGATACACGGCCTGAGCAGACAGAAAAAACCGTAACCGTTACGGCAGAAGACGGACAGGGAACTGTTACCAAAACCGTTAAAACCTGGGATGCATGGACTTATAATGCGGCGCTGGAATCTGTGGATACTACGGCAACCTATACATGGACTTTTAAAGGGGTTGATATATACGGCAGGGAAACAGAGACAAGTATTTCTTATAAAGTGGATAACGTTCCGCCTGCCTTTGGAAGTGCATTAAAGTTCAGCGGGTACGGAAAAGACAATTATCCGGGAACAGAAACAGAAACAGGCGGAAGCGGTCCGGTTCCGGTCTGGCTGAACACTGCGGTACAGACTATATCCGGTACTGTAACGGAGACAAATCCTGATGTTATATCCTATACCGTCACCGGTACCGGTTCACCGGCGGTCGTGTCTGAAGGCACGGTGTCTGCGGCTGCGGGGGAAAATAAACCGTTCAAAGTGACGGTGGAATTTGAAGAAGGTGAAAACACCGTTATTTTTGCTACGACGGATCTTGCCGGGAACCATGCGGCAGAGTTGCGGCGTCTCGTATACATAGATACCACCCCGCCGTCAGTGACAGCTGCCGGGTATGATGCAGCCGGTAATAATGCCGGCGTCCTGACAAATGAAGAAACCGTAACGGTTGTGTTTACTGCTGATGATACATATACCGGCACCGGCGGTACGGATGTTCAGGGAAGCGGTATTGTGTCCGCTGCTGTCGGCAGGACGGCAGGTTTTAAAGACACGGATGCGTTGCTATTAGAAAGCGGCGGCACACTGACCGGCAGCGGTACTGGCGGCGAACCGTACCGGTTGCCGGTACATATTAAGTCTTTGGGTGACGGGGCCCATACCCTGTATCTGAGGGTTACGGATAAAGCCGGCAACAGTACGGAAACCGCCTTGCCGGAACTGACGGTAGACAGAACAGCTCCCGTTGTCACCTATACTGCACCGGCAGCAAATTCTACAGTGAACAAAACGATTACCCTGACCGGTACCGTGTCCGATTCCAACCCCGCTGACGGGTGGACACCGGATGTTTATGTAAAGAAACCGGATGGAACCGGCGGTTTCCGGTGGATGCTTGCCGGTGCCGGAACCGATTCTGTTAAAATGCCGGAATTGTCTCTTACGGCACAGGGTACGGAGTGGACTGTCAGCGGATTTGACACAACGGTTTTGAATACCGTATATGATGTTGACACCGGAACAGAAGGTACACAGATAGAATTGCAGATCCGGTTTACCGATAAAGCCGGAAACAGCACACCTGATACGGGTACCACGCTGAAACTGACCGTAGACCAGAACGCTGACCGTCCGGTGATTACCCTTAATACGGTAAATCCCGACGGCTCAACAGTATTGCGCAGTTCGGTTTTGACCGGTTCTGTCAGTGATGATGACGGCACCGTCAAGGAATTGTATATTCAAGTGGTAAAAGAAGGCGGCTCGTTTACAGATGCATGGGAAACGCTGGAAAATCCGTCCAACTGGACGTATACCATACCCGGCACCAGCGGCAGTCCTGACGGAACATACACAGTATGGTTCAAAATTACCGATGCCGCCGGAGAAACATTTGTTTCTTCTGAGGACAGCGGTACCGGCAGCAGCCTGACCCGGCCGTATGTAAAATACATCAGCGGTACTGATAAAACTGACGGCGTTCCGTTCCGGTTCAGTGTGGACACAAATCCGCCCGTCGTCACCAGCCTCATGGTTTCTGTCAATGGCGGGGATTTTACAGAGGTAACAAACAACATGGTTCTGGGCGGCAGTTCTTCTTCCGTGAAATTCCGGGCAATCGCATCGGATACGGTAACAGCGAATGACGCCCTGATTGTTACATTGAAAAATCTGACGGGTAACCCGAAAACGCTGAAATATACCAAGAATGATGACAATGTAGCCGGCACCAAGAACGGTATCTTTGAGAGTGAACCCATTGAGATCGGGCAATCCAGCGGTACTCCCAGCGGTACGTACACCCTTATTGTAGAAGCGCAGGATGCAGCCGGCATGCCCGGACAGCTTTCACGGCTGGTGATTATTGACAATACACCGCCTGAAACTGTTACCGGTGTTTCGCCGGCACCGGATGTGGAAGTTACCGGTGAAGTCACGTTAACCGGGCTGGTCAGCGATGATGAAGCCGGTAATTCCGGTGTTGCTTCGGTGCAGTATGCGGTTCCTCCGAAAACTATAACTAATCCGGAAGCTGCAGAAATCACATGGCGTGATGCGGACAGTTTCCAGACTGTCAGCTGGAGCATCACCCTGTCAAATCTGGGGGATTATGTAGGAGATACCGCAAAAGATGAGTTCAGGGACGGATATTCCGGCTATGAAACATCCCAAGGCAGCGGACTGTACCAGCTGCCGGTATGGTTTAAGGTGACGGATAAAGCCGGCAATACCGGATATATTACCGGAACAAGCATCCGGTACAACCCGAATGCCGACAAGCCCCGGGTAACAGTTACGTATCCCGTTCATAATGTTACCGACAGTACAAACCAGAATTTCAGCTATGTTGTTATGGGCGGCACGGTGCGGATTAACGGTTCCGCAGAAGACAATGAAGGTATTGATTCTGTGTGGCTGCAGTTTGACATGGACGGCGACGGCGAATTTGGTGATGAAGGTGATCCTTTTATGTCCGAATCTTATGTAACATTGGATATTCCCTGTTTGACCGGACAGAGAGGTGTAAAAGCGACCGGTACGGTCAGCTGGTCTTATGCGCTGGACGTGTCCAAATTATCCGGTTTGAATTACGGTGAAGATAAGAAAACGCTGAATGTACGGGTTGTGGCAGTGGACAACGATACAACCGGCGGGCAGCTTGCCGGTGCCTGGTCAGAAACACTGCATATTTCCGTAAACAACGGTGTTCCCCAATTCGGTGCATCAGATCCCCTGAAGCTGAAACAGTTTGATGCGGATGGAACGGTTGTTGTTGCCGAGCAGGTATATACGGCGGATATGTACATACAGGGCAGCGGATGGTATCTGACCGGTTCAATTGAAGACAGTGACGGCATCAGTGCCGTAAGCGTAACCGGTTCTGCGTCCGGCAGTCTGGATACACCGGACTGGTTTACATCCCACAAGACAACAGCTGACACTGACGGCGACCAGTGGTATGACATGAAAATACCGGTGGGCGGTGATTCCGGAAAATGGACTGTTTCCATTACCGCTACAGATAAAGATGCCAGCGGCGCAAAAGAATCGTCCGTGGCAGTGTCGGTGAATGTAGACAATACCCCGCCGGCGTTTGAACTTGACGGGGATACCGGAACCGGTTCCCTGATTCTGTACCGGGATACGTACGGTACGTCGGGCACACGGCTGTCTCAGGATAATCCGGTGCAGAACAGTAACGGATATTTTACTGCTGCCGGAAAAATCACAGAAGACGGCAGCGGTTTCAGCCGGCTGGTATTCTACTTCCTCAGGGATGGTACCGGCGGAAAACGGGTATATAATCCCATGGAGTCCCACGGGGATAACCGGACTGCAAACCGCACAAAGATTGAGGATACCAAAACAGACGGTAGCGTATACATTAACAGTGACAGACTGCCGGTTCTGTACCTGGAAAATGCCGGCCGCGGCACGGCGGATTCCGGGACCGCAACGGATTCTTTGAGTCACAGTTTAATTTCCGGCAACGCCAATATACGCAAAGGCGGACTGGTAAAAATCGGCGGAATGTACCGGTTGATTTCAGCTGTCAGCGGGAATACCGTTACGTTTACGCCTGCCTGTGATACTTCATTTACCCAAGCGGAACTGGTATACGGCATGGTGGTGGACAACACCGGCGAAAGCCAGAACAGCGATGGTTCCGTCAAAAATGATGACGGTGACGGTATGGTTGAATCTTACCGGAAATCCGGCAGCGATTATTACTGGGACGCTTCCGTCAATTCAAAGAATATACCGGACGGACCGGTAGCGCTGCACTGTGTAGCGTTTGATGTGGCAGGAAATTCCAGCCATGCGTGGGTGGAAACAAAAGTTAGCAACAACCGTCCCCGGATTACATCCGTCAAACTGGGAACGGATTTGAATGGCAACGACAGCTGTGATGACAATGAATATGATACGTTCTATGTGTCGCTGAATGACGACGGCACAGGAAATACGTCTTACGGAACCGACATCTGGACGCTGGATACGGCAACATGGAAGGACGCTGCCGGCACCACTTATTGGACGGCAAAGAAAGAGCTGTGGGTTATCCCCGAATTTGTCGGCGGTACGGCACCGTACACGTGGGTGTACAGTAAATCGGCAGGAAGTAGTTCCGGCGGATTGACAGAGCCGGAAGCGGCGGGTAACGGCAAAAAATCCGGCGAGCTCGATGCCGGCGGTTCATCTTTGCGCTTGACCAATAATGACTTAGACACCGCCGGGGAGGATTCTGTAAATACCTACCGGTTCAGTTTCTGGGATTCAACGGAAGAAACTGAGTCCGGTACAAATTCCCAGTGGACAATACTGAACGTTCTGTTCCGGCAGGATTTAACTGATGATGTTACGCCGCAGGCGTGGATAAATCCCTTCTACTGGAACGGACCGGATGACAACTCATTGGCCGGTAACAGCAGTGCCAAGGGGCATATTGAACTTGAAGCTGATCTGCCCGAAACCGGTTTCAAAAAAGATAATTCCGGAGTTTACGACCGGGATCCAAAAGTATCCGGTGAGATTGTGGTACGGGGCGGTGCCTCTGACGACAAGATGTTGAAGTCGCTGACGGTGAAATTTGCAGAGTTTACCGCAAAAGCGGAGTTTGACGGGACAAGTTGGGCGCTGCTGTCTGCCGGTAATAATGGGTGGACGCTGTCTGTTACCGATGAAGGCGTCACCCAGACAGGCCACCAGGTAACGTGGGAATTTACGGTGGATACCAGCCGCATATCCAGGGTTGCCGGGGCGGACAAAGCGGTCACTGTTTCTGTAACGGATGCCGGAACAAACACCGGCGGCGGCAGCAACAGCTCTGTCTCTTCCACAACCCAGACAACTGCCGGTAAGCCAACCCCGTACTACCGGCTGGACGTGGTGCCTTACATTACCGGTGTAAAAACGGCGTTGAGTGATCGCAAAAAAAATAATCCATCAGTGTATGCCCGTACTGCGCTGGGACGGTATCCGGTCAATGAAGGTGAAACGGTTACGCTGACGGGATTCAATCTGGGCGGCAGCAGTGTTACCCCAGCCGTTACCGGAGTAACATCGGGTATTACGGTACAAAGTGACGGTACCGTTACTGTTCCGGTAAAAGGTTTGTCTTCCGGGCAACTGGAGCTGACCGTCAGCGGCATTCCTGCGCTGAACAACCGCAACAACAACGATGCCCGGGGCAGTTATGAATACACCGGTACGGTGGAATTCAATACATCTGCCGCTTCTTTGGCTGGTTTCTATAACCGGCAGCCGAACGGTGACAACAATAATCTGCTGACCGATGATGTGTATCTTGACGTGTGGCAGTTCAATTCCGAAGCGGCAATACCTGTCAGTGATTCAATAGAACAACCAGTGATGAAAATCAATCCTAAGAGTGGTCTGATTGGGTTTGCATTTACAAACGGTCCTTTATACTTCAGTATGCCGGGAACAACAGATTCCTATGCTGGAGGAAGTTCCCTTGGTGGGAAGCAAGAATATTCATATGTCTACTGGCAGGGAAGCTATGATTTTATGACATCTATTGCCCTTGCTTATGATAGTGAAGGACATACTTATGGAACTGCCGCCGGAGGAGATATTAATTCAACTGATGCAGACCGGTATTCCTTTATGACAGACCGGTGGGGTACCAGTGGATCTGCAACAAAAGGTTCTTATGAAGGAAAAAATGCATTGCGATTGGAGGCGATCGGGCAGTATGGGTATGCGGATGGAACAGAGCCAGATACGTTGAGGTTTAAAAAACAACGGATACAAAGTCCTGTACTGGTGACATCCCGGACGGGCAGTTCCACCAATATTTATCTTGCTTACTATGATCAGATGAATGATGAAATCCGGTTCCGGTACGGTAATTTGCCGGATACTACCACCAGTAAAGCTAATTTTGGTAATTTTAATGACAGTTATCGTGACAACACAATGAGTGTTGGTGATAATTTGAATAACGGTAAATATACAACAGAGTATGTCAATATTATTGCTGGTGGAACAACAAACCGGAAAGCAGGAAAATATGTGGGTATGGGTGTTGTTCAAGATGGAGATAAAAATATAGTTGTATTGTGCTGGTATGACAGTGAAGATTATTCTTTAAAATATACTTATAATACAAATCCAACGAGCGGAACTACAGGTGCTGATGTAACGAACTGGTCTAAACCGATAACACTGTTTGAAGAAGCTGGTGAATATTGTAAATTAGTTGTAGACAATGACGGTGGTGTCCACATAGCAGCCTATGATGTTACAGAAAATAATGTGGTATACGCATATTTAGAGTCATATAAGGATACTGCACCTTCTACCTGCATTGTTGATTCTTATGGAAATGTTGGTGAATATTTGACTATTGATGTTGCAAAGTATGCAGATAAGTGGGTTCCTTATATTGCTTATCAAGGAGTATATACCCCCATGCTGGCGTATCTTAATGCAGCATTTACCGGTAGCTCAGAAAATGCCGGTGCAACAGATGATATGTATACCGGTGCATGGGAAATCTCTCCTGTTCCAACTCCTAACCGTACGAGTGTTTTGGATGATAATGTGAATGTTGGTGTGTGGAAAGATGATTTAGGACAAATAAAAAATTCTGTTCTAGGAACATCATCGGCGGATCAATATTATGGTGTTTGTTACGGTAACGGAACCAGCAATCCGGTACTGGGATACGCAATAGAAACGGGTTCCGGCGGTTCCATTGAAACCGCACAGAAAAAATGACAGGCAGGAGCAGTATGATACACAAGCGTTTACTATGTACCGGATTGATTACATTGCTCGTCCTGTGGGGCGCTGCCGCCGGCGGTAAAAAAGACATTACCGAACGGCAGGCAGAAAATATGAACAGCTGGCAGGAGTCCTTTGATATTTCGGACAAAAAGCCGGGAACATACAATATCATGGTTACCGCAGAAGATGCGGGCGGCAACCAGAGCATTGCCGGACCGTACAATATACGGATTGATCCCGACTCTGACTTGCCGGTTACCGGTATTACAAACCCGTCACCGGATATGCGGATTCCCGGCAATCTGAACGTTGTCGGTATCTGTGTCGATGATGATGCCGTGGATTACGTGGAACTGGTTTTTGACGGCCGGACCGATGCCCCGGTCAGGGCAGAAGGAAGTGACTTCTGGTCCTACTATCTTGATACAACAGAACTGGAAGAAGGTTCCCACACAATAGAAGCCTGGGGCGTAGATAGTAACGGCGTACGGGGAAAGCCGGTAACGGTTACCTGGCACCTTGACCGCCGTCAGCCGGTTACCGCAGTGGAAAGCCACGGGCTGGGGCAACTGGTATCGGGTAAAATTACATTAACGGGACAGGTTACTGACGGCAACGGGATTCAATCCCTGGAGTATTCGCTGGACGGCGGAACTTTTACACCGGTAAAACTCAAGTTGGATAAAGCAACCGGCAGCGACGCATTTTCTGTCCCCATTGATACCCGGCAGCTTGCAGACGGGGCGGCTGTCTGCTGGTTCAAAGCAGTTGACCGGCAGGGTACAGCCGGGATTTCTTCTTTCCTGTTTTTTGTTGACAACACGCCGCCCTTGGTACGTGTTCTGTCACCGCTGCCGGACGAAACGGTAAACGGTATTTTTGCTGTTGCCGGATCTGCCACCGACACCGTGGGGCTGGAGTCGGTAACCTGGCAGGCGGGGGATTTGTCCGGCAGTTTTGAACTGGTTCCCGGCAATCCGTACTGGGTTCAGGAACTGGACTTCCGGGGTTCAACAAAAAAACAGGTCGATTTTACCGTAACTGCCCGGGATACCGCCGGCAACGAACATTCTGTGCGGCAGCGCATCCCTTTGGATAATAAAGCTGATCTGCCGGTAACCGCCATCCGGTATCCGGCGCAGGACGGAATGATTTCCGGCAGTCCTGAAAGCCTGTACGTACAGGGAATAGTCACCGATGATGACGGCGTTGCCGGCATCTATTATTCCGTTGACGGGCAGCCGGAAATGTACTCCGGCTGTACCGGTGTGTTCAGTATTGATATTTCAGAGCAGTTCCGGACGTTGTATCCCGGAGCTACGGATGACACGTATACACTGCCTGCCGGTACCCACCGGATTACGGTTTCCGCAGAAGATATTCACGGTGTCCGGGGCGAACCGGTTACGGTTTCTTTTGTATCCCAGGGTGAACCGCCGGTGCTGGAACAGCCGGTGGTCGTATACGGTAAAGGCGATGTTTCTGAACCGTATTATGCAGGATGCGCCGTCAACCCGGAAGCCGGCGGAGTGTTTACCGTAACTGTCCGTTCCGGCAGCGGTCTTGCAGCGGTGGATTGGACGGTGAACGGACAGCCTGCCGGTTCATCAGAGTTTACTAAATCACGGCTGTCAGAAACAGTTCACATTCCTTTGGACAGTTCCATGCCCTGGGGTGCCGTATATGTGACGGTTACCGCCCGGGACGTGTACGGCAGGGAAACCCGGCAGGATAACCTGCTGTATCTGGACAATCTTACCGGTATTGACGGTATTCCCCTGGTTCTTTTTGCAGAAGCCGGTGATTCCGGCGGTGCGGTGTACTTTGAGCCGGGCACTCCGGTAACAGGATTTTTCACTGCCGGAACGACCACAGGTACAGAGTCTGCGGCTGCGGTGACTCTTGTTCCTGAAACGGAGCTGGTGACAGCATCTCTGGACGGTGATAGGGTTATTTTGACTCCGGGAAGCACCCCGGGCGTTACTCCGCCGGTAAAAGTCCAGGTTACTACCAGCAGGGGACGGACTGTTGAGTCAGTACCGCTGGTGTTTACCGTACCCGGCGCTGAACCGTCAGTGCAGCTTGACAATACCGGCGTGGCGGATGGTTCCCGTACGGTTGTCCTGTCAGGACGGATTACTGCTGGTGCTCCGGTCTCTGCTGCATACCGGATTATTCCGGCGGTTGCAGAAATGGAAAACGGAATGGTAACCGGTGCCGCCGCAGGAGCAGTCCTGCCGGATGTACCGTTGGAACTGGATGATGCGGGAAATTTCCGGGTGGAACTGGAACCGGCTGTTTTCAGCAACGGTGTTTTTGTAGTTGAATTTACTGCCCGGTGCAGTACCGGTGAAACTGCATCCGCAGCCGCTTTTGTGCAGAAGATTCCGCCCCTTCCCGAATTAACGGCTGACAGCAAAAAAGCGCCTGCGGCTGCCCGTCCCGTGGTTGTATGGCTTGAAAGCGAAAACCTGTATTACACGGTTGTGTATCAGGGAACACTGGAAACGCCGCAGGTATCTGCCGGTTCAGTTCCGGCAGAAGGAGAATTCTTTCCCGTAGCCGGAATAGTGCCGTATTCCCGGCTGGAACCGGGAAAGACACCCCTTACTTTGACCGGTACTGCCGGCGGAAAATCTTTTTCTTCAAAATATACGGTTGACCGGCAGGAACAGCCGGAAATAGCGCTCAACAGTATTAACGGTGTTCCCTATACCGCCGGCATGACGGTGGAAGTTCCTGCTGACAGCGGTAAAAACAACGGTGCGGTTCTTGCCGTAACGGTCCGCTCGACAGTAAAACCTGACGGAGTAACCTGGACTGTTTCACCGTTTGGAACCGGTTCCGGTGCGGATGGGTCCGGCGCAGAATCACTGTCTGCCGGTGAATGTATCGCGTCCGGGCGTGCTGCGGTGCGCAGTTCCGGTACGCCGGGGATTTATGAAGCGGATATTCCGCTGGGTGTGCTGCCGGTACAGTGGAATCTGGTGACACTTACTGCCTCCGCCGGTGGTGCTGACAGTGAACCGGTTTCCGGAGTGTTCGGTGTTGTCCGCCCGAAAGATTCTGATACCATAGACGACTCGGAACAGATATACTGGCTGCCGGCGGAAAACGGCAGGGTTCAGGGCTTCTTTAATGCAGCGGCACCCTTTTCGCTGCCGGAACTGGCAGACGGTACAGTACCTGCAGCGCCGGAAATTACCGTAGACGGCAGGATAATTACCGTAACCGCTCCGGTGGACGGCGTGTATGAAAAAATGGTATTCCGGCTTACTGACGGAAACGGGTTTGAGCAGATGACCAGTCCTGTTTCGGTAACGTATGCGTCTGTCCCGCCGTCCGGTACGGTACAGACGCCGGCCGCCGGTGACTGGGTGCGGGATATGCTTACGGTGCGGGGAACGGCTTCTGATGCAACCGGTATCAGTGAAGTTGCGGTTTCCATAGACGGCGGGCTTTCCTGGACACCTGCGCTGCTGGAAAAAGACGTGCGGCAGCCGGAAACAGATACGGTGTATTCCCTTGATATTCCTCTTAACCTGTACGGTGACGGCTGTATACCGGTTGCGGTGCGCATTACTGACGGTACGGGGGCGCAGACTCTGCTCCACACGGCGGTGGCAAAAGATACACAGCCGCCGGAAATAACCGTTATTGCCCCGGCCGCAGGGGATATTGTCAACGGTGAAACCCGGATGATATTCAAAGTAACTGACGGTGGCCTGTTGGCGTCAGGTTCCTATATTCCCCCCGCAACCATGAACGGTGCTGCCGGTATATCGGATACAAATACGGCCGGCGGCGGTCTGGATTCTGACAGTGCTGCCGGTATGCCTGCCGGAGCCGGTTCGGAAACTGCCGGTTTATCTGGTGACGTCCGGTCCGGCGGGATGGAAGGCATAACCGGGACTGCGGAAGATTCCCGTTCTGTTCCGCTGATGGCATTGCCTTCATTTTTTACCGGAACCGGACAGGCGCCGCTGGATGCTGCCATGAGGTTCTCTTTTACCGATACAGCCGGCAATACGGCGGAAACCGGTTCCTGGGAATTCAGCATAGATGCCGTGTCAGATTTACCCCGTCCTGAAATCCATCTTCCGGAAGAAGGACAGATTATCACTACGGATTTTGTCATTTCCGGTGTCATTTATGACGATGACGGACCTTCCCGGATAAGCTGGCGTATTGATGACGGTGAATATCATCATTCTGATGTATACGATTCGTCTTTTTCTATTCCGGTACCGCTGGATACAATGACGGATAATGAGCATACGGTAACGGTGTATGCGGAGGACATCCGGGGTGTCAGAGGACAGGAAGTTACCCGTTCATTTAGAATATCTCTGGAAGAACCCCGGGGCGCTGTTCTGGAACCGGGTATTGATGATACGGTAAACGGTCTGGTGGTGTTGTCCGGTAACGCATCCGATGCGAACGGCATTGAAAAAGTACAGGTTTCCCTGGACAACGGCAACACGTACAATGATGCGGAAGGAACCGAATCCTGGACATACACGTTTGATTCCCGTGTCATAGAAGACGGTACCCACGTGGTTTTCCTGCGTATCTATGATAAATACGGTATAGAAGGGTTGTACTCCAGCATGATAAATGTAGACAATACGGCACCTGTTATCAATCTAGAGCTGCCGCTGGATGGTTCTGAAACATCCGGTATGTTGTTTTTTTCCGGACAAACTATGGATAACATCGGGCTGGAAGAACTGTATCTGAGTATCCGTTCCCTTGATGGCAGCGGAAATACCGTGCTGCCCCATCTTGCCCGTGTTGATTTTGCCCCTGACCAAATAATTACTCAGATTCTGGATATTTCATCGTTGGCAGATGGTTTTTACAATGTGGAATTGACCGGTGTTGATGCCGGCGGCAATACCCGCCGGGTATCCAGAAATGTAAGTTTGAACAAAAACCGTGCCAATACAAAAGTGGATATTCTGTATCCGTTGAACGGAGAACATGTGCAGGGTGTGTTCAATCTGTACGGAACTGCGGTATCCGATGCGTCTGTCGATAAGTTGATGCTGTATGTGGACGATACGTTTGTGGCTGAAGCCCGGCTGTCTGAAACAGGATACTTCCGGTTTGATGTTTCTCCGGATATGATTACTTCCGGCAGGCATCTGGTTAAAGTGTCTGCATTGACTTCTGATATGGTGATAGTGGATTCCGCGGAACGGTACTTGTTCTATGAACCGGCAGGCCCGTGGATTACCATCGACAACTTTACCATGTGCGACTTTGCGGTGAACCGCCCCTATCTGGAAGGACGGGCAGGGTATGTTTTTACCGATGAAGAACTTGCTGCGGCAAACTCAAAGGAAACGTCAAAAGAAGCGAAAGCGCTTCTGGCAGAAAAACAGGTTGACCGGATTGAACTGAGTTTTGATAACGGTAAGACCTTTACTGAAACCGGAAAAACCGGAAAGTGGCGCTACCGGATAGAAAACGACTATCTGGCAGAAGGTTATCATTTCCTGATAGTCCGGGCTGTTATGAAAAACGGTGAAACAGCGGTAACCCGTTCAATTATCCGCATCGATAAAACTGCCCCTTCAATTGACTTGATTTCACCCGGTGAGGGAGGTTCTTTCAACGAAGAAATTATTTTTTCAGGACTCGCATCCGATGATATAGAGCTTTCATCGGTAACGCTGGTACTTCGCAGCGGTGATAAATCATCGTACGAAGTACCAGCTTTCATCCAAGGTTTATATTTTGACTGGCATTTCTGGGGGGCAACTTTGTATGACGTGGGTATCGGCCTTACGTTCTTTGATGATAATGTTAAACTTCAGGTTCAGTTTGGGCAGTTTACCCAAACCCAGCGGGATGTTTTTGACAAACGCGGTTCTAATATGCGGTACGGGGGAAACGTATTCGGTGCAAAATTGCTGGCAAATATTGCGTATATTCCGTTCCGGTATTTTTTCGGGCCAGACTGGGATTGGCTGTCGGCAGGATTTGCGTTGGGGGCAAATTTTTCACTGTTTTCCCAGACCCAGAGCGGAAAGCCACAGATGTTGTCTGCGGTTCTTGCCCAGGTAGAATTCCCCCGGGTAACGCTGAAGAACCAGAAACTGTTCAGGACATTCTCGTTGTATACGGAAGGACAGTTGTGGTTCTTGCCCACTGACGTGCAGGCAGGGGAAACAAATATCAGTTCCCTGATACCGCAGATTTCTGCCGGTATCAGGGTGAATGTGTTTTAACGGTGCCGGAACTTCTGCGGTGTAACTGCCGCCGTACCACTCCGGGTGATTCCGTTTTGTGCTTTCAGGTACTTCCGGCGGTATCGTTGCCGGCAAAGTTATCAGGGCTGGGCAAATGCCGTATTTTCAAATACCGGCAGCAGGTTTGCGGCCATCTGTACCAGTTCTGACTGTATCATTTCCCGCAGTGCAGCTGCGGTTTGTGTCCGGTCAAGGTCTGTGCTGCAGGCGGCGTTACCCAGATCCGGCATGATTGTTCCGGCTGCGGCAGCCCAGTACCGGACATCGTCTGCCTGAATATCAGCCGTCTCGGCATGGGAATGAACCGGAGCCAGCCCGGTTTGTGCTGACAGCTGGTATTGTGCTGCGGTTCCGGCAAGTTCTGCCAGAACGTGTTCCGTTGCCGCTTTTCTGCTGCCGGTTCTGCCCGTAGGGATGGCATACAGTACGGGTATTGTTAACGCACGGGTTGTGTTCGGTGACGGAAAAAAGACTGTGTCGTACTGTTTTACAGTAGATACGGGCAGGGTACGGTGAGTGCTGAGGCTAATGAATGCTGCGGAAGTGTTCTGTTCCATAAGGGCTGCCACATCCTGTTCCGTCAGTTGCAGTACCAGCGGATGCAGTTGTTTTGCGGCAATTTGTCCGGCGATAAGCCGGGCTGCGTTTTGGAGCAGGGGATTATCAGCAGGAAGCTGTGTCATGCAGGACTGCACCAATTGTTCCGCTGCGTGTTGCCCGGATACGGATTCAGTGAGGGCACCGGCATACGCCAGCAATGTGCGGTCATCGGAACCGGCAAAAACCAGCCCGGCAGGGATTCCGCTGTTTGGGATGCCGTCGGTATGCATGGCAAGCCGTGATAATGCCAGCTCATAATGGTCAAGCAGCAACGGAAGCCCCGTTATGGAGCCGTTACTGCCGGTAAAAGCCGCCGCTTTTATTGCTGACGGCAAGGATGTAGCTAATCCGGCGGAAACACCACTGTGGATACTGTCTGCATATACCGCGGCTTCTTCTGCGTTGATGCCGCCGGATACAAAGACAATGTCAGCTTTCGGCTGCTTTGAAATTTGGCTGACAAGAGGTTCCCCGGTGTCGTAAACAATACCGGCAATCTGGTATTGATGTTGTCCTCCGGCATTAAGCAGCTGTGTAATTTGACCGGTTAGAATTACGGTTGTTTGTTCCGGGATACCGTAAAATCCGGCTGTAAATGTCCGGGGCCTTAGAATCAAAAACAATGCTGCCAGGATAAGTAATCCGGCAGCTGTTGTGATGATAATGATTTTTTTCTGTGGAGTGATATTCATAGGGTATCATACCACATCATCCGGTACCGTGCAATGAGACGTTGTGTTTCCGGTTCCGGTTTGACATACTATATACGGACTGTTACAATAGTCCGGAACAGGCGAGGTGTATTTTGAGGTACCAATACAGTAACCTATTGTTCGTAAAGCAGGCAGCGGTATTGTTTGTTTTGCTTTGTTGTTCTGCTGTTGCAGCACAAACGGTTGCGGATTCCGCCCGGTCGGCTGCATCTCCGGCTGTCCTCCGGTCGGTGGATACGGCATTTTCCATGCAGTCAGCTGATGACTTGCGGCTGATTTTGCAACAGTATACTGGTGCCGTTGACTATGCTGAACTGGAAACGTATACGCTGAAAAAAATACGCCAATATGTTGTGTATAATAAACTTGATTTTGCCCGGGCAGCATCGCTGATTCTTGTGGATTGCAATATCGACAATGGAGATGCGGCAGCCTTATATGCGTCTATTTCTCGGGCTGTTTTCCGGCGGGATGAACGGTTTGCATTCCAGCAGGAACAGGAACGGCTGCTTATCGAAAAACGGGAAGCCGATGCTGCCGCTGTACCGGAATCACCATACCGGAATTATCAGCCGGTTGCAAATAGTTCGTCTGGAAAAATATATTATTATAATTCCGGAGGGGTTTATTATTCTCCATTTGAATGGTATGCTCAGCTTGGGCTTGCTGATTTTCTGATGAGCGCCGGGGATAACGAAATCCGGTTTAAATACGGGTTGTCAGTCGGAGGCAGCGTATTTTATTACGGTAGTTTTGTGGCAGCCGGTTTGGATGTATTTGCAGACATTATGCTGCTGGATTTTTCCGGACCCCAGGATATGGCTGGGTCCGTTAAAATAATATCTGCGGTTGCTTTGCCGGCATTAACGGATAGGGTTTTTCTGCGGGCAGGTTTTTACGGTTCGCCGGATTTCCTTTCGCCGGCAGTAGGCATCGGATTCCGTTATAAAACGGAAAATCTGTTCCGGTTTGAAGGTTTCGGTGATTACTATCCCGGTCACCTGATGTATGAATCAGTTTCCGCTGCTTTTGAAGCCGGTGCGGCAGTATCCATTCCGTTTGTGGAAGGGGATATAATGAGCATAGGTATGAAAATAGGTCTTTCAGATGAAGTTTTTATCAAAACAAGCGGAGTTGAAAATAACGTGAAATGTGTATTCAGTATTGGAGTAGGTAACTAAATGAATAGAAAACAGTACATTACTGCGTTTTTTATCTGTCTGCTGTGTGCAGTCAGTATACTGCCGGCGGCAGATGCCCTTGTAGAACGGTATTTGTCTGCAGCAAATGACCGGTATTCGGAAGGCGATTATACCAAGGCGTATGAGTACGTCAACCGGGTGCTGGATATGTACCGGGATGACACCTTGCCGGAAAATGTGACCGTAATCGGGGAAATGATTTACTATGATTATCTGGGTGTGCTCAAAGAAAACGGTGATGAAGCCGGCTTTATCGGGTTTAATGTGTGGTTGGAGAATTTTCCGGAATTGTCTTCTTCCCGCATAAAAATCCGTTCCGCTGAATTTGAAAGTGAAATTGCCCGGTCTAAAAATGCCGCTGCAACTGCTGCAACCGCTGTAACAACGGTAGCTCCCTCCGGAAACACCGGTACGGCAGGTTCCGCTCCTGTTTCCGGTAGTGCGTTGTCTGACGAACAGTGGCTGCAACAGCTGGAAGCAGAGCGGCAGCGCAGTGCGGAAGCGCTGCAGATGGAACGGGAACGTTCTGCCCAAGTTATCAGTTCTTTAGACAACCAGTCGGAATCGCTGCGTTCAGTAATTGAACAGAGTACCTTGAAAAATGAATCTGCAAACAGGAATATACTGATACTTGTGCTGGTAATCAGTGCTGTGCTGGTAATTGTGTTTATTGTGGTGATTATCAGCATTGTTTCCAGTATTAAAACTACCCGCCGGCAGCAGGAACAGTTTGCTGCGACATTGCAGATGGTGGCAAAGATGAACCGGATTCCGTCAGAGCGGGTATTATTGGGAAATGTAGCTGATATTTATGGTGATGCTTATTTGCGTTCAGCAGGAAGTACCCGGGTTGGTGACAATGCACTACCGGAACCGGAATTAACAGAAGCGGATCGGCAGGCGGTACAGGAACTTGCGGTAAAATGTGAACAGGTGGGTACAGAGATAGATGTGATGACCGGCAGAAAAAATAATTCAAAAAATATTTCTGAAATGGTATATAAAATTGCTTTGGAAATGGGAATCAGCCAGAATACCGTAATGATTTATTTTTGTGCGTCTATGGTGTACGATATTGGCTTCCTGTCTATGGATAAAGATTTGCTTCAAGCTGAAACATTGACAGACGAGCAGAAATATATTATCCGATCTCATGTTAAAATTGATGTGTCTGTTTTTGATTTTGTTCCGGAACAATACAGGGCGGTTTTTATAGATGCTGCTTCAATGCATCACGAGAATATGGATGGCAGCGGATATCCTGCCGGCATTCCTGGTGATAAGATACCCGAAATAGCCCGGATGATTCATGTAGTGGAAACATTTATCTCTTTGATTTCCCGGCGCAGTTACCGGGCTATTTTTGATAAAGAATCTGCAATAGAAGAGCTTAAAAATCATCCTGAATTATATGACCAGAAAATAGTTTCTGTTCTGGACTGCATTATATGAGGAATTCATGATAGGGTCGCTTCCGTTTGCTGGCTGTGGCAAACCATGCTGCGGGTTGCCACAATATCTGCTCCGGTTCCCAGTGCATTTTCAAGAATAATTTGCCCTGCCTGAACCGGAGCCGCAACGGTTATCCAGCGGAGTTCCTGCACTGCCGGCAGCAACAGTTCCCGGTTTATGGAGATTGTGGATTTAACCGGCAGCCGGGGATATATTCCACCGGTAACGGTCACTGTTGTTGTGAGTATCCGCCGGGGGTGGTTCAGTTCAGTCTGTGCGTATGTGATTCCCCGGGGGCATTTATTGCCGGATACTTTGCCGGTAGGCTCTTCTATTTGAAGGCGGCATCCGTTAGGGCATTCAACACAAATCATTTCTTTCATATTATCGTTTCTCCTAGGGGACCGGTAACACTGATTGTCAGATACTGTTCCTCATGATCCGGCATCCGGCAGATACCTGCAAGATGCCAGTCTGTTTCTGTTTGCCGGGCAAACGGAGGGACTGCCGCCGGATCGGAGGAACCTGGTTGTAATTGTTGCCGGGAAAACAGATTGCGGGGCAGCCGGATACGGACGGTTTCTCCGGGAACAAGACGTCTTTTAGGAAATTCTGCCACTACTGTTCCGCCGGAATCAGTGATAGTAACGCAGCATTTGCCAACAGGTTCTGTTACCCGGAATGATACGGCAATAGAATCATCACAATTTTTTTGTACTTCAAATGTATTGTTCCCGTTCTGTTTGGTTCCAGCTGGTGTATTTGCTGGAAAGGTACGGCTGGGTGCCGGTGTTCCGGTAATGGGTTCCGGTCCGGGCGTATCAGGATGTTCCTGCCGGATTCCGGTTATGCCGTCGTTTCCGGATGGATTTAAACTGCTGCGGGGACCGGTTTCTGTTCCGCAGGAGGAATCGCCGGATTTTTCTGCCGGTTCCGGATACCGGATATATTGAGGGACGATACCGGTAACTCCCGGTCCGGCGCACAGTGCTACGCTGCCGGTTGCAGCCGGTTTTGCGCAGCCGTGTCCGGTTTTCCGGCAGAATTCTGCGGCAGCGGTACCGGCGCGGGTTCCTTCTGCGCTGACGTAATCAACTAAATCATGAACATGGAGGGCATTTCCACAGGCAAAAATGCCCGGTACGGATGTTTCCATGTTGTCATAAACGGCAGCACCTCCGGTTTTGGTGTCAATCTGAATACCGGCCTGCTGCGCCAGTTCATTTTCCGGGATGAGCCCTACACTGAGCAGCAGGGTATCACAGTCAAAATTAATTTCTGTACCTGGTATAGGGTTGCGCATAGTATCAACTTTGGTGGCAGTTACCTGTTGTACCCGGTGAATACCGGTAATGTTTGTTATGGTGTGGTTCAAATACAGGGGAATGTTAAAGTCTTCCAGACATTGTACAATGTTTCGTTGCAGTCCGCCGGGGTACGGATTCAGCTCGATGCAGGCAAGCACTTCCGCTCCTTCCAATGTAAGCCGCCGGGCCATAATCAGCCCAATGTCACCGCTGCCAAGAATTACGATACGCTTTCCCGGCAGATAACCGGTCAGATTTACATACCGCTGGGCTGTTCCTGCGGTAAAAATACCGGCGGGTCTGCTGCCGGGCAGTGCAATCGCACCCCGGGGCCGTTCCCTGCAGCCTGTTGCCAGAATGACTGCAGTGGTGGTAATCCGTTGTAATCCATTCCCGCTGCTTACACATACGACGGTATGGCTTGTCCTGCCTGTACCTGCAGGTGGGCGGGATAAATCCGGTTCTACAGACAGAACCATTGTATCTGTTTGAACGGTGAGGTGTGCTTCTTTTATTTTTTCTATAAAACGTTCCGCATATTCCGGGCCGGTTAATGTTTCCCCAAAATAATGCAGCCCGAACCCGCTGTGGATGCATTGGTTCAGGATTCCACCCGGTTCCACATCCCGTTCCAAAACAAGAATCCGTCCGCATCCTTGTTCCCGGGCACTGAGGGCGGCAGCAAGACCTGCCGGTCCGGCACCGATAACTACAACATCATAGTCTGTATGCATCTGATGCCCGTGTAGCTGTGCTCCGGTTGCTGCAGTCTTGTCTGAAGGTATACTGTTGAGTGATGCGGTATATGGCGTGTTCATACATTCCGTTCCCTGCTTTGTAATGAATCTGCGAGAATCCAGCTGTCCGGTTCTTCCAGCGGAACACTTTCCAGAGGAATGTGTAGTTCCCGGGCAATGATTTCCTGTACCCGGGGACTGCAAAAGCCTCCCTGGCACCGTCCCATGCCTGCGCCGCACCGGCGTTTTATACCGTTAATGCTGACTGCCGGTACCGGAGAATGTAAAGCGGCTGTTATTTCCCCCTCTGTGACGGTTTCGCACCGGCATATAATCTGTCCGTACCGGGAATCGTGCTGCATGAGTTTTTGCTGCTCTTCCAAAGAAAGATTCCTGAACACAATCCGGTTTCTGGTTTCAATTACAGTATCTTTTTCTTCCTGCGGAAGACCAGCCGCTGCCATCATGTCTTCCGCGTAAGCCGCAATGCTCAGGGCACAGGATAAACCCGGTGATTTTATACCGGCAATATCAAAGAATCCGGGAAACTGTAAACTTTCTTCTATAATAAAATCATTTCGTGTATTGTTTGCCCTGATTCCGGCAAAGTTTCGGATATTTTCTTTAAAATTAAGGGAGGGTAGAATTTTTTGCGCTGAATGCCGGACAAAATCCTGCCCTGTAGCGGTTGTGGAAGTATCCTCTTTGCAGGATACGGTTTCTGCGTTGGGGCCTGCCAGCAGATTCCCATGAACTGTCGGTGCCACCAGCACCCCTTTGCCTTGTGGTGTCGGACATTGAAATATAATGTGGTTTACTAACGGACGCTGGTTTTTGTCAAACAGAAAGTATTCACCCCGCACCGGAATGATTTTCCAGTCAACCGGTTCCAACAGCCGGTGTACAGCGTCGGCATACAATCCGGCAGCGTTGCATATCCGGCGTGTCAGCCATTCTTTTCTGCCGCTTTTTACGGTAAATCCCTTGTCTGCCGGCTCAATGGCGGTGACGGTGGTATTCCGGTATAATTCCACTCCATTGGCAACCGCATTTTCCGCCAGTGCCAGCGTCAGTTCCCATGGGTCAGTGATGCCTGCGGTAGGTGCAAACAGTGCCGCTACGGCATTTTGTGCAAGGGCTGGTTCCATCCGGCGTAATTCTGTCTGGTTCAAAATACGGAGGTCGGGAACCCCGTTTGCGGAACCCCGCTGCAGCAAGGCTTTCAGCACCGGTATTTCTTCCGGGGAAAAAGCGGTGACCAGGCTTCCGGTTCTGATAAACGGAATTGACAACCGCTTGCACTGTTCTTCCATAAGTTTGTTGCCGGTGGCATTCAGCCGTGCCATCAGTGTTCCCGGTTCTGGGTCGTATCCGGCATGAATAATAGCGCTGTTTGATTTTGTACAACCGCAGGCAATGTCAGAATTCTGTTCCAATACTGCGGTTTTAAGGTTCAGCCGGGACAATTGGTTGGCAAGGGCTGCTCCCGTTACCCCGCATCCAATAATGATGACGTCATACATAAAAATAGTGTAGTCCTGCTTTTTTTAACTGTCAATGAAAAAGCTCTGGTATTTTATGGAAATATTTTGCGGATGATGTATTGTATTCTTTTCTGTTTATGTTAAAATAACCGTACTTTATAAGGAATATGGATGATGAGTTGTGTAATGATTCGTAACATAAAATTTTGCCTTCTGATTGTTTTGGCACTGTTTTCCTGTAGTTATCTTTTTGCGGATATGCCGGTATTGGATACAGATTCTTTTAAAGTTGAGGAAAAGCAGGATTTATACAACGGAAAAGTTATTATCCGCAATATTGGCAAAGCAAAATATATTTCATTAAATCCAATAAATTCTATGGCAGAACAAATAATTTCTTCCATGAAAGATTTGGCTCCGTCGTATCTTGCTGAAATCATTCAGATACGGCCAATGGATGGAAACCTGGATTTGTTGGAACAATTCCGGGAGATACTGGAACGTGTTGATGATTATACCGGTATACCATATTATTCAGTCCAGAACGGAACTTGGAATAACCTGTATGATTCTGCAGAAATACATAGTTTTATTTCCGATAGACAAACAACGCAGATGAATGTGACTTTTACTATGAACCCGTTCGGAAATGTAAACACTGATATTGTATTAAATATGAATTCTGCCGCCCTGACGTTGCATTATACTATGACGAATACAGGAAAAGTCCGGTGGAACAACCGGTTAACCTGTGTCCAGCCTCAAAATATGAAGACAGTTATTACGGTATTTCCCAGTCCTGATAATCAGAAGCTTATATTGTATGCTTTGGGTGGAGTGAAGGCTCCTTCTTTTTTCTTTATCAGGAACAGGGTTGATACTGCATTTATCAACCGGATAAAGTCCTTTTGTTCTTATGTCTTTGAAAAACTGTAAACCACAGTATTCTGATATACCGGATGGATGCAGGGTATCCGGATAACGGCTTTGCTGTGGAAAATCCGGTTTTATATTGGAATTATTGCTGATTTAAAATCTGTTTATGGCGGTGATATTTTCGCGGTGTTTTGGGCAAATATCCAGCTTGCTTTTTTTAAGTTTTTTCAGTATAGTGGCGGTAGTCTGTGGACTGCATATCTTCTAAAACAAGCAGGAGGCATAATATGGACAGCGACCCTGGAAACACGTCCGGTATTCATTTATGCCGCAGAAAAACAGTTTGCGGTTTGTCTCTTGAAATCACTTTAGAAGGACACTGTTATGATTACGTATTGGCAGCAGCAGAACGGACGTCTTGTCAAATTAGAGCCGGATTCCATTGATACAACCCAGAATACATGGGTTGATGCCCGGTCTGTAACCCGGGAAGATATAAGAATTCTGGAAGAAGAATATCATGTGGAACAGGAACATATTCTTGATATATTAGATCCGGATGAACTTTCCCGTATAGAAAAAGAAGGCGGATATATCCTGACGATTGCCCGGGTTCCTGTGTTTATTCCTTCTGACGATATCAGTTATTTTACTGCACCGGTAGGAATAATCGTATATCCCAACACCATTATAACCATCTGCTGGACGGATTGCGAAGTATTGAAAGACATTGCAGCAAACCGGCTGAAAGGTTTGAGCCTTACTGATTTTCCGGCATTCATTATAAAACTCCTCAGCCGGGCAGATACGATGTTTTTGCGGTATCTGAAAGAAATAAACAGGAGATCATCTACAATACAGAATGAACTTCAGCAGTCTGTAAAAAACAACGAACTGATACAATTACTCAATTTGGAAAAATCGTTGGAATTTTTTACCACATCGCTGAAAAGCAACCAGTTGTTGCTGGAAAAATTGAACAAAACCCGGTTGCTTACTTTTGATGCGGATGACCGGGATTGGTTGGAAGATGTGGAAATTGACAACCGGCAGGCTATCGAGATGACGGATACTTACAGTAACATCCTGTCAGGAATGATGGATGCGTTTGCCTCTGTCATTTCCAATAACCTGAATATTGTCATGAAAAAGTTGACAATTATTTCATTGATTATGATGATTCCGACGCTGATTACCAGCTTTTTCGGAATGAATGTTCAGCTTCCGTTTTCAGATTCCGGCTGGTCAGGGACAATATTCATTACGCTCAGTTGTCTGGTAACTGCTTTAATTGCGGCAAAATTACTTCTGAAGGAAAAGCAGGTCAGGCCCAAAAAAACACGGAAAACCCGGTTGCAAAAGCGTAAAGAACGAAAATTGATGCTGCAAGTCAAACGGCAGGAACAACAACTTGAAAACAGTTAAATACATGAGTATATTTTATCAGAGGCTGTTTATGAATACAAATATCCGGCGTTTATTTTCTATTTTGACTGTAATCTGTGCCATGGTACCGGTTCTTACTGCAAATGAACAGACTGCATTCTTTGATGTGCAGAATGATGTGCAATCAACAACAGTTTTTCCTGATGTGGATTTTGTTGCTGTAGGACCAGATATTGATGCAGGAATAGAGTATGATGTGTATACAATCGGGGAAAATTCCCAGTCGTATACAGCCCGCAGATGGATACAACCTTTTTTTATCAACCGGTTTGAAACATCATACCGGCTCTGGTATGATGTCCGTATTTGGGCAGAAAATAACGGATATGTATTCAGCAACCCGGGGCAGCAGGGATCTGCTGGCCGCCGGGGAAGGGACCCCTCTGATTCTGGAAAATACCAGCCGGTTACAAATATCAACTGGTATGATGCCGTCATCTGGTGCAACGCATACAGTGAAAAGGAAGGCCGTACACCGTGTTATACCTATGACGGCACTGTACTCCGTGATTCCAGTAATACTGCTGTCTGCGATTTGGCTGAATGCAACTGGCAGGCGGACGGATACCGGCTGCCCACAGAAGCTGAATGGGAATATGCCGCCCGGAAAACGGTTTCCGGTTATCAGCGGGGTGATTTGCCCAGCGGTGCTGTAACAGAATCAGGTGACAGCGATGCTTCTGTTCCTGAATCAGCTGTTGCCTGGTACGACGGTAATACAAACAGTACAAAAACGGTTGGAACTGCGGGGACTGCATTCAGTGACAATGCTGCCCCGGGATCCGGTAATGCAAACGCATTGGGTCTCTTTGATATGAGCGGTAACGTCTTGGAATACTGTTGGGACTGGTATGAATCTTATGAAGAAGTTCCACCAGGGGAATTTTGTGCCGGCCCTGAATACGGGGCGGAGCGGGTCAGCCGGGGCGGCAGCTGGAGTCCCTATACCGGCTTCATTTACTGTGGTGACCGGTATGCCTATGATCCGAACGAAGCCTATAATTATATGGGGTTCAGAATCGTTTATTCCCGCTGAATCTGTTGCAAACAGCCTGAACAGGACTTATTCTGGAGGCAAAATACCGGGATGCAGGGTGCATTCCCGGAAGCATACATATAGTGTATTCCGTATGCAGAATTCCGGGAATGTGCATGGCAACGCTGATTTTGATAGGGTTTGTCCTGATAAACGTTCCTGCTACTGCGGGATGATTTCCTTCAATAGGGTCGAACCAACCTGCCACCCGTTATTTTCCCGGATCAGTTCCACTACGGCATACTTGCCTTCTGCAAGGGAACCCGGGTTTACCACTACAGTCCGTCCGATGTGATCAATTCCTGCTGATTCATGAATATGCCCGGTTACTACAATCAGTGGTTGAACTTGTTCGATAAATTGTCTGAGCAACGGAGACCCCACATGGAAACCCGCAGATACTATGTCGCAGCAGGTATCCTTTGGGGGCTGGTGCATGATTACAATTAAATTTTTCCAGTTATCCGGCTGATCCCGTGTAATAATATCAAAATCAGACAGCAGATCGTCATCAGTCCGCTCATTCGGGGTTGTTCCGGTAAACTTTAATGCGCCTCCGCTGCCGGCAAATGCAAGTCCGTCCCAGAAAATACAGCTTTTTTGGACAGAAATATCCGCATTCTCCAGTTCTTCCATAAAATCCGGTTCATCACAGTTCCCCAGAACAGCATACACAGACTCATGGGCTGCAATCAGTTTTTTTAATGCAGGTAATCCTGTTTCCGGCTCATTGAAACGGGCAAAATCACCGCCAAATAAAATTCCGTCTGCAACCGCAAGCTCCTGTTTAAGTTGTTCAATATATGCCAAATCCCCATGAATATCTGACAGTACTAAAAATTTCATGTGTAACCTCCATAGTGCGTTCCGGTACGGCCGGTACAATATTATAATACATTTCCTGAATGTTCAAATATATTCTGTAAAAATATCATTTGTTCTGCCGTTCCAATGGTAATACGCAGAAAATCACTGATACCTGGAGAATCAAACCGGCGGACCAGAACTCCCTGTTTTTTGATGTATTCGTACGCTGCGGCACCGGAAACACCCGCTTTTGCTGTAAAAATAAAATTGGTTACCGACGGTAAAACATTCCATCCCCGGGTCTGGAGGAATGCAGAAAATTGTTCCCGGACTGTTACAATTTTTTGTACTGCATCCACGTAATATGGTGTGTTACGGCAGGCTGCACAGCCGGCAATTTGGGTAAGTGTATCAACGGGAAAATGGTTGAATGAATCTTTTACCCGGGATAGTATCTGGATCAAACCGGGGGAGGCAACAGCATATCCCAGTCTCATTCCGGCAAAAGACATACTTTTGGAAAATGTACGTACAATAACCAGATTATCGAATTCCGCCAGCAGTGACAGACAACTTTCTCCTCCAAAATCTACGTATGCTTCATCTATGACGTGGATTCTTCCTGCCGGAGCCCGTGAAAGCAGTGCCCGGATGTCATTACGGGACATTCCGATACCGGTGGGGGCATTAGGATTTGCAAAGATAATACTGCTGTCCGTTTTTGCGGCTGTTGACAACAAGGCATCCGTATCAAGGCTGAAATCTCCGGTCAGAGATACTTTTTTTACCAGAATATTGTAGAATCCTGCGTATACGGGATAAAAACTGTAGGTGTGTTCCGGCTGCACAACCGGTCTGTCTCCGTCAAAAAAAGCATAAAATACAAAAGATAATACTTCATCAGAGCCGTTTCCGGTGAAAATCATGTCTGGTGTTACGGTGAACGGTAGCGCATCCCGTTCATCAGGGGAGACACATCCCTGTCCGCCTGTCCGGGAACGGGCTAAAACGCCGCCGGTCCGGTTCAGCAAACCTGCAATTTCTGAGCGCAATTCCCCTGAATCCGGGTCGGGATACAAGGCAGGTAAAACCGGTTGTTTTTGAAGCCGGGCTGTCACGGCAGCCGCAACATCTGGTGGTGGTGGATATGGATTTTCATTCGCATTTAATTTGATATACTCCCTGTCTTTCGGCTGTTCACCAGGTTTGTAGGGATTCAGCCGGTCAACCCGCTGTGCCTGCATACGTACCTCCTTTTTATGCAGCAGAACCGCCGGCACAGAGATGTTTTTGCCGGGGAAAAATGTATTGTTCCCAAAAGATGATGGGAACGGTATAATTTTATGGAATAATATCTGCTGCGTCAATGGTAGTGGTGCAGTCTGTCAAAAGATTGAAAAAATATAATCTTTTTCGTATACTCTGCAGGGAGTATATATGTTTGATAGAATTGCATACAAACGGAATGCGCGGGATGTGCTGGCAAAGCATTGGACCGGACCGGTTCTGGTTACACTGGTTACTGCTGTTTTTGTTTTTTTACTGGTGTTACCGGATTATCTGTATACAAATATCGGTTATAATAATTTTTTCAATTTAGTTTCACTACTGCTTTCTCTTTCTGTCTGCGGTATTCTGTGGTTTGCGTCGGCTGTCTTTTTTTTGTCATTTACAAATGATAATACCATTTCTCTGTCCTGCTTTTTTGATGCCGTCAACCGGTGGATAACAGGAGCTGCTGCACTATTATGGACAAGTTTGTGGTGTTTTCTGTGGTTTCTGCTGTTTATAATACCAGGTATTGTCAAAGCCGTTTCATATTCTCAGATATTTTTCATTCTGGCGGAATACCCCGGGCTTTCTGTGCGGAAAGCTCTGAAAATCAGTAAAACAATGACAAAGGGTTTTAAAGGTGATTTATTTACAATGTACTTGAGTTTTGCCGGTTGGATGCTCCTTTGTATTTTCAGTTTTGGAATTGGGTTTATCTGGTTGATTCCTTATATGATGGCGTCTTTTTCATATGCATACCGTTATTTAAAAACGAATGCAATATCCACCGGCATTTTAGTTGAATCGGATTTTTCAGAAATACAATAATCGAGTGGTGTAAAATATATGGATGATATAAAACAAGAGGGATTTCAGGAAATGTATGATTCCGGTACAGCCGCTCCGGAATTCGACAAAAATCCGGGACAGGTTTTGAATCCGGAAGGGGAACCCGCCCCGGCATTACCGGCTGCAGCCTCAGAGCCTTTTGAATCAGAAGAAAAAGCCGGGATTGAAAACCGAAATCAGCCGGTTGGAATGCCGGAAACCGCGACTCATCAGACAGATGAATCGGAATCCGCCCGGGGAGAGTCTGCTTCACCAGATAAAGGTTCCGGAACAACCTCTGGAGTGCGTTCCTCTGCGGCAGCGGTAAAAGCTCCCGGTTCCCGTAAAAACAGAAAAGGATTGTTCATTTTATGTATTCTTACCGGCTTGTGTATAATATCAAAACTGCTGGCATCGTTTGAATCCGGTACCGGCTTTGGTGAAAACGGTCTGGTTTACAAACCGCTTTCTTTTGTATCTGCATTTTCTGCACATACGCCGCATCTTGCTGTCCTGCATATTGAAGGTACAATAGAAGAAAGCAACAGTACGTATGATCAGGCATGGCTGATTGATACAATCAGAACTCTTGCGGAAACTCCTTCGTGCTACGGTATTCTACTCTATATAGATTCTCCCGGAGGAGGCGTGTATGAATCGGATGAAGTGTATCTGGAATTATTGGATTACAAAGAGGTAACCGGCAATCCTGTTCATGCCTATTTGGGACCGCTTGCTGCTTCCGGTGGGTACTATATTGCCTGCGCAGCCGATTACATAACTGCAAACCGGAATACGCTGACCGGTTCCATCGGCGTTATTGCGGGACAGTCAATTGATGTTTCCAAGCTGTTGGAAACGTACGGAATCCAAGTTACTACTTTCACTGCAGGAAAAAACAAAGATATGCTTAGTATGACCCGCCCCGTCACCCCGGAACAGCGGGATATTATGCAGGCTGTTGCAGACGAATGTTATCTGCAGTTTACACAGATTGTTTCTGACAGCCGGTGTCTGCCGATAGATACTGTCACAGAATTGGCGGACGGGCGGATATATACAGCACAACAGGCGCTGGATAATGGGCTGATAGACAATATTGACCGGTTTGATACTGCTGTTGATGAGATGATTCTATTATGCACATCATTTCCGGTTGATGTTATCCATTACTATCCGGAAGAAGAGACATCTCTTTATCAATATATCATGCAGGGAATAGTCTCTGTGCAGCAGGCACTTACTGCCGGTTCTTTTTCCGGCATAACCCAGCTGATTGCATCTGAGGTAAAAAAAGTACTGCCGGAAATATCGTATCCGGCGTATTATTATATACCGTAACAGTAATTTATTGAACGGCGTTGCTGCAACGGCAGGTCAATATTGCTGCAGTTCAGCAGCAGACAGTATTCAGGCAATGGGCAAAATCATTCAGGGATGTCTGTTTTCAATAGAGCGGGGATCTGCCGGAGAAAACAGTTAATCTCATTTGTGCCGGTATCTGTAGCGGTCAGGATACTGGTATGGAAAATGGAAGTGGAAAGCCGGACTGAATACTGCTGGAAGAAAGGTTTGCAAACTTCCATTGCAGCGTAGGTGAAATTTTCAGAAAGATAAATTCTGCGGCACTTAATAACGCTAAAACCGGTTGCCTGTCCGGTCTTTTTTATTTAAATACATATAAAATACGGAGCAATCTGCTCCTGCCGTTGAATAGGGCAGGCATAATTTTGAAAAATTATTCTGAAACGAACCGGATGCAGGTAAACCAAAATATTTCTGTTTGTATTGCCGGAAAATGTGTTGCCGTGCCTATCAGCTGCTGAAAATACCGGATTGGTTCAGAAAAAAACACAGATACGGTATGTGTTGTTCTTACTGGATATAGTAAGATTTATTGCTGGTTTCCGGATAAAATATTCCGGTCAAAAAAAATCCCGTTGCGGTATCCTTGTATGTCAGTATTGTGTCCGGCTTGTTCAAGGCGTTGTTCTGCCCAAATACAGTACTGTTTTTCTTTTTCTATACCAATATATCGTCTTCCAAGTTTTTTTGCAGTAACGCTTGTCGTTCCAGATCCAAGAAACGGGTCAAATACTACACCACCGGCCGTTGAGCTTGCCAATATCATTTTTGCAATTAGTTTTTCCGGCTTCTGGGTAGGATGGGCTGTGTTTTCTGGCATTGACCAGAATGGGATTGTGATGTCATCCCAAAAATTTGATGGACACGTATCTCTGTATCTTCCGAGATCTGTCTGTTCCCAGCCTTTGGGTTGTCCGCCGGTATGGTACGGGGCAATTACCCGTTTCCGGATTTTTACTGCATCAAGATTAAATGTGTAACTGTTGCCGGTAGTGGCAAACCAAATGTCTTCCATGCTGTTTTTCCAGTTTGCTTTTGCTCCCCGGCCTTTTTCCCGCTGCCATGTTATCCTATTCCGTACACAAAAAAAATCTGGTAGAATTCGTCCGATTATCAGGCTTGATTCCCAGTCACAACATATATATATGGAAGCTGTTTCTTTCAGAAGCGGTTTTACTGCGGAAATCCACCGGCGGGTATAGTTCTCATATTCTGTCTTACTTACTTTTGCAAATCGGGTACTGCTGAACGATTTTGTTAAATTGTACGGCGGATCGGCGATGAGTAAATCAACACTGTTGCGGGGAAGCATGGGGCACACAGAGAACATATCTCCCAGAATTGTTTTATCTAGTATCTCGGAAATATTATTTTTCGGTTCAACAACCGAGATACAGCGGGAGAGGTAAGAGGTTCCTTCTTCTAATGTTGTATTTATTGTTTTGTTTCGACAGGATTTTGCCGGCATATAAAAACTCCTTGTACAAAATATACAATATATTATAAAACCATATGCTACAATATAGCGGGAAAAAAAATATTCTATGTACCTGAATTTTTAGACTATCCGGTTGTTTTTCAAAACTCAAGAAATCAGCTGATTATTTATTACGATATTCCATTGTTACGGAAAATAAAGTGTGTAACTAATCGGTTGGAATAACATTCAGATTTATATTACAGTTAAATTTATCAAATCTCGGGAATATCCCGGGTATTATCAACTGTAATCATGTTGATAATACCCGGGTTGTTTTCGTTTCCGGTATAACGCTGGTATAGCAGTACCGGAAATCCCCTCCCACCACATTGTTTATTTTTTGAGGCAAGTCTGAAGTGTAATCAATAAATCTTGCAGAGCTACCGGTTTTCGGAAAAAATTGTATACATTTAATCTTTTTACTTGTTGTTCAATATCGCTGTCCTGTAGTGCAGTAATAACAATGACTGCCGGATGTCCAAAAGATTCTGTTTCATTTATTTTTCTGCACAGCTCAAAACCATCAACACCTGGTAAATTTAAATCAAGAATTACAACATTCGGTTTCTTTGCTGCCAGTAAAGATCCTGCTTCAAATCCGTCATAGGCTTGAAATATTTCAATTCCAGGTAAATGCTTGTTGCAATATTCTTTAATTACTGCATTCAAACCTGATTCATCTTCTACAATTAGGATTTTCTTTTCCAGATTATCAGGAGTGTTGTGTACCAGTAATTCGTCTGGTACCCGCATATTTCGTTCAGACATAAAGTCTGCCAAATCATCCGCATATACACGGTATTGACCGCCTGGCGTACTGTACGCCTTCAGATAACCGTTCCTAATCCAGTTTATTGCAGTTTGGTTTGCAACCCCGCAAACATTTGCGACTTCTAATGCAGAATAAACAACTGTTTTTTTGTTATCTTTCGCCATAACACGCTCCGTATTATTAAAATATGTTTTTAATACATTAATTACTATTATATAACAAAATAAAAAGAAACAAAGTCAAATATATGTATTTTTTACGAGAAAATTAAAAAAAAACTGTCGTGAGTTATATTTTAGATATATTTGACTTAATATAGTTTATTGAAAAGCCTTTTTTTCTTAAGGTGAGGATTGTTGATTCAGGGTTTTTGCCCTGCTTCCGGCATTTTTTTACTGCTTTTTGAAACACAGATAATAATTCTGTTTTTTCAAAAAAAGTATCAACGGCATCTGCTGCTGTTTTTGCATTGATACCTCTGGCAATTAATTCCATTCTGAGCCGTTCAGGACCTTCTGCGTGATGTATCGCCCTGTTCCGGAGCCATGCTTCGGCAAAGCGCATATCGGATAACCAGCCTTTTTGCTCAAGATAATCCAATGCAGTTTGAACAGCTGTCTTTTCATACCCTTTACGCAACAGTTTTCCGGTAAGAAGAAACCGGGATTGTTCGCACCGCTCTAAATATACAGAGGCAGCCCGTTCTGCTGCATAAACATTCCCTGCTTCGATTGTTTGAGCTATTTCTTCGTCGTCCAATTCCCTGCCGGAAAATAAATTATTCTGTAATTCACTAGTTATATATGACAGGCGGACAAAAAAACAGGATCCCGTAGAAAGTGTTAGTTTGACACAATCCTCCGAGATCCGGTTTATGGTAGAAACACAAGCCACTAACGTTTGCTGAACTGGAAGCGACGGCGTGCTCCGCGCTGTCCGTATTTTTTACGTTCAACCATACGGGAATCGCGGGTGAGATATCCGTTTGCTTTTAAGGAAGCATAATTTCCCTGATCAACTTGGGTCAGAGCCCGGGACAAACCATGCAGACAGGCTCCTGCTTGACCATTTAATCCGCCTCCGGTAACGTTAATCAAAACATCAAATTTATTTTCACTGGCAGTAACCATCAATGGTTGGCGTACGACCCGAACCTGTTCCGCAGTTGCAAAATAATCAGCAACATCTTTACCGTTTACTACAATTTTTCCGGTGCCTTCACGCAGAAATACACGGGCAACGGCAGTCTTTCTTCTTCCTGTTCCAATTCCTATATTCTTAACCACGATAGACTCCTATTATATTTCCAGCGGCTGGTGATTTTGCGCTGAATGGGGATGATCTGCTCCCGCATATACTTTTACATTTTTCAGTAATGTGCGTCCCAACGGTCCTTTCGGCAGCATCCCTTTGATGGCAAGCATCAGTGGTGCTTCAGGATGGCGTTCAATCTTTTTTTCAAATGTAAATGATTTTAAACCACCTACATATCCCGTATGATGATAATACATCTTATCAGTTGCCTTTGCACCGGTAACGGCAACTTTATCTGCATTAATAATCACAACAAAGTCTCCCATTTCCTGATTGGGAGTATAAGTTACCTTATTTTTACCGCGGAGCATGGCGGCAGCCTTTGCAGCAACGCGTCCTAACGGTTTACCGGTAGCGTCTATAACATACCAGTTACGAACCGCGTCGCGTTCATTTACAAAAATCGTTTTCATATATGTACCTTACAAGTAATAAAATTGTATGCATCGGGATTCCAGCATCGACATCCGTCTGCAGCACAAGGGTGAGCAGCCCTTGCATAACGTTTTCCACGCAGATATACGGGATATCAATATACACCTGTTTATGTAGTTATGTCAAGATTTATCTCTTTTCTCTTGTCAATAAAGAATATGCACACATACCCTATCAGGGTTCAAAATTTATTTTAAATGATTGGTTTGAGGAGACGGAATAGTTATGAATACCATGAATTTTATTAAGGTTATTTCCGGATGAGTATTCCGCAAATTCCGCACTTATCATTGCTTTTTACCGTGCCCGGAACCCCGTAACCGGAAGCTGTTATTCTGCCATTACAAGATTGGGTATGAACAGCGGTGCCTGTTTAGGTGCCAGATATTTTAACGGGTGGATGTCCAGCGCATTCGGATACCAACCGCCGACGGCCTGCTGGTCAATGATATTCAATGTAACCGGGTGCGATATGGGAAGAACAACCCCGTCCGATAACAGCACGTCTTCGGCCTGCGATAATAATTCCAGCCGTTCTCCGCTGTTTTCCAGAGCCGCATCCTGCAACAGCCGGTCATATTCCGGGTTGCTCCACGCCGATTCTTTCATGCTTGAGCCGGAACGGAATAATTCCAGAAATGCCAGCGGATCCGAAAAATCCCCAATCCATGTATAGCTGAATATATCTGCCACCCAACCGGAAATGCTGGACAGATATCGGGATTCCGGTGTTTTACTGATATGGACAGTAATTCCCAATTCTTCCCATGCCTGTTTTAGCAGGGCGGCCTGGGAAAACATATATTCTGTATCAGAGACAGCAATTGTTATTTCCAATGGTTCGTCTGATGACATTCCGGCATTCTCTTTTGCCTGTGCCAACAGTAGCCGGGCTTCGTCCATGTCTGTGTCGTTTATCCCTGCCGGGGATTCGTATCCGTATACCGGATAAATAAAAGTTTCTGCAGGAACAAATGCTTGGGACCGCAGTTCTGCCCATGGTACGGCTGCAAGTAACGCATTTCTGAAGTCAGCCCGATTCCAAGGTGCCCGGTCTGCTTTAAAAAACAAATATTCGGTAGCAAATTGGGCATTGATGACAATCGACTGATAGTCAATGATTGAATCAACTGATGCCGCTGAGATAATCCAGTCGGCACTGCCGGTATTGAATGAATATGCATTTTCAGCTAAATCATCAGATTGTATAACTGTTATTGTATCCAGAACGACATTTTCTGCATCGTAATATTGAGGATTTTTTTTCATGATAAGGATATTATCCTGATATGACTCCAGAATAAATGGTCCGCTGTACACTCCTTTTTTGGGGGAAACAGCTGAAAATGCATGGTGACAAAGAATGCTGTCAAAATATTCTGTTGGCGAAGTAAGTGTTACCGTCAGTTTTTGACGCCCTTGTACGGTAATCCCAACATCTTCTGCGGATCCAGTTCCTGTTCTGTATTCTCGGGCGCCTTTTATGCAATCCAGTAATGACGAAAACGGCGCCTGTAATTCAGGGTTCAGTACCGCAATCCATGCATCTTTGATTGACTGGGCTGTTATAGCATCGCCGTTGCTGAACCGGGCGTTTTCTTTGATGGTGAATGTCCAGCGTAATTTATCCCGTGAAATTTTAAAACTTTCTGCCAATGCCGGTTGCGGCTCCAGCGTTGCCGGGTCATACGTAAATAAACCTTCATATAATCCGGTAAGTATCTGGGCATCGGAACTGTAATTTGCTGTATGAGGGTCAAGATTGTATGGATGCACCATATCAATAATAGTAAAATCGGTCGTTTCACTGAATATGACAGTACAGCAAACGAGAAATAAACTTGAAAACAGTATTTTTTTAAACGACATCGGTAATTCCTAATTTTTTTAGCTGTTGCTGTTCTTCTATATATGCAGCGTATTCAGCTTTACGTTGATTTGTTTTTACCATTGTATTTTTTATGGATGTCAATTCTATTGACAGTCCTTTGATTCTCAGCCTGTTTCCGGCCTGTACGGCGGTTTTAAAAAATTTATCGTATGCAGTTAAAAGCGTCAGCATCTGCTGACATTCGGATAGTTGTTTTGTCAAGAAAGAATATATAACTGTTTCCTGGTCTGACTGGATTTTCTGGTAACCGGGAGAATTCCGGGTAGAAAATGAATTATAAAATGTACTCCGCCGTGTTAAATCCGTGATTGTTTTTTGAAAATTGATTTTTTCATTCTTAACAGTCTGCGTGATAATATCAGTTATCGGTAGTGTATATTCAACTGGTTTTTCTCGGAGACCGAATGCTTTCCGCAGCAATTTCATGAATTTTTCACCAAACCCTTGGTGTTCGCTTTGGACAATAGAATTGTTTTCATTCAGTTTGTCAATAACAACGGTAAGCAGCGGTGCCAATGCGGACAGATTGCGGACTGCATCCATAATCATGCTTTTGGTATCAACCTGCTGTACTTTTTTTTCAGTTTTTTGCGGTGTTATTTTCAATTTTTCCAATAATACTTTCTGCCGCTGGAGACCTTCTGTTTCAGAATTTTCCAGAAATATTTCTTCAATTAATTCTGAATAAAAGGGTTGCTTGCCAAAATATTGGGGAAACAGTTTTTTTACTTGTGCAATACCGGCAGCAGGGGAATCATGAAGTTTATCCGGTGGAAAATCTGGTGCATGTAGGATTTTTTTTCTGATTTCACTTTTATATAATTCCCGCTGAAGATCGGTAACTTGTTTCAGCTGTGAATTTATTGTAATTATTGTTTTTGATATAGACGAAAGACTTCCGTTGATAACGCTGATGGATAATGTATCTGTACCTTGCCGTGCCAGTGCCAGTATTTCCGCTAAACCCTGAGTATTTGGCTGGGGATTGGTAGGCGTCATTGAACTCCATTGAAAACAATTGTTCAAAGCGATAAGTTTTTTTATCCGTTCCAGAGTCAGCATCTGTACGGAAAATTTAAAATAGTTGCACAGAAAATCAATAATCCGTTCATAATCAGACAAACGGATTCCGATTGCCAGATTGCGATCAGCCTCGGAAAACGGTTCTTCATCCGGTAACATGACGTCCGAAATTTTTTTGTCAAGTTTATATGGATCGGGTGCAATCAATCCTTTTTGAATCAGTACATTGATGAGATTCATAACACAGGAGTGTTCTACCCGGTAATCTTCTAACATCGAAGGCAGAACTGAAGTATCCATCCAGGCTGTTTTTTCTTCCAGCGCCTGAAACAAGGTTGTTTCAAAATCTAATATCTCTGCCATGACCATTACTCCTCTACTTATTTTCGTCTTTACTTGATGAAGTCTGAAGAATTTCTGCCAGCATCTCACTGTAATACCGCCTTTCCACTGCTCCGGCGGGAATCCCGTATTCCTCAAGTAACTTGTTCAGACGGTTACGGGCGGCTGCCACTGTAGATTCATTTCGGTCTTCTGTTAAAATTTCAATTTCAAGAAAATTACCCAAGGGCGGAACAGAACAGAGTTCCAGCAGTGCGCCGTCCTGGTGCCAACTGTATACGTCTTTTTCTTTTGTTATGGAAACCGCAAAACCAGCATCTTGTAGAAAAGCTTCAAATGGTACACTACTGCTAATGGTGAATTCGTGTTCATCATTGACTTCATATGATGTGCCTGTTTCCGGGTCAGTATTCAGGTGTTTTCTTTTATATGTTACTGTAACTGTTTCAGAAAAGGTATCTTTTCCGGTATTGGTACAGCTGTCTTTTTGTGTCACTGGTATATGACCAGTCTGATTCCGGACGGACAACTGTGCTGCTACGTCAGAATCACCTTGTGTTTTTGAAGATTCGTTGTTGTCTGCTCCGGGACGGGATGCGGCGGAACCATCTCCGGTAACAGCCGGGGAAAACAGTCGCTCTCTGCGGATGCGTATTTCCTGCCGTGATACCGGATGTTGCCAGTATGTATCGGACTTGAAGCAGTGGTTTCCGGGAACCGCGCCGTTGTTTAATTTGCGGATCAGGGTCTCTCTATCTGTTATCCGTGCTTTCAGTTCAATTTCATACATATCTGTATTATATCCTGTTTTTTTATATTATGAAACTATAATTTAAAAAAATACTTGTACCAGAAACCGGAATTCTGTATGATATCCGGGTAATAAAAATGTGTGTTTAGGGGATTCCTGCATGTCATTGCTGCAAATAAAAGAAAATTACCGGGGAAAAAAATCATACCACTTTGGTGAAACTGCTTTTGAAGGAACCAGACCGCTGACTGACGGGGAAATATCAGTGCTGGAGCACAATGGAAATTCTGTTGCTGGCGGCAACTGGCAGAATATTTTTGTTCAAAAAGCTCCGGGGGCTTTTAATCCGGAACTGGTACAACACTGCGAATTCCGGGGTACAGTTGTTATCGGGGTGCTGCGTTATGCCACACTGAAATTCCATGATTTGGAATTAGACTGCGGGTTGTATCATTCTTATATAGAAGACTGTGTGTTTGGAGATGATGTCTGTGTCCGCAACGTCCGGTATCTGGTGAATTATTCTATCGGCGACCGGGTAATCCTTTTTAATATAGAAGAAATGTTTTGCACTATCCATTCAAAATTTGGCAACGGATTTTTGAAACACGATGAAGATGAATCGGTGCGGATAAAAATTGGTGTCGGTAACGAAAATGACGAGCGGGCAGTGTTGCCGTTTGAATCAATGCTTCCGGCGGATGCTTTTATCTGGTCCCGGTACCGGGAAGATACCCGGCTGATGGAACGGTTTGTAGAGCTGACAGAACATGACAATGACCGGTATCAATGTACCTGCGGTATTGTGTATAACGATGTCGTAATCAAACATACAGCTTTGATTAAAGATGCAAAAATCGGCAGCCATGCGTATATAAAGGGTGCGTTTAAGTTAAAAAATATCACGGTCTGTTCTTCGGAAGCAGAACCTTCCCAAATCGGGGAAGGGGTGGAAATGGTCAATGGTATTATGGGGTACGGCAGCAAAGTTTTCTATCAGGCTGTCGCTGTCCGGTTTGTAATCGGCAGAAACTGCCAGCTGAAATACGGAGCCCGCCTGTTGAACTCTGTGTTGGGGGATAATTCCACGGTTTCCTGCTGTGAACTGCTGAACAATTTGATATTTCCTTTTCATGAGCAGCATCATAATACGTCGTTTCTGATTGCGGCAACTGTTCTGGGGCAGTCAAATATTGCAGCGGGTGCAACTATCGGTTCCAATCACAATTCCCGGAGTCCCGATGGTGAAATTTATGCGGGCAGGGGCTTTTGGCCGGGACTTTGTTCCGATTTCAAACATAACAGCCGGTTTGCTTCTTTTACTCTTGTGTCAAAAGGTTCCTATCAGAATGAATTGAATATCATATATCCATTCTCGCTGGTGTATATGGACAAAGATTCCGAGCACGTATGTGTTATGCCGGCTTATTGGTTTTTATACAATATGTTTGCCATTGCCCGGAATAATTCCAAGTTTAAAAAGCGGGATAAACGGGTTGTTAAAATACAGCACATAGAAACAGATCCTTTGGCACCGGATACCATACAGGAAGTGTTGGGGGCTTTGGAAAGAATTATTGAGTTGACAGGTCGGACTTTGGAACTGGAAAGTTACCAGAAAGCAAAGGACTATTTGCATCAAAATCCGTCTCAAGATTTGGTATTGGAAGACCCCCGGCTGCAAAGCAAATATGGTGGCAAAGTGGTAAAGGCTGCTTCCGGATACAAAGAATACCGTAAAATTGCCAAATATTTTGCAGTAAAATCCCTGATTGAATATTGCAGGTTAATGAATTATGCCACCCTGTCCCGGGACATTATCAGAAAGATTGCTTCCATACCTTTGTACACTGTTTGGGAAAATATTGGGGGACAGATTATTCCCCAAAAGCAGCGGGAACTTCTTTTTGAAGACATAAAGACAAAAAAGATTCAGTGTTGGGAAGAAGTGCATTGTTTTTACGACCGTTGTCAAGAAAACTACGGTGCCTGGAAAGCCCGCTACGGTTTATATGTTTTGGAGCAGTTGTACTGCCGTGTTATGGAAGAATTTTCTACGGACATCTATAAAGACATTTGCAACGATGTACTGGCTGTTTCCGATTATATGTACGAAAGTTCCTGCCAGTCCCGGGAAAAAGACTACACTAACTTTTTCAGGGCAATGGTGTACCGAAACAAAGAAGAAATGGAAGCCGTATTGGGAACCATACAGGATGTAGACTTTTTGCACCAGCTGGAACAGGAAACAAAGGCGTTCAATAACGAATTACAGGTTTTGTTTTCAGAAATTTTGTAGCGCACGCTTACTCCTGGTTCTTTTGCAAAATTGCAGCTATTTCCAGCAGAATCTTTTTGTTTGTACCGTTTAAAGCGGCAAATATTCCGTTCATTTCCTCAAAAAGATAGATTTTTGAATTTTCTCCTACACCCTTTAAAAATTCAGTAACATCACATTCCAAAATTTCTGCAATTTTGGACAGCGTATCAAGATTGACTTTGGTAATTCCCCGTTCAATTTGACTGACATAACCGACAGTAACAGATAACAACTCTGCCATTTTCTCTTGGGTTTTGTGAAGTTCTTTACGTCTTTCCTGAATTTTTTTTCCCAGCAAAGGATAATCTATAGCCATTGCTCTCTTATAATAGCAATAACTAAAATTATACAGACAATAATAGCTAAATATTTAGCTATTACTATTGATTTTGACAAATA
>CALXOI010000008.1 GCA_944389965.1 uncultured Treponema sp.
GGATACCACTACCAAGATCAACATCAAAACCACCTTTTACAACTTTAGAGATGGTTCCTTCTACGGGAATTTTATCATTTAATGCCTGCCGCAAATTCTTCCACAGCTGCTTTACATCAGCTTTCTGTTTGGAAACAATTACTTCGCCATGCTTGTTTTCTTTTGAAATAAGAACAACCGATACGGTGTCTCCAATTTTAGGCAGCTCTTCAAATTCAGAAGTTGGAATTTTACCTTCTGATTTATAACCTACATCAACAAAAACCTGATCAGGAGTGATTTCAACAACCACACCATCTACCAGCTGACCTTCTTCAAGAGACTCCAAACTTTTCAGATACTCTTCCTGCAATTGTGTCTGGATGTTCTCCTTCTCATTAAGTACTCCATCCTTTTCCACTTCCATCTGATCCATACTAAACCCTTATATGTGAATTTTACTAATTATTATCTCACAAACCTCTTCAATGGTCAAGTCCGAGGTATCAATATACACCGCATCAGTAGCAATTTTTAGAGCACCTTCTGCTTTGTTCCGGTCTATTTCATCCCGTTTTATGATCGCTGCTTTTACTTCTTCCAAAGATAGATTGCTGACTCCCTGATTGAACCGGCGTTGTGCCTGCACATCAATAGAAGCATCCAGATAAAATTTATATTCAGCATCAGGAAAAACTACTGTTGTCATATCCCGTCCTTCGCAAACAATACTCAAAGATGCTGTTATCTGCCGGATTTTATCATTAACGATATGCCTCAGGGGAACTATAGCTGACACCTGTGCAGCATGCGCATCAACCTGATCACTGTGCAACAAATCTTCCACATCTTCGCCATCCAGTACCAGACGGGAATTAATATACTCTAATTTCAGTTTTTTTGCGAATTCGATAACCTGCTGCTCCTGCGTTATATCAATCCCTGTCCGAAGCAAGGCAAGCGTGATTCCCCGGTAAAAACTTCCTGAATTCAAAAATGTAATACCAAGCCTGTCTGCAACAATCCGGGCAACCGTACTTTTTCCAGATCCGGCAGGCCCATCAATAGCTATTACCATATTCACCTCGCTGTTTATGAACACACATATCTAAAAGCATTTCAACTTCTTTTTGCGACAATTCCCGGAATTTACCTTCTTCAAGGCCGTTTATATCCAACGGTCCTATCCTGACTCTGGTAAGCCGACGGATTCCAAGTCCAAAAAATTCAAAAACCCTGCGGATTTCCCTGTTTTTGCCCTCAATCAATACGATACGCATACGTCGGGGTGTCAGTTGTTCTGCCGATTTACAACGGTAAAATACATTGTCCACACGGATTCCTTTTGTAAAACGGACGGCAACTTCCGCCGGTAACGGCCGGGTTGTCTCTACAATATATTCTTTTTCCATTTCAGATGACGGATGAGCTACCCGGGCAGCAAAATCACCGTCATTGGTAAACAACACCAGCCCGGAAGAAAACATATCCAACCTACCGACGTTGTAAAGCCGCTCACTAAAAAACGGAGCAAGCAGATCCGCCGCGGTTAACCGTCCTTTTTCATCCGCAAGGGAACACACGTACCCGGCCGGCTTATTCAGCAAAACATACCGGTGGCTGGCTTCAGGATACACCGGAACACCATCCACACAAACTATATCTGATCCGGCAGAAACTTTTGTACCGGGAACAGTAACAGTATTTCCATTCACCGTTACCCGACCGTCAGCAATATATGTTTCGCATGCCCGGCGGCTGGCAACACCGCATCTTGCCAGATAAACCTGCAACCGTACCGAATTCTGCTCAGCAGTGTTATTACCGGGCAAGTTCGAACCTCTCACTTTCAGATTCATCCAAACGGGGTAAATCCGCAATACTGTTCAATCTGAAAAATTTCAGAAATTCTTTTGTAGTCCCAAATTGGACAGGCTTACCGGGAATATCTTTTTTTCCCACTTCTTTAATCAAGTTGCGCTCCAACAAAATTCTGATCATGTTATCTGCAGAAACACCCCGTATAGCTTCAATCTCAGCTCTCGTTATGGGTTGAGAATACGCAATAATTGAAAGAGTTTCCATGGCTGCCCGAGAAAGCCTGCCCTCACTTTTCTTTCCATACCGTTCTTTCAGGAACCCCCACAAATCCCGCTTAGGTGTCAGAATCCAGCCACCGGAAATCCGGGACAACTCTATACCTGAATCCGCTCCCGCATATTTTTCTTTCAGCTTTTCCAATGCTACATCCACTACGTCTTTAGATAATTCTGATATACGGGCTAAATTCGTCTCGTTTTGAGGTTCAGACTCTAAAAATAAAATTGCTTCTATAAGCGCGGTTTCCTTTTCCAATTGAATCTCCATTGTTGCTTTTCTCCGCTACAAGCTGGCCAGACAAGTCTATACGGATTGATACGGGCATATTTTTATGTCGCCAAACATGCGGTTCTGATAAATACATGCCATTTTAAATTTTACCGCTTCAAGTATTGCCATAAACGCACACACGACATCCATGATATTACCTTTGCGGATAATAAGATCCGTAAAAAAGCATTCACCTTTATTTTCCAACAATTCGTTCATCAGCGTAATTTTTTCATTCACAGATATTTCTTCATACATATCAAGGATTTTTTCCGAAGAATATGCAGAGACCATACTTTTGAATATTTTCTGCATATCCTGCAGTAAATCCCAGGTATCAATCCGCTCCCATAAATCTTCTTCTTCAAAAGGAAGTACCCTCTGTATTTTTTTCCGTTCAAAACTCCATTCAGATTCATCTTCCTTTTCTTCCATCAAGGCAGACAGTTTTTTAAATTTTTGATATTCAATCAGTTTTTCCACCAGCTCCTGCCGGGGGTCTTCCAGTTCATCTTCACCAAAAGTTACTTCAACCGGCAATAACATCCGCGATTTTATATACAATAAATCAGATGCCATTGCATAAAAATCAGTCACATTATCAAGATCAGGATTTACCGCATAATCCAAATATTCCAGGAACTGTTCAGTAATCTGAGCAATTGGAATATCATAAATATTGACTTCGTTCTTTTTTATCAAAAACAACAGTACATCCAGAGGTCCGTCAAAATCTTCCAATATAAAACGTCTGCCATTTTGAGCAGAGACCTCCCCGTCATGAACACATTCACCGGATGCCTGATTGTCGACCTGATCCATCATATCGTATCCTCATCTGAAAATGCAATTTCCTGATTCAAATGCAACACTCTCGGTAAATTCCGGGACTGGCTGCCGAACAGGTTACAGCACAAACGGAGCAGTATCCAGACGCCGCACCCCCTGATCAGGCAGACGATCCAGACAGGACTGATAATACTCCGTGCTGATACTTATAGATTCGGCACTCCGGTTAAAAATCTCAAGCATAGGAATCAACACAAATGCACGTTCAGTCATCCGTGGATGGGGAATAACCAAATCAGAGGTTTCTAATTTCTGCTGTCCAAATAACTCTATATCTATGTCCAGCGGTCTGGGACCGTTCCGGATTTCAGCATTCCGGTTACGCCCGAATGCATCCTCCACCGAATGAATATCTATAAGAAGTGATTCCGGGGCACCGGAGTACCAACCGCTCACAACCATATTATGAAAATCATCCTGTTCAAAATAATACATGGGTTTTGTAATATATATGGAAGAACATTGCATTTTCTGTAGTTTTACCGACAGCATTCTGCAAGCTTCAAACAAAACCTTAACCGGAGACATAGTCCTGAAATACCGGTTTGAACCTAAACCTAAGACTACCGGTACCGGCTCAGATACAAATCCCTGAGACCGGATACTGCCAGCTGGCTCAAAAAAGTTCATCTGGAATACCGGCAGCAGACAACCCCATAGTATCTGACTTGACTCCGGAAGCCGGAGCTACCGCACTGGTTTTCTTTGTCGGAGAAGCAGCTTCTTGTTGAATAGGTCCGGTAGCAGAAGCTGTTTTCTTTTTTTCTGCAGTTTTAAGCACCTGTCCGGGGAACATTTTTGCCCGGAGTTTTTGCTCTAAATCCTTTGCAAAGGATTCATTCTGCTCAAGAAAAGCTATGGCGTTTTCCCGCCCCTGCCCGACTTTTTCTGTTTCCGTTGTGTACCAGGCACCTTTTTTATCAATAAACCCATATTTGACCGCTGCATCCAACAGACTTGCGGTTGCAGAAACACCTTTTCCAAAATAAATATCCAGCTCAACTTTGCGGAACGGTGGAGCAACTTTATTTTTAACGATTTTAACACGGACCCGGTTTCCGACAACATCTTCAGCCCCTTTTGCATCGATTGATTCAATACGCCGGATTTCAAGACGGACTGAAGAATAAAATTTCAATGCATTACCACCTGTTGTTGTTTCAGGGTTACCAAACATAACACCTATCTTCATACGGATCTGATTAATAAATACCAAAATACATTTTGATTTACCGATTGTTGCTGTCAGCTTTCGGAGTGCCTGACTCATGAGCCGGGCCTGAAGTCCCATATGGGAATCCCCCATGTCACCTTCAATTTCAGCCTGCGGCGTAAGAGCCGCCACAGAGTCAACAACAATAATATCCACTGCACCGGATCTGACAAGACTTTCTGCTATCTCCAGTGCTTGTTCTCCGGTATCCGGTTGGGACACCCACAAATCATCAATATTTACACCAAGATTTTTTGCATATACCGGATCGAGGGCGTGTTCCGCATCAATAAACGCAGCAATGCCGCCCAATTTTTGTGCTTCTGCAATCGCATGAAGCGCAAGTGTTGTTTTTCCGGATGATTCCGGCCCATACATTTCAATAATCCGTCCCCGGGGATAACCGCCAATACCTAATGCTTCATCCAATAAAATTGATCCAGAAGGAATAACATCAAGTCCTGATACATCGGTACTGGTTCCCAGTTTCATTAACGAGCCGGTTCCAAACTGTTTTTCAATCTGAAGACGGGCCGCCTCCAGTGCCTTTAATTTTTCCGACATATCAGCCGGAGTATTTGTTTCCACTGCCATTTTTGCCACCTTTTCCTCCCATTATTATTATTGGCACAAATTATCTTTTTTCATGCATATTAAAGTAAAAATCCAGAAAAAATAATATACGTTATAATTTTCCGCCGGTCAAAGGTTGATATACAGATTTACCGTTCAACCAGATTTTCCCATCAGAAATACAGAGTTGTCCTAAAACCCGCAGCGGCAGTTGCGCATCGATATTCATCGCACTGTTAAATTTCAAGGGCACAATCCCATCAACCCGTTTCTGGTCTTCATAACCGACAAGTAAATCACAGGAATAAGCTGTTTCTGTTGCCTGAGCATTTGCAACCCGGCCAGACCAGACAACCCAACAGTTTTCATACAGATATGGATCTGCAGCAATCTGCTCATAGGAAAAACTGTCTGTAACCGTATCAAATGTCGGTTCCTTCAAATATGACTGGAGCAACGTTGCATTATGCCGGATAACAGCCGATGCATTTGAATTGAGAATCCGGTTAATTTCCACCTGGGCTGCATTATCCCGGTAATCCTGAAAATATTCCCGGGCAGCATCATAAGATTCGTTTATCTGCCGGGATGTTAAAATATACCGGTACACACCACCGGATAAATCTTCCTGAAGCGCATTATTCCGCTCATCAACTGATAAAACAAAGGCTGATAAATCAGCCCGAGGTGGAGGCTTTAATGATTCCCGGTACCGCCAGAAAAACAATCCGCCGGCTCCACCTATCAAACATATCGCCAAAAAAGCACAGATACCGGGAACCGCAGGATGAACTCCTAACGGTGGATAAAATTTTTTAATCCGCCCGGATGCAACCCAGTCAGCAATTTCTTCCGGCGCTCCATGCAAACGGATAAATTCAAGCGCGTCCCGGGCAATTTTATTCCCCGGATCGTTTTCCTGTATATCAAGATAATATTCCAGTGCGTGCCCTGTATCACCCCGCCGCAAAAATAATGCTGCCTGAGCGACAAGAAGTCTTGTATCCAACATCGAAATTTTCCGCGCTGCCTGAAAATACCGGTCCGCACTACCAATATCACCAATATACATACATGCAGTTCCGATAACATAATAATAATCAAATGATTCTGGAAAATCGTATTTCCGTTCCTGCAACAGTTTTATTACAGCTGAAAAACGCCGTGCCCGCAACAGTTTTTTTGCACGGTGGAGAACACTCCGGGAAGCCATAATCTACTGCCGCCTTATTTTTTCAAGAATTGCATCCAATTCAGCATTCAGCCGGAGAATTTCAATCCGATCAATATGTTCCGGATCATCCTCCAGCCTTCGGATACGGTTCAACAGATCTTCAATGTATTTCGGATCAAGCTGGGCTGCGGTTAAAGCACCGACAGTATATGTTACACCGTTTTCATCTTGATACACAATTTCGTTGTTTTCATTAAGGGGGGAAATTGTTTCTTCTGCTCCTAAAAAACGGGTATCCGGTGGTACCTGTCCGTTCGCCGCATATGAAAGATAAAAACTGATTGTACTTTTTGTCATCGGCGTCAACGAAACCGGTGCCCACAGTATACATACAGCCGAATTATTGTATGAAAAAACAGAATTAAAACTCCGCCCAGGTTTTACAACCGGTTCCCATGCCGCATTATCAAGCATATCTTTATTTGCTACAACAACCGTTTGGGGAACCGTTATTCCAGTTCCATTGAGCAGAAACTGCACAGAAACATTTCCGTCTGAAGAACGAATCCATTTATCCAAATCCATCGAATTAAAAGATATTTCCGTACCAACAAATGGTCTCCGGGATGTTAAAAAATGGATACCGGAATTTTCACCAAGAATGGTATCAAACACACCTTTCAAAGAAACCTGCTGCTGGACAGCAGAATTATTAAATACGGTTATTTCTACTTTTACCGCTCCCTGCGTAACTCCGTCAAATCCAGGGCAAAAGGAAAAATTAAGCTGGATATCGACATCTTTGCCGGTATAATAACTGAAACCGATATTTTTTGCCTCTTCATACATAGAAAACTGGACAGAAGAATCCCGGTTCAGCCGGTAAATAGAACTACCGATTTTCACTTCCAGATACGTTGACGCATATGCATCGTATGAAGAGAAAAAATCTTTATAAGAACCGGACTCCGGCTGGTATCCTAAAGAAAAAGCGCCGCTGTCTTCAATCAATTTTAAAACAAAATTCCCCTGATGTCGTTCGATATTATCTGCAGACAATAATGCTGAAGAGAAAAGCATAAAAACCGGTATCATAAAAATAAAACGGCGTACCACCATGTATGTTTTCATTCTTGCGTTCCTTTTGCAGAATTTTCTTCTATCAATTGCAACAGCTCTGCTGCTTTACGTTTCAATTCTTCTAATTCGGGGTACAGGTTCTTTACACCAACCGGTGTTTCTTCTTTAATGATATCCCCTAACTCAAAAGATTCCGTACCGGTCCCGGACTGCAATGCTCCGGTATCCGCCGGTATTACTTCAGAGGGTACCGACACTGACTGTTGACCTGCATTTACAACATCCACAGCTATTTTCCGCGCTTCTTCCGCAGATAACTGTAATAGTTTATTTTGTTCTTCCAAAGCAGAAATCTGGTTTTCCAAATCAATATTTTTCTGCAGCATTTGTTCCAGCTCGGCATGCAATGCTTCCAATTCCGAGGAACGTTTTTTCAGCTGCTCATATACACCATCAGAACCATCAGCCTGATATTGGCGTAATTGCTTTTCATACGATTCTTTTGCAGCAAGATACTCTTCTCCGGTTACTTTCAGCAGATACAGCAGTTTTTCTTCCCGTTCCGCCTGTCCGATATCCCGCAACCGGCTCTGGGAATCAGCAGCCTTTGCATCATATGGAAAGTCTGATACGATGCGTTCATACAATGCTTTTGCTGCAGAATAATTATATTCACTAAAAAAAGACTCGGCAATCCAGAATAGTGCTGCCGGATATAATTCATGTTCAGGATACAAATGACAGAATTCTGTCAACTGTACTACGGAGTCATCAAACTGCTGTTGATAATACAAAGCCCTTCCCCGCTGATACAAAACCAACGGATAGTAATTGCTTGACGGAAACTGCATAACAAACCGGTCGCAATCATCGATAGCACTGCTATATTCCCCTGCAAACATTTCGGATAAAATCAGCATATACCAAGTTTCTTCAGAATCAGACGTTGTATTTACCGCCCTCCGGAAAAAGAACAATGCGGAAACCCAATCTTCACTACGGAACGCTTCATATCCCTGTAACAAAGCCATTTCATTTTCAGAAGCAGAAACTGTGGAGACACAAAGCAACCATATAGAACAGATACAAAGGCAGAGTATTCGTTTCATTAAAAAGATGCTCCTTCCGAAACAGGAAATTCCAATAATCCGTTAAAAAAAGATGATCCGGATACTATAATATCGGCACCCTTATGACTGACCAAAACTGCAGTTTCTGTATTTATCCCTCCGTCAACAGAAATCAAATAGTTCCATCCATGCACAGCTCTCAAAGACACCAATTCTGCAATTTTATCTGCACACTGGGAGATAAAATGCTGCCCGCCGAAACCTGGATCCACCGTCATGACAAGAACAATATCCACAAACGGTAGAACTTCTTTTAAAACCGACACCGGAGTGGAAGGGACAAATGCAATCCCCGCTTTTTTACCGGCACGGTGGATGCACTCTATGATGCGGTGATGATGGACAGCCGCTTCCCAATGAAACGTAATATAATCAGCACCGGCTTCAGCAAACGAATCAATGTGATTTTCCGGATGCGCAACCATTAAATGCACGTCAAACGGAATACTGCTATGGGGTTTCAGCTTACGCACGACCGGCTGCCCGTAGGAAATCTGAGAAACAAAGACACCATCCATAACATCTATATGGACCAATGCGCCTCCTTTCTGTTCAATAAAAGCAAGGGCATCATCAAGCCGATAAAAATCGGCAGCCAACAATGACGGAGCAAGTAATGGATTTTTCATTACTTTATAGTAACAAATGATATAAAATATGTAAATATGTCGAAAACTGCATATGCCGGTTCAATGTATAATGCACTCCTACTAAAATATTTTTACTATTTTTCCTATTTTTTGTAAAAACATCTTGACTAATTATATAAAACATAATATAAACTATCCCCCTTTTTCAAAAAAAATCAGTTACGAATTGACTAAAGATAGCTTTTTTGTATAATGAAATGTAGCGGCTATGAACACTCAAACAGACAACGGACTGCTTCAGGCATATGAATTCTTAAAAATCGGAGATCCTGCCCGGGCAAAACCGCTTCTGGAGGACCGGCTGGAAGATGATTTGGAAAATGGAGAAATACTGTTTTCCATACGATGTGTCAACTTCTGGATTGACCAAATAGCACAAATGCACAGTATTATATCTCCTTTTGACCGGGGGGAACGATTAATGCTGAGCTGGAAACATTTTATTACTGATATTGCCGGAAAAGACGGCGCCCGATATGAACGCAGTATGTATGCTGTCAGAAAAGGAATCTTTTCATTAGCACTGGAAAATTTCAAGCCGCAAATGGAAGACCACCATCCTATGAAAAAAGCTGATGCATACCGCAAAGCCGGACTGTGTTATAAAGAGCTGGGTGAATATGAAACAGCTTTGGAATGTTTAAGCGAAGCAAATTCATTATTGGAATCAACAATAATGATAACAGATTCAGCCGCAGTACTGGCAGAAATGGCAGACTGTTATGCCTTATGCGGACAGGATAATTATGCAAAGGTTTTATTCCGGGAAGCTTTTTTTATCGGAGCAGCAAAAGTTGATTTAGTATTTTTAAGTTCTGAGCTGATAGTCCGCTTAATTGATATCGTTAAACAGAAAGGCTATTCAAAAGAGGAACTGCAGGAATGGATTCCCGTATATGGTGTGTTGTACGGGGTTCTGAATATAAAGCGGCAGCTGAGAGCCCAGGAAGTGGGAAAACTGAAGCAAGCTATTTACACACTGGAAAATGAATTAAAAGATCCTGCCGGAGATCCGCAGATTCTGATTCCCCGGCTGATTAATCATTATTTCTGGCTGATTGATCATTATGTTACCGTAAATGATGACCGGTCAAAAATAAATGAAACTTTGTTAAAAATAAAGCTGCTGGATGAAAATGTGTACAACCAATATACACTGTAGCATCCGGCGCAACCGACCGGCAGTTTGCCGGAAGCAACCGGTTCAAAACATACCGGTATTATCTGTTACACGCACTGACCGGGGACCGGATACAGGCACCGTCAGTATGGAATATATGATTTTTCCTGACAAGGATAAAATCAACATATTCATGAGGAGTATATATGTCTGAAGAACTTGTAAAGTCTGTTCAGGATATGCTGAATGAGGAAAAATGGACCAGAGCAGCAATCAGCAATTATTCAAAAAATAATTTTATTGAACTTGCTTCCGTCGTAGAACAAGCCCGCACCCAGAACTGTGTTGATGAAATAAAGGCGGTATGTGATGACCACCTTGCACATACAAAAAACAGCATTATTGCGTTATACATTTCCGGAATGCTTGCCCTAAAGAAAGGTGCTTTGGATAACTCTGCACTGGTTACACTGGTAGATATATTTCAGGACAACCATAAATCGAATATTGTAACATATCTCTGCGAAACAATCCTTGCTGATGACGAAAGCAACAAATTCGCCCTGCGGACTTTGGCGGATTGTTACCGGGAAGAAGGCAATGAAAAAGTTTGGGAAATTTATGAAACACTGGTACGCATCGACTACGAGGAAGCAGATATTGCAAAACTCCTCGCCGAACGGTACGAAAAACAGAACGACATAGAAACCGCCATTGATTACTATAAGAAAGCAATCCTCCGGTATATCAACACCGGAGTGAATGCAATGAACCAAATTAAAGAAATCTGGTCAAAACTTGTATCTTTGATTCCGGATGAAATTGACTTTTTTTATCTGGTGCAACGGAAAATTGCAAAATCTATTAGCGAAGACAGAAGTGCCCTGCTGATGCAGGAACTCTATGAATATTACAAAGCAAACCAGAAATGGGACACAGCTATTGATATTCTGAAGCTTAACCTGTCCATTGATGACAAAGATATGTGGGCACGCAGGGAAATCGTTGAATGTTTCCGTGGCAAATATGCCGGACACAGTCATCTGGAAGACTACATCAGGGTTTCAAACCTGAATCAAAACTGGCGGAATATTTTTGAAGCAATTTCTGATTTTGAAAAACATATTGCTTTCGATGCAAAGAATTTTGTATTTCACCGGTCATGGGGTGTCGGTGTTATCCGTAAAGTAGAAGGAGATTTACTGACCATCAACTTTGGTAAAAAATACGGAATCCGGGAGATGTCCCTGAAAATGGCAATCAGTGCCCTGCAGCCGTTAGCCCAAGATCACATCTGGGTACTGAAAGCTACGAAATCTAAAGAAACATTGGCAAAGATGGTAAAAGATGACAAAGCATGGGCGTTAAAAACCATCATCAAAAGTTTCGGAAACAATTGTGATTTTAAACGGATTAAAGCGGAATTGGTACCCTGTGTATTATCTGCCGGAGAATGGACCAGCTGGAGTACCGCAGCCCGCAAGATTCTTGATACAGATCCTATGTTTGGTATCAATCCGAATGACATCAATATGTACACTGTCCGGGAACATGCGATTTCACAGGAAGAAAAACTTTCCAATGAATTCAAAGCCCAAAAGCAATTTTTTGCCCGCATCGACATTCTGATGAAATTTGCCCAAGAAGCGGATACAGAGTCAGAACTGTTTACCGATATGTTCTCGTATTTTACCGGATATCTGAAATCCTTCAGTGCGGTCACAGAACAGATTATTGCATCATATCTGGTTGTCCGCCGTATTTCAGCACAGTTTCCTCACCTGAATCCGGGCATAAAATATACATTTGACCAGCTGTTTAATGAAATTGAAAATCCGCGGGCAATGTATTTGTCCCTCAAAGACACAAAGAATACTTTCTTGCGAAAAGATTTTCTGAACTGCATCAAAACACTTCTTCCCAACTGGGTTGACGTGTATATCCAGCTATTTCCTACGGTACTTCAGAATGATATGCTGATAACATTAATTAACAGCGGCCATGTAGATGCTGTCCAGAAGCTTGCTGTAGACAGTTTTGAAGATTTCCGCAATTACCGGGAAGCTGTCATTTATTTCTTCCGGGAATGCAGTAATGAAGACTGGTTTATTAATGCCGGTATTCCGTATGAAAAACAACTGATTACCCTGATTCACATCCTTGATCTTACATACCGTGAAATAGAAAATCATGTAGATACAACAGAAAACCGGAAAATCAACCGGCAAGCGCATCTGTTGTTGTTTAAAAATGATACACTGCTGAAATACATTCTGGAACACGATGAAGACACCATTACCCGTATGTACACACTGGTTGACGATGTAAAAGATTTGGATCCGTCCATCAAAATGACGTTGCGTAACCGGATTCTCGAAAAATATCCTGACTTCAAATTCCACGGTGCAGAAGAAAAAACAGTTACACCACAAGGATTGATTGTCACTGCAAAAATGATGGATGCCAAAAAGCAGGAACTGGAACACATCACTACCGTGGAGATTCCGGCAAACTCAAAAGAAATCGGCGAAGCATTGGCTCAAGGAGACTTGAGAGAAAATGCTGAATATAAAGCGGCAAAAGAACGACAGACGCTTCTGAATTCAACGGCATCCAAGCTTCAGGAAGAACTGAACCGGGCCCGGGTTTTTGATCCAACTACGATTACAACGGCCCGTATATCTTTTGGTACCGTTGTAACATTGAAAAACGAACTGACCGGAGAAACAGAAACATATACGATTCTTGGTCCTTGGGAATCAGATCCGGACAACAAGATTATTTCGTATATGTCACCGTTCGGCAATGCAGTTCTCAACGCAAAAGAAAAAGAACACCTGTCTTTTGTAATCAATGAGAGGGAATACAAATATTCCGTACAAAAAATAACAGCGGCGAAATTATAACCGGGGCAGCAGGCAATAAAGCCAGTCTGCCGGAGCAAACCTGCCGGCTATACCGGAATTTGCATACGGAAAACGGATTCAACATCAGCTGAATCCGTTTTTTATTTTTATATGAAATGAAAACATTTTTCCGGCAGAAAACTTTCCGTATTCTAATGTAAATTTCACTCCTCCGATAAAAAAAACTCAACCTACTTTTTCAAAACACCGATATTATATCTGTGAGGTTGATATGATTAGAGGTTGGTACATTGGTTCCAGCGGCATGAATGCCCAGCAGAACCGGCTTGACGCAATAGCGAATAATCTGGCAAATGCAGACACCACCGGTTACAAACGGGATATAGCTGTCAGTAAATCATTCCCCGAACTGTTGATGCGGCGGATGAATGATGACGGTGTATATGAAACACCTTTCGGGTCAGCTGACGTTGCTCCGATTGTAGGAAAAATCGGTCTGGGTGTGGAAACAAACGAACTCTACACAGACTTTGAACAAGGTTCTTTCAAACAGACTTCTACTAATACCGATGTTGCCCTCAGCGGGGAAGGTTTTTTCGCCGTACAGACTCCTTCAGGGGAACGATATACCCGTAACGGAAACTTTCTTATTGGCAAAGAAGGCATTCTGGAAACAAAAGAAGGTTATCCGGTACTGGGAGAAAACGGTTATATCCGGGTAGAAGATGACCGTTTTACCATCAATCCTGACGGTATGGTATATTCTTCTGATAATATGGAATTAATTGACCGGCTCAAAGTAGTCCGTTTTGATAATGAACGATACCTACAGAAAATGGGATCGAGTCTCTATCAAAGTACTGACATTTCCGGCAATGCATATATTGCCGAAGGGAAAGAACGTCCGTCTTTCTTACAGGGATATACAGAAACATCCAATGTCAATGTTGTAAATGAGATGGTTTCAATGATAGAAGTAAACCGTGCTTATGAAGCAAACCAGAAAACAATTCAAGCGGAAGATACAATGATGAGTACCCTGTGGGGCAAAGTTGTTCTTTCCCGGTAATTTAGTACAATAAATAAGGAATTAAAATTATGGTACGAAGTTTATGGACAGCAGCAACCGGAATGAACGGACAACAGGCAAATATTGACGCAATTTCAAATAACCTTTCAAATGTGAACACCACTGGTTATAAACAACAGCGGGTTGAATTTGAAGATTTAATGTACCAGAATGTAAAGCTTGCCGGCACACCGGCAACAGAAGATACCGTGACACCGGTAGGTATCCAGATGGGAACCGGTGTCAAAGTCGGAGCGACACAGCGTATCATTACCCAAGGATCCCTTCAGAACACAGGAGTGGATACAGATTTGGCAATTGTCGGCGAAGGATATTTCCGTGTACAGCAGTATGACGGCAGTTTCGCCTACACCCGGGACGGGTCTTTCAAAGTTGACATGACCGGGCAACTGGTTACATCTGAAGGGTTGCGGGTAATGCCCGAAATTATCATGCCGGAAGGATTTAATCTTTCCACACTGGCAATCAGTGATGACGGCCGGGTTACGGTAAAAATAGACGGTAATAACGATCCGGTATTAGTAGGACAAATGGAATTGTACCGTTTTCCCAACGCAGTAGGTCTGGAAGCAGTAGGCAGCAACCTGTTTAAAGTTACAAATGCATCAGGAGCTGCAATTGCCGGAAGACCGGGATTTGACGGGATGGGCACGACAAAGCATAAATTTCTGGAAATGTCTAATGTTTCTGTTGTTAACGAAATGGTACAGATGATAGTTGCCCAGCGGGCATATGAATTCAGTTCAAAGGAAATTCAAACCAGCGACACAATGTTGTCATCCGCCGTAAATTTAAAACGCTAAAATATTAACTAAGCAGGTTAGGAGGCAACGGCATGAGTACGGTAAGCGGCATTACAAATTCTATTTCATCTTTGACAAACGGCACTGCCGCTGCAGACGCAGCCCGTCTTCAGCAAGAAACGACGCGGTTTCAGGCGCTGCTTGATTCAGTTTCATCTGATAAAACAACCTCACTCACTTCAAATCAGATTGCTGAATCAGGCCGCCTCAACGGCGATTACATTTCATCATTTTCCGGAACATTTACCGCTGAAAGTGATAAAACGTCCCGGCCGGTAGGCGCAGCAGCAAATTCAGGTTCTACAAACAAGACGATTGACCGAACCAGTGAATTATACGAAAAATCCCTGGAACTGGAATCATATTTTGTCAAAATGATGCTGTCTTCCATGCGCAGTACTCTCAGCGGGACTTCCCTTAACGGCGAAGAAAAAAGTTATGCCCAGAGTATGTATGAAGATATGCTTTATGATGAACTGGCTGTTACAATGACAAAAAACGCAGGATTTGGTCTGGCAGATCAGATATATCTGGATCTTATATAGCACTGTACCGATCTTATATCCGGCAAAACTGCAAAAAAAATTGATTCCCATATCTGTTATTTTTCTCATAATATGATATACTGGATTAGTTTTAGTATTCAGGTGATATATGGTACGCAAAAATAAATCAACTCCAAATCCTTTCAGACTACTTGCCCTCAGTGGGTTTCTTGCATTGTTCACCGGTACAACACTGAATATTTTATTTGGAAGTGATTTTCCTGAATCAATTATACCAAATACGTTGATTGTAACACCGGTTATAAACGGTATTTGTACTTTTTTAAGTTTCATTCTGATTTTTTTACCGGAAAACATACCGCTAATGTGTTCAATTCTGCTGGTTGAATGCATATATGATGTCCTGACCGGATTTGATATGCTGGGTTTATTTTTATTTTCATTTATGAACCTGATTTTATTCTGTAAAGGATTTTTTAAAACTCAGCCTAAGAAAAAGGCAGTTATACTGACCGGCGGATGGCTGTTATTGTTAACAACATTAATTCCGTTCGGTCTGGAACGCTTTATTTTTGCTGTTGCAGTATCATTTTTCATGTTTTGTGCGTACATTTGTATATACCACCTGCTCATGGACAAGCTGTCATATTTGCTTCCTGATGTCACGGAATGTACATTGAAAGCAACATACACACTGCCGGATACCGGAAGCAGATTAAATCTCCAATCACTGGGTCTTACCGACCGGCAGTGCGGCTGCATAAAAGCGGTCATAACGACCTCCTCGTCATACCGGGAAATCGGTGAAAAATACTTTGTCAGTGAATCCGCCATAAAAAAAGAAATGTCCCAGATATTTCGTTGTTTCGGTGTAAAAAACAGGGAGATGTTGCGGTTATTGCTGATGCAATACATTATTACAGACTGGTAGTACAAGCACCGTAAAAGCGATATTTGACCATACCGCTGCAAAATGATATGATTATTTACCATGAAAACACAACTGATAAAAGATATTCTTGTTTCCGAACCAGACCACCGGTTGCTTACCGTATACGGCTGGGTTCGTACCAAACGGGAGTCAAAAAACCTTGTATTCATCCAGGTAAATGACGGTTCCTGCTTTGCTTCATTGCAGTTAACATTTGACAGAGAAAATCCCGCTGCAACCGGCAGTAATAATCTTATTGAAACAGAGTTAAAACGTATCACAACCGGTGCATCGGTCCGGGCGGAAGGAATGCTGGTTCCATCTCCTGCATCAGGCCAGTCAGTGGAGCTTGCATTGACAAAACTGACTGTACTGGGAGAAGCCCCGGCGGAAAGTTACCCTTTGCAGAAAAAGAATCACTCTTTGGAATTCCTGCGGGAACAGGCACATCTGCGGGCCAGGACAAACACTTTTGGTGCTGTCGCCCGGATGCGGAGCCAGATGGCATACGCCATCCACACTTTCTTCCAAGAGCGCGGATTTCAATATGTGCACACACCGATTATCACTACCAGTGACTGTGAAGGTGCCGGTGAAATGTTCCAGATTACCACACTCTCTCTGGAAAAAATTGCAGAAAACGGTATAAATGCCGGTGCAAAAGGCATGAATCCAGAAAAAGCCGCTGCACTGGTGGATTATTCCCGGGATTTTTTTGGCAAAAAAGCAAGTCTTACCGTGTCCGGCCAGCTAGAAGCAGAAACCTACGCAACTGCCTTGTCCCGGGTTTATACTTTTGGTCCCACATTCCGGGCTGAAAATTCCAATACAACACGTCATCTGGCGGAATTCTGGATGATTGAACCGGAAATCGCCTTTTTTGATTTAAACGATAATATGGATATTGCAGAAGAATTCGTCAAATATTTGCTGAACTGGGCACTGACAAAATGTGCGGCAGATATGAAATTCTTTGACGAACGTATCCAAAAAGGATTGATTGATACTTTGACCCATGTTGCAAATTCTGATTTTGTACGGATTACCTATACAGACGCCATCACGGAACTGGAAAAAAACGCAGATAACTTTGAGTTCAAACCCTACTGGGGATGCGATTTGCAAAGTGAACATGAAAAATACCTGACAGAAACTGTTTACAAGCGGCCTGTTATCGTAACTGATTATCCTAAAGAAATAAAAGCCTTCTATATGAAATTGAATGAAGACGGGAAAACAGTCCGGGCAATGGATGTTCTTGTACCAGGTCTGGGAGAAATTATCGGCGGTTCTGAACGTGAAGCGGATTATGATACGCTGATGCAGAGAATTACAGAACTGGGATTAAATCCTGCCGATTACTGGTGGTATCTTGACCTGCGGAAATTCGGGTCGGTTCCACATTCCGGCTTCGGGCTGGGTTTTGAGCGGCTCTTGTTGTATGTTACAGGAATAGGTAACATCCGTGATGTCATTCCGTATCCCCGTGCGCCAAAACTTGCTGATTTTTAACTGAAACAGTATAAAAAAATCCCCCGGTTAACCATCCGGGGGATTTTTTTATGTCAGGGCTGTCACCAGAATCTATGTTGCATACGGATTTTTATACAATTTACAGACAGCAGATTAACACACCGGCAAGACATCCTGCTGCATAAAACCCCATTACCGCAACTTCTTTCCGGGGGAACACCGCCCCGTCCTAAATACCGGCAAGCAATCCGGCAACTTCCTGTTTCCGGTATGAAGGATTTTTTTCCTGTACATATACCAGCCATTTTTCAGCTTCGTTATTATCCTGCAAAGACATACAGACTTTTGCCAATTCAATGCATACGTCCCAGTTTTCCGGTTCTGCTTTCAACACTTCTGTGTATAAAATCCGGGCATTCTCATAATCTTCGGAACTGGCATACGCCTGCGCCAGATTTACCTTGACCGTATTATTCTTTGAATCAATTTTTAATGCCGCTTGAAATGCAGAAATTGCAGCCGTATAGTTTTTTTGCGCTAAATATACATTTCCGAGGTTATTATTTGCTTCAAAATTACCCGGTTCCAGCGTGGCGGCATTTTTCAACAACGTCAATGCAGTCTGAGTATCCCCTGAATCCAAGAAGATAATTCCAAGGTTGATCAGTGACCGCACATGTTTTGAATCAATGGTAAGGGCTTCCTGATATACGGGAATTGCATCTGTCACTTTTCCCGCAGATTCAAGCAATAGTGCATAATTGTATACAATAGAAACGTTTGTTTTATTTGCATCATACGCTTTTTTTGCATAAGTTAAAGCATCCGCTGTTTTACCTTGCCCGTACAAGGCTGTAGAAAGATTATAATTAGTCAATGCATCATTCGGGGAAACAGACAACGCTTTGCGGAATGAACTCTCTGCTTCAGCATACTGACCCGTAGATGCGTATACAGCACCTATTTCCCGCAGTGCATCCGCATTAATCGAATCAATTTTTAAAACTTCTTTATATGCAGCAATCGCACCTGCTGTATCATTTTTTTCATTTAAAAGCCGGGCTGCATACAGATAAGCTTTACTGTACATGGGATCAATGGAATACGCTTTTCTGAAAGCAGCAATTGCATCATCACGTCTGCCCAAGGTCTGCAGGGTTACACCCAGATTAAACTGGGCCGCAGCGAATGAACCGTTGCATTTAACTGCTGATTCAAAGGACGCCCGTGCTTCACTGTATTTTTTCATGCTATACTGGACTTTTCCCAATTCATAAAAATACAAATAATTGGAACTGTCAGATTGAACAGCCTGGGTATATTCACTCAGAGCTGTCGGCCAGTCTTTTGATTCCGCAGCTTTCTTTCCTAGAATATAATGACCGGCAGCATTTTTAGGATCATACGTTAAAGCTGAACGGGCATATTTTTCTGCGGCAGCGGATATTTCTTTTTTCACAGCAGCATCAGTTGCCGCATCAGCGGCATTCTGCAGCGACAACGATGCTTCCGCCATCTGAGAAGAAGAAAAAGTGATTTGATCAGCAGGAAGCATATCCTGGGCAGCATCAAAATGAGCAATAGCTTCATCATACCGGCCAGTGGACACTGCAGCTTTTCCCAATGAAATTTCATCAGAAACCCGTTCCATTTGTTCTTTCAATGCTTTATTTTTTTCTGCAAGAGCTTTTTCTTCTGCAAGTTTTCGGGCTTCTTCTTCTTTTTGCCGGGCAACTTCTGCCTGACGCTGTGCTTCTGCCTCCTGTTCCTCTGCTTTCCGCTGCTCTTCCGCTTTTTGGGCAGCCTCCCGGCGGACAGCATCCTGCTCCGCTTGAGCTGCCTGTTGTTTAAGCAGCTCATTCATCGCTGCGGCATTCTGTGCAGCAGCATCAGTCGCCGCATTCAACGACGACTGAACCGCATCCCGTATGCCGGCAGCAAGACCGTCGGTATCAATAGAAAGACTTTGCCGGTACCGTTCAAAATCTTCCAATGAAGCACCTTCTTTTAAGGCAAGTACTTCATCTATCATATCAAGAGCTTCCTGGTCATCAGCATTCTGGATTAAAAGCTGATCCAGTAAGTCCATTGCCCGGTCATATTCCCCCCGCTCCACATACCGCTTAATCAATGCCAGCGTATTATTCCGTTCCAGCGCTGCGCCTGCTTCACCGGATTTAGTGATTGCAGAGTAAATCCCATAAACACCGGTACCCAGCAGTAATGCCGCTGCAAGACCGGCTGCAATCCATATAACAAGTTTTTTCTTTTTCTTCTTTTTTTCATCCTCATCATCCGGTGTTTTGGGAGGATTAGTACCGGAATCAGTTCCATCCCCCCCAGTAGTTCCGGAACCAGATGAGCGTCCGGAACCCTGATTTCCTGACAACCGACCCGTAACAGACGTTTTTGAACCGGATCCCTCCGCAAAAGACCCTGCCCCTCCATTAAAAGAAGATCCGCCTGCAACCGATGCCAACGAAGACTTCAAATCGCTGTTTCCCCGAGATACACCGGTTGAACCGGTTCCGGATAAAGAATGTGTACCGGTTCCCCAGGTAAAGCTTTCCGAGACTCCTGATGGCGCAGAACTGTCTGTGCCGGTCAATCTGGAACGGGTTCCCGCTGCAGTAAACGCAGACGATGTCCCGGTACTTCCGGAAGTATCAGTCCGGCTCCCCGCTGTGGATGCCGCAGATTCTGCCTTCTGTATCCCGGACATTTCCGGTACATCTTTTTTATCGTCATTATTATCAGTCAAGTTCTGATTCGTACTCATAATCAATTACTCCTTCTGTTCCTGCGTTTACGCTTGTTGTTTCTGTATTCTGAAGGGATGCTGCAACGTCTTCCAGCAATTTCCGGCGGCGTTCCGCTTCCGCAGCTTGCTCTGCTGCAATTCGCTCATTTTCCAACCGCTGGGCTTCGGCCTGGGCCGCTGCAATCCGTTCATTTTCCGCTCGTATCCGTTCTTCTTCAGCCTTCATCCGCTCTGCTTCTTGGGCAAGCCGAACTGCTTCCTGCTCCTGATACACTAATTCAGCCTGCAATGCTTTGATGACCGCTTCGACTTGTGTCCGTTGAGTTGAAGCAGGATCCAACACAAGATACTGTTGGTAATCCGTCAGTGCATCTTCCAGCTTATTTTGTGACAACCGGGCATTCGCCCTGTTCAACACGGGATCCGCATACATCGGATCTGCCGCAGCAGCAAGAGAATACATCTGTTCTGCAACAACAAAATCTTTCATAGCATACGCAGAATTCCCTGCATTGAATGCCAGTATCCGCTTGTTTGTTCCTGTTGCCGATAATCCTTTTTTAAAAACGTCTACTGACTGGGCATACTGACCCGTCTGATAATATGCAATTCCCAGATACATATATACAGAAGGAGATACATCAGGTTCCTCCATGGCCGTTACAAGATAAGGAATAGCTTCTGCAGGTTTATTGGTGGCGAATAAATTATATCCGGTATCGTATGCCTCGGATGCAAATGAAAGCGTCGAGAAAATAATAAATCCAAAGAAAAAAATATTTTTCCGGAACATAAGACCTCCCAGCCCTAATAATAACTATATCAAGTATTTGACATATTCGCATAAAAAAGTTACTCTTTCAATATACTATTATATTATCGGAGTTCTAATGGCAGCTGTTCAGATAATAATTATTCTTGTATCAGCAGTTGGAGTGGGTTTTTTAGGATATTTCGTTATCAAATCACTCATTACGCCTAAACGTATAGAAGGTATCAACAAACTGCTTAAACAAGGAAAAACTGGTGCTGCAGTTAAACTGGCAAAAAGCATTATCGCAAAAGACCAGCGCGATTACCGGGCCCATTACTTTTTAGGGAAAGCATATCTTGCCGACAATAAACCGGAACTGGCACTCATGGAATTTAAAATTGTAAACCAGAACGCAATTTTCGGGACAGATTTACCGGAGGCTGAATTCCGAAAACAGATTTCTCAGTTATATTTGAAATTCAACCAACCGAATGAAGCACTCCGTGAATTCCTGTTACTGACAAAACTGGAACCATGCAATGCAGAAAATTTTTTTAATGCAGGTAAATTATTTGAACAAAAAGGCAAAACAGAACAGGCTCTTGGCTTTTATCAGAAAGCAATAAAACTAAACAACCGGTATGTAAAAGCCCATAATGCATTGGGAATACTTTTCTACCGGACAAAACAATTTTCAGAAGCAAAAAAAGAAATAGCAAAAACAATTTCCCTTAATCCGAACGAATTTTCATCGTATTTTTATTTGGGCAAAATACTCAAAGAAGCAAAAGATTACCCAGGTGCAGTTGATGCTTTTGAAAAAGCATTGCGGGATCCTGACTACAAACAGAGGGCTCTTCTTGAACGGGGATCCTGTTTTATGGCAGTTGACAGTGTAGACAAGGCATTTATTGAATTTGACCGGGCTGTGAAGGCATCAAAAAATGATGCCTCCCAAGAAACCCTTTATTCCCGGTATTTTCTCGCAGCATGTTACGAACGAATGCATAAAATTGAGCAGGCGGTTATCCAGTGGGAAAAAATTGCTGCCTACAATCAGAATTTTCTTGATACTCCGGCAAAGTTATCCGAGTACCGGGATATCCAAACAAATGACAGCATAAAAGAATACCTGACCTGTTCCACAGAAAAATTTGCAGAGTTATGCAAAAAAATCGCTTTGACAGGGTTCAATCTTGGTGTCCAGAACACCGAAATTACAAAATACGGTTGCAAAATGATTGCAACAGAAGCGACAAAAGATAACTGGATGAATGTCCGCCAGCAGCTTTTTTTAATCCTGTTTTACCGGGAACCAGATCCCATTGAAGATACTGACATCAGAGTTCTTGCTGATGAAGTAAAAAAGCAGAATTATACAAAAGCTTTTGTTTGTACAAGCGCCGGTTTCACACGCCCTGCGTTAACATTTGCAGAAAACAGACCCATCGAGTTGGTATCTAAAGAAAAATTTGAAACGATTCTTTCCAAAGCAGGTATCTGATGAAAATCCTCTGCGTCGCCGATCAGATAGATCCGATTGTGTACAGTAATTCGATTAAAGAACGTTTTGCAGACATTGATATTGTGCTGTCAGCAGGCGATTTGCCAATGGAATACATCGATTTTATTGTTTCTTCATTAAATCTCCCGACGCTGTTTGTATTTGGAAATCATAACCTGAATGAATTTCATTTTTATCACAGGGATGAATTTTCGCTCCCCAAAAAAAACAGCCACTACGCAACAGTTGATGACGGCATGAAGTTTGCCCACGGTGCTGTTTACGCCGGTTTCAAAGTAATTAGAATCCCGTCCGATGAAAAAAACAATCCCTTGCTGGTTGTCGGGGCATCCGGTTCAATACGATATAACAATGGTATGTGCCAGTACACAGATCGGGGAATGAAATTCAAACTTATCAAGTTAATTCCCCGTCTTCTAATCAATAAATTGTTGTATGGCAGGTACTGTGATATATTCCTGACCCACTCCCCTCCCCGTCATATTCATGATAAAGAAGATCCCTGCCATCGGGGATTCCAGTGTTTCAGATGGTTTCTCAAGAAATTTAAACCGGCATATATGATACATGGACATATTCATTTATATGACATACAAACCCCACGGGTTTCTATATATCATGATACAACCATCATAAATGTTTACAGTCACTATATTCTGGATTTACCCCGGAGGAAAAATGAAAGTATTCAATCAAATACAATCTGAAGAAGATTTTTTTAAAGCCCGGAATAAAGCTTTGTTCAATGAAATACAACATTTTTTAAATCCCGAGGAAAGCCGCCTGCTATCCCTTACTGACATGAAAAAAATGTTAAAACCCACCGGCGAAGTATATCAAGGGATGAAAGAAGTTCCCGTCAATTTGATTGTTGGCAGCGAAGGCAGATATCATGATTTTGACAATCATTTTTTTCCCAAAAATGCCCATCTGAAAAACCGGTGGGCGAGCATCGACCAAGCACATCTACAGGATGTGATACTGCCACCGGTTAAATTATATGAATTGGGCGGGGTATATTTTGTCCGGGACGGTAACCATCGGGTATCTGTAGCAAAATCAAAAGGTATAGAATGTGTTGATGCGGAAGTTGTCAGCCTTCAAAGCGAACTCAAATTGAAACCGGGCAGCACACAAAAGCAGATGATGCAACAGGTTATTCAATATGAAAAACGGGTATTTTATGCAGAAACAGCATTCGGCGACATAACCGATTACTGGAATCTTGATTTTTCTGTTACCGGACAGTACGATGTCATCTTTCATCATCTGCTTATTCATAAATATTACATAAACCAGAACCAAAGTGATGAAATCAGTATGCAAGAAGCAATTTTATCTTGGTTCAACACAGTATATATGCCGGTTATCAATACAATAAAAAGGCAGCATATCATGCGTAGGTTCAAACACCGGACACCAGCAGATATGTATGTATGGATTATAAAATACTGGGACGATCTAAAAAAGAAATTTGGGAATGATGTCAGTCTGGATCAGGCTGCAGAAGATTTTACAAAAAAATTCGGGACAAACATTTTAAGAAAACTGATTGCAAAATTAAAAAATATTGGAATTGATTAGAAATCCTTGACGGTAAGGGTTTTCAATGTTAGAATAATAAGACAATTCATGTTTTGGAGTTTCTTCGGTTATGACAATAGATAACGGTATTGCTTTTATTCCTTTGTTTTTAACAGCATTTTTTTCTATTGCTTTAATTATAGTATTGTTTGTAACACGCCGAAACCAGAATAGATGTGCGTTAATTATAACTGTCTGTGCCGCTGCTGTCCTTTGTATTGCCAGTATATATACTGCATTGCATCCAAACTTAACACTGTATGCATCTGCATCAGCAATTTTTGCATTATTATATCTGATTAAGCAAATGATTCCGGTAAAACAACAGCAAACAACAAAAGAATCTCCTGCTACTCCGGAAAATATACCAGATATCCCTGTCCTACAGGAGGAAGAACCGGTTGTTGATGTAACACAAACAGAAGCTGTGCAAAAACTGATTGATGCGGGAAAAGGGTTTATGATCCGTGCCGCAGACTCTTTCTCCGAAGAGTCCGGTTTAAATACATTGCTTGATCATTTGAATACCGTTATCATCCATGAAACAAAAGCGGATGGTGGTGTCATACTGTTGCTTGATGATTTTGAAGATGTCCTTGCCGTAAAAACGCTAAGCGGGGATTTTCCGCCGCCATATAAACTGCCAGATGATCTTCCCCATAAAATTGTCCGGGTAGAAACAAATTTCCGCTTTTCCCAGTTTCCTTTGACAGAAACCATTTTTGGTGCCGTTGCCCGGTCAGGAAAAGCAGAATTAATTACAGATCCGGTATCGGATGCGCGGATTTACCAGAATGAAACTGAAGATTTTCTAAAGTGCGGTACGTATATTTTTTCACCGCTGAAAATCAGGGATTCTGTTATCGGTGTCGCTGCAATTGCGAGGCGGTTCACATCAGTTCCGTTTAATGAACAGGATTTCCGCAATATGACTATTTTAAGCGACTTTGCCAGTACCGCAATCAAAGTTGTTTACTCATACCAGGAAATCGTTGAACATTCAGAGTTAACAAAGGAAGCAGACATTGCCTGCCGCCTTCAGAATACGCTGCATCCAAAGTTGTTGCCTTCAATTCCAATGCTCTCCATGGGTTGTTATTATAAAACATCTGCCGGAGTATGCGGGGATTATTACGATATTATACCGGCCCGGCAGGACCGAATCTCTTTTGTTGTCGGTGATATTGCAGGAAAAGGAATGAATTCTCTGATGGTGATGGTCATGCTCAGATCCATCCTCCGCCTGACTGTCAATACGACACAAAGTGCCGGTACTATACTGGGATGGGCTAACCGGGGTATTACGGGTGAAACAAATATTGATCACTTTGCCAGTGTATCTTTGATTAACTATGACAGCACAACAAATAAAATTCAGATAGCAACCGCAGGCACAACGCCGGTATTGCTTTACAGTACTGCAACAGATTCCATGGCTCAAATCTCAAAAAACCATGAGCCGGTGGGTGTTGAAAAAACAACTGTTTATTTAGATCAAGAATTCGCTGTACAATCCGGCGATATTATTGTAACATATACAGACGGGGTTGTTGAAACTCCAAACAGTGCCGGTATTCAATATTCCCAGAACCGGCTTATCAATCTGATTAAGAAAAATAAGCAACTTTCAGGGACAGAAATTGCAAATTTGGTGAAAAATGATATTTCGAAATTCAGCGGCTCCGGTTATCAGCATGATGATCAAACGCTTCTTATAATCAAGATCCAATAAAAGGAGTGAATATGGAACTCAAAATACGTAAAAATGGAGAAATCTACATTATTGATGTGAACGGCGAAATGGATTTGTATAATTCATATAAGCTGAAAGAATTAGTAATGAAGATGCTTGAGAAAAATGTCAAAAGTTTTATAATTAACCTTGAGCAAGTTGATTATATTGACTCTTCTGGTATTGGCGCCCTCATTTTCATCTGCTCAACTATAAAGAAAATGAATCTGAAACTGGCCATTTCGAATATTCATGGCTCGGTTAAAAAGGTTATTGAACTGACAAAATTGATGGGATATTTCCCTATTTCAAACAGTGTTGAAGAAGCCCTGCTAATGCTTAATGAATAGTTAATTAGGAAGGATATGACATGGAACAAATTAAAGAATTGCGCTCTGATGACAATGACGCATTGTTTGACAAAACAAATATGTTATATAAAGAATTTCCGTCTGACTTCAGGCAAATCAGGTATTTTACACTCCTGATTGTGCAGTCTGCACCATTGGAAATTAAAGAAATAAATCTGCTGGAACAGCAAATCAGTGAAGTTATAAAAAATGCTGTAAAACACGGTAATAACTGTGATATAAATAAAAAGGTACACGTCTGGTATTCATTCAGCCCGACCCATGCTCATATAATAGTCGAAGATGAAGGGGAAGGATTTAAAGACTTAGAGAAATGGAATGAATTCAACAGAAAACGGCTTGAATGCCTGCACCAGCAAAATTTTGAAGAATTGGCAAACTTTGTTTCATTCCGGACAAAACGGAGCGACGACCAAGACGGTGGAAATGCACTTTTTGCCGCATTGGAATACTGGAACGGAGGTTTCGTATATAACGGAAAGCGGAATGGCGTTGCAATGTTAAAGAAATTCCAGCAGAAACGTCACGGAATCACTGCTGGCGGAGACGAATAAAATACTAAATCCAAGGTGCAAATTAAAGCACCCGAATAACAGTTATTGCTGCACACAAAAAAAGTGTATCTTAAAACTGCATACAGTTTTAGAAGGTACACTTTTTTTGTAACTGAACCATACCCTTGAAAATCAGGTGATAATACCAGTATATCTATTCAATGTACTGCCATCTGCACCTCTGTAAAATTACCGCACCGAAAAAACGGGGTAAAAAGTAAATCCCAGAAACAAGCCTTGAGCCCGGAATTCATGACAACAGTACTGGAATGACCTGTAAAAAACATAAAGTACCGGTGCGGTGCTTCCAGAAAAAACTCATTCCAGCTCCAAAGCAAGCTCTGCGCCAACTACACCACATAATTTCACTTAAGTTGCATCCACAGGGTAAAACCGGGAAAAAGATTCTAATACAGCAAAACTTACCCTGCCCTCAATTTCTGACTGGTAATATCAAGCGGAAACATAGTCACAACAAACTCAGAAAGAAAAAGTGGTATTCAGAATCTACCGGGCAATGATACTATGCAATAATCCAATTACGGAAAATCGTGTGTTTTTTATGAAACATGAATTATTGTATACCGGAAACATCTCACCGCATTGAATTTGAAAAACGTAACAAGTGTCACAAATACAAAACATATAGACGAAATTAAACTAAAAGAACTTGATTCTGTACAATACAAAATCCATCCCTTTTATTCCGACGGTTGATGAAATGGCAAACGGGATTGCTATACCAATAAATCGGTGTTTATTGAAACAATAGATGTGAAAGTGCCCCAAGGTTTTCAGGCGAAACGGCTGCCCTGTTTTCTGACTGGATAGCATTGAATATTTCCTGTCGGAAAACTTTTACATCTTTTGGAGCTTCAACACCTATTTTTACCTGGTCACCCCGGATTTCAATAATTGTAACCGTTATTTCATCGCCTATTTTGATTTTTTCATTCATTTTGCGGGATAATATCAGCATATGGTACCCCGCTTTTTCATTTCCTGTAAAATATCATGTTTAGTTCCCCACTTAGGATCGGAAACAACAACCTGAAGACATTTATTATTTAGTTTATTTACAATTAATGGCCCCTGCAAATTTATTGTTACCGGTGAATCATCAGAAGGAACTGTCACAATGCCAAGCACGAATACATCTGTGGGAGAAGACACTTCAATATCTTTCAGTAGATTATCATCTACATCCAATTCATAATCAGTACAAATAAGAAAAGGATCTACAACTAAAAATGCCAACGATTCATTCGTTTTTGACTGCAACCAATAAAACGGTTGATATTCAGATTCATATAAGACAAATTCTGTATATTGTTCAAATCCGAACAATCCTTTCGGAAATACCAATTCCTTATGCATCTTATCTTCCACAGCCACTGTTTCCTCTGTTATTTAATGTAATCCAGCAGCGTGCTTGAATACAATCTTCCGGCAGTGCTCAATGTTGCTTGCTGCACATATTCCATCATTTTCAAATCAGTGACAGCTTTTGTAAAATCAAGATCACCCTCTCGTGAAATCATTGATGAAACATTCAAAGCCGTTAATGAATTCCGTGAGATATTTTGAACAGCACGTTCATATTCAGCGCCTGATTCTGCAAGACGGGTAACCAGATTACTAACGGAACCATCGATTGTTCCTAAAACCCTACCACCAATAGTTTCCTGATCTCCTTCCAGCATTGCATCCCGTAACGCGATAACACTATCAAACAAAGAACCACCGGAAACCCTAACCCCATCCCCTAAATTATACGGAGGCTGCTGAGAACCGTCTTTTATTAATCCCAGATCATTCAATACAGTACCGTTTATATCCTGAAGCCACAACTGCCGGGAATCTGTTGTCTGCAAATTCAACCCAAAAGTAATTGGATCCACAGTAGCTTTTACCGCGGCACCAGAATCATTTATTTTTGCTACAACAGCATATACATTATCACCGGCATTCAGAGCAATTTCTTTGCCGTCAACAGAAATCACTGCATCCCCAGGTACCCGGAAAGCAGAAGCATCCCTGCCGGAAAAAAGTTGCTGCGGTTCAGACCAGAAAATCCTGTTACCAGCAGTTGTTGTTTCCAGATATGCACCTTCATCCACTTCAATCTTATTACTTGCAATATTTCCATTATACCGTACAGTGGAAATCAGCGGTTCAGATGAACCGGGTACCGTTGCCAATTCCACATCAAAAGCAGCACGGTTTGTACGGGTTCCGGCAAAAAGAGATGTACCATCAGGCCCCACTGCATTAGCATTCTGAACCAATTCTTTCAGCAACTCATCTACTTCAGCAGCCATATTTTTCAAATCTTCAGGTGTATTCGTTCCGGTAGCACCATTAACTGCAAGTTCCCGGATTCGCTGCATAATTTCCAGTGACTGGTTCATATATCCTTCAGTAACAGAAAATCTGTCCGTCAGCGTCTGGGCATTTTTCTCAAATGTCTGTACCCTGCCAAGATATGACTGGTAACGGACTAAATGACCGGCAGCAATAGGATCATCCCGCAGGGACTGTAACCGGTTTTGGCTGCTGATTTGGTTATTTGTTTTATTTAACCGCAATTCCTGCAACCGCAAATTGTTCTGAATATCACTGTTAGTCATTCCTGAACTTACTCTTCTCATTATTTATCTCCTTGCAGCTTATACACCTAACCGGTTGATGACAGTATCCAGCAGTTCATCCATAACCGTAATAAATTTTGCAGCAGCATTATAGCCATGCTGGAATTTAATAATATCAGCCAACTCTTCATCGATATTGACACCAGAAATAGAATCCCGTAATGTCCGTAAATCAGCCATAACAGAATTCTGGCTGAGCATATTGATTTCAGCCTGTTCACCTTTCAAACCGACATTTGTCACTGATTCAGCAAAATAATCATCCAATGTGCGGTAACGTCCAATCATTACCTGGGAATTCCGGATTGAAGCAATTTCCACCGCAGCACGACCATCTCCGTCTTCTCCGTATCCCCATGTGTTGGGAAATGATGCGGCGACAGACAAAACGTCGCTGGTAATGGCACTATTAACGGCAATATATGCAGATGGATTTAATACAGGAGCAACAGCATAACCGGCACCGTTTCCGGTTCCTGCACCGGCAAGAACATTAACAGCATCAGCCTGCGCAAAATCATACGCATTTTCCGGCCCTGACCCCGCCAGAATTCCAGAATAACCGGTCAGAAAATAACCTGAATCTTCTACGTGACGGATGACAAAATCCGGATTATCTACATCCTGGGCAGTGGTCGCTTTCAGGACAAGACTATTATTCCGGTCAAGATATGCTTTAACCTCACCTTCGGAATCGTTGATACGGGCAATAACCGCTTCCACTGTATCAGTAGGATAATACGGTACCGTAATATTGCCGTCTTTTCCTGAAAGAGTAATTGTTCCCTGTAAGCCAATCTGTTCCTGGGGATTCAATGCATTGGTTCCGCTTATACGGAAAATATATGATGTATCAACGACCCCGTCTCCATTACGGTCATAATTTCCTGCAACATTAGTTACAAAAGGCTGCTGGGTAAAAAAATCCAAGCCGGTAACATTATTTGCTCCAACTGCATTGCGATGTACATCATTGACTAAATCAGCAAAATTCATCGTCATGGTATTCAGTTCCTGGATTTCGGAACGAACATCTACATCCCGCAATTCAATAAGAGCACCCAAGGATCCCCCGCTGATTACCGCATCATTACCGGTATCAGCCCAGACAACTTTTGTGTAACCATTGTTATCCGTGAGTGGAACAACATCAAGTCCACGGGCAACCCCGCCCTGTACTAACACGAGACCGTCAATATGCACCATAAATTCATCAGGATCCCGCTGGTCAATTGTTATATTTGCCAGAGACGAAAGTTTTTCAACCATTAAATCCCGTCGGTCAAGCAAATCGTTCGGATTATCACCCATTGCACGGGAACGGACAATTTCATTATTTAAAGCTGCAATCTGCCGGGCGTAATTATTTACTTGTTCTACGGTTGCCTCAATATCACCATTCAGTAATACGCCGACACCGGCAAGACTATTGTAGCGCTGCCGGATTGAATTCACCAGGGATTCTCCCCGGGTAACAATAGATTGCCGGGCAGACTGGGATTCCGGATACAGGGAAAGTTCCTGCCAGGAAGACCAGAATTTATCCATATTGGAACGTATAGAGACATCATCCGGTTCATTGTAAATCTGTTCCAACATAACATAATATTTTTCCCGGGTGCTCCAATATGATTCTTGATTCGACTGGGCAACAATACGGGAATCAAGCAATTCATCTCGAATCCGGCTGATGCTTTCTATTGAAACGCCCTGTCCTATCTGACCGGGAGTTTCTGCACGGGTTAAATCCGGGCGGTAAATAGGATCAAACTGACGCAATTGAACCCGTTGTCTGGAATAACCTTCCGTATCAGCATTTGATATATTATGACCAGCCGTGCTGATTGACTGGCTTTGGGCCATTAAACTACGTTTTCCTAATTCTATTCCAGCAAATGAAGATGACATATTGCCCCCTGCAATTATAAAATAGTATTCAAAACCAAACTTTCGGGTGCCGGCTTAACCACATTTCCAGACCGGGAATACACCGTATTACGCCGTTGAGGAATTACCGTATCAAAAACACCCTGCAAAAAGTTTCTTGTAATACGTATATAATCATTCAAAGCATCATTTTCGATTTTAGAAGATACCAGCTTACGACGGATCTGATGATACATTTCCATAACCGGAGTTCTGAATTCTGCCGGCAGAGAACTTGCCGCCCGGTACATATCAGGAACCGCATCCGGAGCATGGACAGCACAAATTGTTTTACACAGTTCATCCCGTTCCGCTTCCAATGCAGTAAATGAATCTGTAACAGAGTTGATAGTAAATAGCAATTCTTCCAAATTACTCCAATCTTTTCCAGTAACTGCAGCCCGGATTTTCTTCTGCTGTTCTATAATGGAATCGAGCAATTCATTTTGCGAAACAAGAAGCCCGTATACTTCTTTTGCGGTTTTTTCCATATCCATAACGGAATCCTCCATGAATCCGGAAATAACAAAATATTCCTATTCATTTATCTATCGGAGAATACAACCCGCAACTTAACATAAAAAAAGGGGGTTCAGTAAAAACTTTACTGAACCCCCAAAAGGAGAGGAGGATGCAGAAAACCAGAATTGTGCAGTGTGTGCAGCTGCACTATTCTGTAGAAACTGCGGTGATTGTTGTTGCTCTTGCAATCTGCAATAACAACCACAGGGAATCCGGAAGGTTACATATTTTTTTATATTTTTTTGTATTTTACTTGACATATACCCACTAGGGGTATACTATATACCCATTAGAGGTATATAGTGAAAAAAGAAGAAACCTATACAATAACCGGAATGTCCTGCGCTGCCTGCAGCAGTGCGGTAGAACGGGTTACCGGTAAAATAGAGGGAGTTGATTCCAGCAGTGTTAATCTGGCAACAGGAAAAATGACTATCAGCTACGACACAGACAGAGTAACACCGGAACTCATCATTGCAAAAGTAGAAAAAGCCGGATTCGGTTGCGAACCGATACTAAAATCACAGAAGGATAAAATTGCAACCAGCAGTCCGGAGCAAAATACCGGTAAAACAGCAAAAGCACAGTTAACCGCTGCATGGTTGTTCACCGCAGGACTATTGTATGTTTCCATGGGATCGATGTTACCGGTTCCGCTGCCATTACCGGACATTGTTACCGCATCAACACATCCGGTAAACTTTGCCCTGCTGCAACTGCTGCTGACTATACCGGTTCTGTTTTCCGGAAGGTATTTTTTTACCAACGGTTTTTCTGCACTGATACACCGGGCACCTAACATGAATTCACTTGTTGCCATCGGCAGCAGCTGTTCATTCGTATACAGTCTTGCACTGTTGTTCCTGCTTTCCGACAACCCGGCACATATCCATCATTTATACTTTGAGTCTGCAGCTATGGTGCTTACCTTTGTCATGACAGGAAAATACCTGGAACGCAGCAGTACCCGCAAAACAAAAAGCGCCATAACCGCACTGATGAATCTTGCCCCAAAAACAGCCCTGCTGGTACACAACGGGACAACAAAAGAAATCCCCGTAGAACAGCTGCAACCCGGCAACACAATACTGATAAAACCCGGCACCCGTATACCAGCGGATGGAACCGTTACCACAGGAACCGGTTCCGTGGACGAATCCATGCTGACCGGAGAAAGTATGCCGGTAGAAAAAACACCCGGGTCGGCGGTTACCGGCGGCAGCATGAATCAAAACGGTACGCTGTATGTTACGGTCACCCATACCGGCAGCGACACAACCCTCTCCCAAATCATCAGAATTATGGAAGAAGCGCAAGGTAAAAAAGCCCCGGTATCAAAAATTGCCGATAAAGTATCCGGTATTTTTGTGCCAGTTGTCATGGGAATTGCCGTTATTGCCGGCATAATCTGGGCATTCGCAGGTCAGGACACCGCTTTTGTACTGCGCATTGTCACTTCTGTATTGGTCATTGCCTGCCCCTGTGCATTGGGACTGGCTACCCCGGCAGCAATTATGGTAGGAACCGGTCTTGGTGCGGCAAACGGTATTTTAATCCGCAGCGGTGAAGCGCTGGAAACCGCCGGCAAAATACACACTGTTGTATTCGATAAAACCGGTACCATCACCGAAGGCCGCCCCGGAATCACCCGGATACTGCCGGTAAACGGTATCACACAAGAACAGCTGCTGGAATACACCGCAGCAGCAGAATCCGGATCGGAACACCCGTTGGCACGGGCTGTTACCGCAGCAGCAGAAAATCTTCCGCAGACACTGATACTAAAACAATCAGAAAACCTGCCCGGATTCGGCATATCCGCTGATTTTACCGGAACCGACGGAAAGGAACTTACGGTTAAAGTCGGCAGCATCAATTTGATGACGGAACTGGGCATTCATATTCCGGAAGAAGCAGCTTCTGTTGCAGAACAATTGGCGGCTCAAGGGCAGACAGTGATTTATTCAGCCCTGCAGACCGGCACAGAAAAAACACTGCTGGGCATCATCGCCGTTGCGGACACAATACGGAACACCAGTGCGGCCGCCGTTCAAACCCTGCGGCACATGGGGCTGGACATTTGCCTGCTTACCGGTGATAATCAAAAAACAGGCGCATACATCGGTTCCCAAGTGGGCATTGACCATGTTATTGCAGAAGTCCTGCCCCATCAGAAAGCGGAAATTATCGCACAGCTGCAAAAGGACGGCTCAAAAGTGATGATGGTAGGAGACGGCATAAATGATGCACCCGCTCTGGTGCAGGCAGATACCGGCGTTGCTGTGGGTGGCGGAAGCGATATTGCGCTGGAAGCAGGGGACATTATTCTGATGAAAAACGATATGCAGGATGCGGCAAAAGCAGTCCGGCTCAGCCGGCTGACACTGCGCACCATAAAACAGAATCTGTTCTGGGCATTTTTATACAATACAATCGGTATACCGGTTGCCGCCGGCGTTTTATATCCGGTTGCCGGCATTCTGCTTTCGCCCATGATTGCAGGGCTTGCCATGTCCCTCAGTTCTGTCTGTGTCGTCACCAATGCCCTGCGGCTGCGGACGAAAAAATTATAACAGAAAGGAATGTCTATGGAAGTACATGAATGTCCTGGCTGCCGCAAAAAGCACCGGGAACCGGAAGAATACCAGGATTTAATCCACCGGCTGAACCGGATTGAAGGTCAGGTCCGGGGAATAAAAAACATGGTGGAACAGGACGTATATTGTATTGATATATTGACACAAGTATCCGCGGTACAGTCCGCATTAAATGCCTTTAACCGCAAACTGCTGGGCAACCATATCTCTACCTGTGTCATGGAAGATTTAAAAGCCGGTAACACAGAAACGGTAGAAGAACTGATTAAAACGCTGCATAAGCTGTTGAAATAAAACGACAAGGAGTAATTGTATGATCAAACTGAACGTACCGGATATGCACTGCGGAAAGTGTGTTGAACGTATCCAGAATGCACTGAAAGCAGAAAATATTGCCTGCACCGTATCGCTGGAAGAAAAAGCCGTCTATATTGACGGTTGCGAAAACTGTGCCAAAACAGCTGCCACTGTTTTGGATGACATCGGATTTCCGGTGCAGCAGTAATCTGCCGGAACCGGAAATCCCGGCGGGTGAACACCGGTCTTTGTACCGCGTTTACCCGCCGGTTACTATGACCACACGATATCATATACCGGTCACAGACCTACCCCGGAATATTATTCCCAAGAAACATTTGGATCAAGGTAGTTTTTGTCGGTGGCACTCAACAACAGATTTCCACCAAAACCGGCATTGATATCTGGTAAAGTAATGCCTTCAGACTTTCCATAGGTTATTTCAAAGTCAATAGAAGCATTGGTACCATCTACCCAAACATTTTTGAATCGTAAAGTACCCTTACCGGTGTCTTCGTAAAAAGCCGGAGATGCAACCCATGTACCATTTTCTATTTTTCCGAATTTTGGATATATTTTTAATCCGCTTTGTTCTTTTCCTACAAAATAGAGCTGCATGGTTTTATTGACAGCATCATGCTCCATAAACCAACAGCATATAACACCGTCTCCGTTTTTAGAAGGACTTGTCACGTAATTTTTATCAGATAGGGGAATGAAAGCAGGCTTTAACTTAAAATAATCTTCTGTAGTAAAACTTACGGTTGTAAATCCCCCCGGAGAACGTCCCGGAAATTCGTTGGGTATGTCTATTGTATCTGTTGCGCCGTTATAAGTTCCCGTATAATCCCGGGGAGCTTCTTGCTCTTTTCCGGTTAAAACAACATTCTTAAAGATAATAGTATTACCGGAAAGTTCATAGGCTACCGGTTCTGTAAATAAATCATTGAACAGAACACTTCCGTAAGTATATTCATTTTTTGTAATGAAATAACATTGAACTTTTCCCGGAATGCTTTGGAAGTCTGCCAAAACAATGTAAAATTCATCTGTCCCTTCCTCGGGATACGGCGCATCAACATATACGCCGGAAGGTTCGGTTTTAACCACAGCCGGTGTTTCGGTAGATGAACCGGTAGGTGTACTAAGACATCCTGTCAGTGTTCCAATCATTGTTAGTGCAAGCAATACAAAAGCAACAATCCGTGCAATGTTTTTTGTGTGTTTCACAACTTCCTCCTAAAAATTATTACCCCGCAGCCAAAGTACAAGTCTGGATCCAAGTGCGAAGAGTAAAATTACTGAATAATGTTAATTTGCAGGCACAGTTAAATCAGGTGGGGTGTCTGTCTTAAACAAGGTTCCAAAGGAATCGCCCGTAAACAAAAGGTCACCAGGAATTTTAACTGTCTCCTTACCATACATTCCTTCAGACTCTGTGCCGTCATAAGAGAATATTATTTTATTACCCTCTGAAACAATATACGTTCCTTTTTTATCTGATAAAGAAACACTTCCATCTTTTGTAGTTTTTCTACCACTTCGGAATGAACCGCTTTCAAACTCAATAAACTGGGTAAACGAACCATACTCGCTCTCAATGTTATTTATATACCAACCTTCCTTAAAATTTTCTTTAGCAATTCTGTTAAAAAAGTTGTCCGTTGTTTTGGTCATTGTTACGGTATCTTCTTCAGACCTAACAAAGATACCCGGTATGGTGATACCAGTGGCGTCATAACTACTGGTATAAGGTTTGTCTTCATACATGAGATGAATACTTGTTGCAGAGATAGTGAGTACACCCCCTTTGCTGTATACGGAATCGGTTGTAATTCCCAAGAGTCAGGAACTTGTGAATCAGCCCTTTTTCCCAACCGTTGTTCGTAAAAACTGACTTTACCGTCAGCTTCCGTTACTTCATAAATCTGTAGAGTCGACTTAGTGAATTGTGCATAGTAATTTACCTGTTCTCCTCCAGCGTTTGGATCAGGTTTCCATACGTAAAAACCGGTTAAATCTTCCGAACCATCACCGCCGGCTGCATTTTTACATCCTGCCAGTGTTCCAATCATTGTTACTGCAAGCAATGCAAAAGCAACAATCCGTGCAATGTGTTTTGAGTGTTTCACAACTTCCTCCTAAAATTTAACTCCCCTCACCAAAGTACGGGAAGCATATTACCTGTGTTGTTAATTGGCGGATACAGATACGTCAGGAGCTGTCTCTGCTTTGAACAAAAGCCCAAGGAGCACCCGTGAATAAAAGCCCACAGGGAACGGAAATGTATCCGTACCCAAAAATATCCTGTATACGATTGCCGGCACTTGCCATATCAACAGTAAACACTTAGTTCAATTCCGTTTTTTCTGTCACACCATAAACTTGCTGTACCGTATCGTTAAAAGCAACAGAGCATTTTACACTGTAACTGTTAGAATCAATTTTCTCTTCACCGGCATAAGATCCGGTAAACTCTTCATCTTGTGTGGCGGGTAAGACAGACTGTTCCGGTGCAGCGGATGTGGCAGGCATAACAGAAGATGTGCTGGGACATCCCGAAATATTGACCGCCGCAGCGACAGCAATCATTACCAGAACGCCCAGCAATATCATCTGGGTAAAATGTTGCATAACTTTCTCCTTGTGGCTTGCTTAGGTAATTATACCACTGCATAAACACAGTTGCAACAAAAAAAGCTGTCCCCCGGCAGGGACAGCTGAGGGCTACTTAAGAAAAAAATCCACCTAAGAAAAAAAATACCATTCCACCTTCCAATATCCTGATAAATACACCCATAATCAAGGGCACCGGAACTAACCCAAATAAGGGATAACAAATCCAACTTACGATATCAGAAGCTCCTCCGCCCAAAATATGAAAAAACAGAAATAACAAATCTAGCAATGAAACTACTGCGATGATACCTAGGATAATATTCACATTACTCTCCTTAATTAGGCAGAAAAGAAATAAAAAATATACAACTTATATTTTCTTTCCAATTTCTTTACTCTAGAACACCAATATCCATTAAAACCTATACAGTGCACCAAAATTTATGGATATACTGCCCATGTTGACATTAAATGAATAGGGACCGGCTTTTACCGTGGGAGAGTTAACGTTATACCGCAGTCCCAAAGCCAAGTTGATACCGGTATTAGGAATTTGATACTGGATACCGCCTTTTATGGCAAAACTGAATGAAGCTGTATTTTCGGCGTTATGGGGATCTACCGGAGTTCCACCAACAGTGTTATAATACTCCGAATATACATATTTATCTAAATTTATAATATTGACACCCATTCCCAATCCGATAAAAGGTTTTATTTTCCATCCGCTGTAGGTGTATACCGCAAAAAGCTGCGGCGTTATGACACTGTAATTAAAATCACCGTGACTGGAATAATATTTCAGAAAATCCATTTGTAAATCAAACTCAAACGATAAATCCTGAACAGATTTAATGGGATTGATTCCGAAATACGGAGTCATTTCAAAACCGTCTGCCATGGGGAAAAAGTTTCCTCCGAAATCAGGAAAAGATGCTCCATAACCTAAATCCACACCGGCATACATGGGAGGTAACTCGGCAGCAGCCGTTCCACACATTGCAATCATCACAATTGCAAGTACCAATACAAACTTTCCGTTTTTTTTCATTTTGCACTCTCCTTGTTCGTACAATCTCTCTGCGTTGTATGTTATTTTATAAAT
>CALXOI010000009.1 GCA_944389965.1 uncultured Treponema sp.
ACAGAAAAACGGAAAAACGGCTTGTTCATTGCCCGGGCAATTGATTTTCCTACACTTGTTTTACCGACTCCCGGCGGACCTACCAGAATAATAATAGATCCCTTGTTATCTTTGCGCAGTTTGCGGACAGCCAGATATTCCAGAATACGCTTCTTTACGTCATCAAGACCATAATGATCCTGTTCCAGCACAGCTTTTGCTTTATCCAATTCATAAGATTCCACCGGAGCTTCATTCCATGGCAGGGCGCAAATTGTTTCAATATAGTTCCGTACAATATTATATTCAGGAGAACTGGTATCCATCAACGAAAATTTTTCCAGTTCATTGTCAACGGTTTCTTTTATCTCACCATCAAAGTGAAAAGATTCGATTTTATCCTTGAATCGCTGATATTCAGAATTCTGGGCATCGGTTGTCATGCCCAGCTCTTCTTTGATTGCCTTGAGTTCTTCTTTCAGAAAATATTCCCGTTGCTGGGTTTCTATGCGGTCGTTCAGTTCACTCTGAATCTTTTTCTGAATCCGCAGCAGTTCCTGTTCTTTTTTGATATAAACCAATACCTGTTCCATCCGTTGCCGGACATTCAGTATTTCCAGAACTTTCTGCTGTTCATCTTTGTCTATATTTAAAATGGATGCAACAAAATCAGCTATTTTTCCCGGGTGATCTATATTCACCATGTTCAGGCGCATTTCTTCCGAAAACAGAGGATTATTTTCGGAAATCTCTTTCATTTCACTGATAAGAGCCCGCGTCAAGGCTTTGACTTCAAAAGTGTTATCTTCTTCATCTTCCAGATATTCTACCACAGCAACAACCGGATCCCGGTTGCTTAATACTTTTCTGATGCGGAACCGTTTAATTGTGGATATAAACACATTAACCCCGCCGTCCGGCAAGTTTATTTTTTTTATAATCCGGGCAACGGTACCGATTTCATGCATATCGGTTGCCGACGGACTGTCGGAATCATTTTTCAACATCACAATACCGATGAGGGCATCCCCTGAATAAGCCTGTTCTATAATTTTCACATCATCAGAAGAAGTAATCATCAGCGGGGTAAAAATTCCGGGAAATATCGGTCGTCCGGAAATGGGAATTAAAAATAATTTATTGGAAAGTGTTTGTTCAACCGGAATAATGGTCGCACCCTCTTCACGGGTATGTTCCTGATCTGCAGATTCTCCTTCCGGAGAAGCGTCCCGGGTATTTTGATCTATATCTTTCTGTAAACCTTCCGGTTCTTTTTTTTCTATATCAATATCTTTATCCGGCATATATTCTCCTGTTATTATCTTGGTAAACCAGCTTTAAAATACTCTCTATTAAATATGCGAATAAATTCACTAAAAAGCAACCTTTTTTACAAAAAAACTAGTCCTCACCAGAGTTATCTTTATGCAGTCCAGCCGTAATAAACAATTCATCCTGATACCAGTCAATCCGTAAAGAAAAAATTTCATCCTGGTACCCGGGGCAGGAAGCTTTAAATTTCCAGACCGTTCCGGTTTTAAAAGTATCTTTATCAAGGGAATTCAGAGGAACCCATTTATTACCGTACAAAACAGAAAATTTTGTCTGCAGTGTTAAACGCTCCCCTGTTTCAGCATCCAATGCTGCGCCGTGTACCGTAATAGACCGGGAAGCATATGAGCGTAAATCCAACGATGCTGACACCGCTTCATTATCCACTGTAATAGATTTCCACCAGATATACGGTCCGGCAGCCACTTTGATACGGTATTGTCCTGGCCGCAGATACACGGGTTTTGCATTATACACAACCCCATCCCCTTCTATTTGCTCACTCTGACCGGAGTCTGCAGCAGCAAGCACCCTTCGGCTACCGTATACTTCAGGAATCGTGTCATTGTCATTTTCAAAGAAAAATGCCCTCAACGGCAAATCAGACTGGGCAGATGCAGTTGCCGGTAATGTTACTGACACGGTAAGGGGGGTATAATATGCAGACAACAGGTATTTATGGATAATTCCAGAATACCAGAGCGCTGCGAATCCGGCACACACAGCGATACATACACCAGCCCACATAAATGCTTTTCTCACCGTATGTTTCCGGGGTTCAAAAACCGGAGGGGCTATCTGCCGGGTTCCTGCACAAACCATTCTGGCAAGTGTTTCCCGGATGCTACGGATATCATATTCTTTCAAATAGCGTTTTGCAATCCTGATAACCGCCTGTATATCCTGATACCGTTTCCTTGGGTCGGGACGTATCATTTTACGGATCAGACGGCAGATAACCGGTGCAATGGTTTTATCCAGTTTTTCGGGGGGAACATACTTTCCTTTTTGTATCTGCAGCATTGTCTCCGGAGTCAGGGATCCGGGAAAAGGCTTTGATCCGGTGACCATTTCATACAGCATTACACCCATAGAGTAAATGTCTGCCCGCTTATCCACGGATTTGCTGTCTGCAAACTGCTCAGGGGACATATATGAAGGGGTTCCCAAAGAAACACCAGACAGCGTCAGCGTTGTGTCTTTTTCGGATTCTTTATCTGTACTTGCTATTCCAAAATCCGCAAGCTTTACGGCGGCCCGGCGGGAAATCAGAATATTACCCGGTTTAATATCCCGGTGCACAATTCCTTTGGAATGGGCATACTGTAGCGCATAGCAGGCATCAAGGAATACCACCATTGCTATTTGATTTGGTAATGCAACCTGTTTTGCTATCAGTTTATCAAGCGACATTCCGTCAACATATTCCAATGCAATATAATGATAAGCACCTTCCACAAAATAATCGAATACATGAACAATATACGGGCACTGTAAATCAAGCAGGATCTGAGCCTCCCGTTTAAACCGTTCCCGCACGGAAACATTTCCCCGGATGGAAAGTTTTTTTAAAATGATTTCCCGTTTTAAAGACGGATGCAACGCTTTATAAACAGTTCCCATTCCACCCTGTGCTACAAGCTCGAGAACTTTATATTTACCAATCATGGCAGGTATATCACTCATAGTGGCTCCTTTTCTTTTCCTGTTTCCACCGGGGTATCGGAATAATATCTCTTTCGGGATTAAAGGTATATTCAGGCTGCAATAATACGATATTTTCCAGCAGCGGATTATGTATCTGCACAAAAGCTCCATCCTGTCGCATCATGTACCTGCCGGACACCGGTCGGTGGCCACCAAAGTACACGGCACCGGGAGAATCCGGCAGCAGTGCCGACAGCATAGAACGGACACTTCCCGGCCAGCTTGCCCCGTTGTCAGTCCACGTTAAACCTTCTACAACAGAATCGTCAGACAGAGCATTGATTAACTGTTCCCTACTGTAGGCTTCAGCAGGCTCTGCATGAGAAACAATACATTGAGGAAACACCGCACATACCGGAAACAAATGTTCAACCCAGGAAAAAAGATGCAGGATATCTTCCCCGTAATATGTTTCCATAAAACGGTATACCATTTCTCCTTCCTGGACAAATTTCCGAAACGGATGATTTCCACAAGAGCTGTCGTTCAATATATTCTCATGGTTACCTTTTAAAAAATGAAATTGATTGGGAAAAGACAATTTTGCACGCAAAACCAGCTGCATTAAAGCAAGACTTTCGGCCATTTCCTGTTTCATTGCGTTACCGGTATACAGGCCGTTTTCAAAATCATGATGCGCATCAAGCCACCGTTCTTTTTTTATCTCCGAATGGAATCCGTCGCCCAAACACACAACAAAAATTTCTTTCCGCCCAAGGAGTTCCATAACGGTTAATTTTTCTGAATTCCTGCCTCCTGACAAAACCGGCCGGTACATAAAAATTGAGGCAAGAAAATGAACACGGGCATGTAAATCAGGCACAATAATAACCGGTAATCGGGTGCACCGGGAAAAATCGAGCAAACCGCCTGGCAAACCGGCATAGAAGGCTTTAGGACGGTATTCCGTCTGTTCTGATTCCAGCAGAACACATACTGCTTCCAAAAGGGCATTCAAATCCCGGTACACCGGCAATCTACCCTGCACTACATCAGTTAAAACGCGGCGAATAAAAAAGTAAAAATCCCCGGCTCCCGGATTTTTAATTTTGCAGATATACCGGAAAAACAAATTTCGTAAACTACAACTCACTATTATAACCGGATATAGTTAACCCATGCGCTGGTTTTCAAGATAGAATCAAGTTAGCATTACCAATTGTAATCTTATCACCAGGATTTAAACGTACATATTTATCACTCGGAATCCGATGTCCATTCAAAAATGTACCATTAGTACTGTTTTCATCTTTTAAAAAGAATACATCTTTTATTTTTTGTATCAATGCGTGATGGCGGCTGGCGAGCTTATTGTCAATAACAATATTATTATCAGATGCCCTGCCAATAGTAATTTTTGCAACCAGCTCAATCCGGTTATTATTAAACATCAGATATGATACCTGGTCATTTTCAGCCATCCGCTCAAGCCGTTGACCAACTTTGCTTGTATTTATAATTGTACTGTCCTGCATATTAAATAGTATACAACCAAAATAAAAATTCCGCAACATTGCCATCCTGTACCAACATTACAAAATGCTTGCCGTCGCCGGTATTTTTGAGTATAGTATGTTTATGGTCAGACTTTTTTCCCTCGTGCTATATAAAAACCAACCGGCAGTAGTCACCGCCATCAATGACGGGAAATACACTATTGAATACTGTGCAAAGTTTCCAGTACCAGGGGGAAAACCAGCTGTTTATGAACAACAAAAAGTACGGGATAAAGACATTGCGACGCTATATGAAGCAGTTCCGGTAAAAACAGAACAATTACCGGAAATATTGACATCAAAATTACCCGATAAAGATTTAGCTGTTCAAGAATTATATGAACTGATTGATTCAGATGTCCAGACATCAACCCAGCCGGTTTCTTTTGTTGATTTATGCGGGTTTGCCGGAATTGACTCTGCTACCGGAACCTGGAACTTGTATACGGCAATATCGTCATCTGTCTACTTTACTACCGTATCTGACAGCGGTTGTAATCAACTGCTTTTTAAAATCAGATCCCGGCATGAAATACAGCAAATACTTGACAAGCAGGCAGCAAAAAACAGAGAACAGGAAATTCGAGCATCTTTTATTGATCGTTTAAAAAAACGTCAGTTAAATATGGAAACCGATGCCCAACTTATGCAGGATGTAGAAGCATTAGCGTTGGGCACAACTGATAAATCCCGGACAATGAAAGAAGCAGGTATTCCAGAAACCCCGGAAAAAGCACACAAACTGTTACTAGAAACAGGAATATGGCCTATAGAAAAAAATCCATTTCCCTCACGGTTCGGACTATCCATGCAATCTGCCCAAGAACATTTGGCGAAACCGCCGGATGAAAACCGGATTACTCTTAACCACATTGCCTACGCAATAGACAATGCATGGAGTTCAGACCCGGATGATGCTATTGCATATGACGGAGAAGCCGTTTGGGTGCATATTGCAGATCCGGCAGCCACTGTCATACCCGGTTCTTCCATTGATACCGCAGCCTGTAACCGAGGTACCACATTGTACCTACCTGAAGGGACTGCCAGAATGCTTGCAGAAGACTGTCTAGAAGATTATGCATTAGGCTTAACAGAGCCATCCCGCGCATTATCATTTAAAATTACACTGGACAATAATGGAGCTGTCACCGGATGTAATGTATTGAAAACATGGATAACAGTCCGGCGGATTACATATGAAGAAGCAGATGAAAAAGAACATACCCCGGAACTCGCCCCATTGTTTGATATTGCCCGAAAAAATGAACAACGGAGACTAAATGCGGGAGCGGTGGCAATTTCACTGCCGGAAGTCCATATTACTGTTAAAAATCAAAAAGTGTCCATTAAACCTGTTATGCAAACAAAATCCGCTTCAGTTGTCAGAGAATTTATGTTGCTGGCAGGGGAAGCTGCTGCAAAATTTGCTTTTAAAAATGATATTCCATTTCCATATATCAGCCAAGAAAAACCGGATATCCCTTCAGAAATTCCCACAGGACTTGCAGGACAATACCGGTTGCGCCGGTGTATGCGCAGCAGAAATGTCGGAGTAATTCCCCGGCAACATGCAGGTTTAGGACTTGGTATGTACAGCCAGGTAACCAGTCCACTACGTCGATACAGTGACCTGGCAGCCCATGAACAGCTTCGCGCATTTATTGATAACCGGCCTCTGTTAGATAAAGACCATCTTTTAGAAAAAATTGCTGCTGGGGATGCAGCGGCAGGAGCGGCAGTTAGAGCCGAACGGTGTAGCAATATGCATTGGACACTTGTGTACCTGCTTCAGAATTCAGATTGGACAGGAACAGCGGTCGTGGTAGAAATAAAAGGCAAAAGCTGTATATGCCTTATTCCTTCTTTAGGTATAGAAACACAGCTGCTAGTTACTCGGCAGGTACAATTAAATGACACTATCACTGTACAAGCCGGAAATATTAGTATCCCGGAACAGATTGTAACATTCATGCAAATAGATAACTAATGATAATTGTACAGAATTTTTACACGAAAAATGTTTTATTCAATTATCAGTTTGATGGCATCATCAGAAAACCTGTAGCTTGATTCATGAAGCTAAAATAAGACTAAAATCTTGTAATAAATCATTTTATCCCGATATGCCAATGAAAAATACTGCAACCGTTTATCTTCAATAATCTTTTTTAATAAAAATAAAAAATCAGTATATTAAAAAAACCGGCAAAATTACCGGTTTTTTTAATTAATTGAATATTTACTCTGTTTTAACTTCTTCACAAATATTCACTTCTGTTTCTTTGTCAAAGAATTTACTCTTTTCCATATTAGGAACGAAGTTTGCAGTATCTCCAATACGGAATGTATTGTCCGGTTCTGTACGGGCAATCAACTGCTGCGTTTTTGTTGCGAGATACAAGTGGGTTTCAGCTCCCAACGGTTCAATAATTGATACTTTCATCTGCATATTATTTGCTGCCGCAGGAGTCTTTGTATACTGCATATCTTCCGGACGAATACCGAAATATACTTCCTTACCGATATAGTTCTTCAATGCCTGAGCCTGTTCCGGAGTAGGAACAACTTCAAACGAACCTTCATCAGCAAGGATTTGCCCACCCTTTTCAACAATTTTTACCGTCACGAAATTCATTGGCGGTGAACCGATGAATCCGGCAACAAATTTATTAATCGGGTGATTATACAGATACAACGGAGAACCGATCTGTTGTACTTTACCGTCTTTCATAACAACAATTTTATCACCCATAGTCAAAGCTTCAACCTGGTCATGGGTAACATAGATCATTGTTGCCTTCAGCCGATGATGCAAATCAGAAATTTCAGCACGCATCTGAACACGGAGTTTGGCATCAAGGTTTGACAGCGGTTCATCAAAAAGGAATACTTTCGGATTACGGACAATAGCACGTCCGACAGCAACACGCTGGCGCTGACCACCAGACAATGCCTTCGGTTTGCGATCCAATAATTTCTCAATATCAAGGATGCGGGCAGCTTCATTAACACGGCGCTCAATTTCTGCTTTATCCGTCTTTCTGATTTTCAGACCGAACGCCATATTGTCATAAACAGACATATGAGGATACAACGCATAGTTTTGGAATACCATTGCAATATTGCGGTCTTTCGGGGGAACATCATTCATCAGTTCACCGTCAATATACAGCTCACCTTCAGTGATGTCTTCAAGACCTGCAACCATACGAAGTGTGGTTGATTTACCACATCCAGACGGACCAACGAAAACAACGAATTCCTGGTCGTCAATTGTGATATTAGCATTGTCTACAGCACGGACATTACCATCGTAAACTTTACCAATACCTTTGAGTTCTACTTTAGCCATTAATGTGGCCTCCTTAGAATTATTTTATACATTATATATTATCCCATAAATAACTTAGTGTCAAATAGAAAATATGCAAACCGCATATTTTCTCAGCTACCTGTTTTTTCATATGGTTTTCCAGATGCCAACGGTGCATAATTTTTACCGCTGAACACAACTAACGCCAAAAGTGTAATGACATACGGTAAAAGACTAAAAAATTCCGACGGCAGAAGATTCCGCAAAAATGGAATATTCACGACATAAATTGAAAATGCAACGGCTGAGCCAAACAACAGGGATGAAAGAGTAATTCCTGCAGGGCGCCACCGCCCGAAAGAAACCGCAGCCAATGCAATAAATCCTGTTCCATTAATTGTGTTTGCCGTATACTGAATTGTTTGAGTAAAAACAAGACATCCTCCGGCAAGACCTGCAAGAAAACCGGAACATAACACACCGATATACCGGATCTGCTTTACCTTAATCCCCACAGAAGCTGCTGCATCGGGATTTTCTCCACAAGCACGCAAACGCAACCCGAATGGCAGACGATACAGAACAAACCATGTAACAGCTATAATTACCGCAGCAATCAGTGCTGTGGGATAAATACCAAACAATCCGGGCATCATTCCGTTTTGAAATGGAGCCGTCCTGTCCATGGAGAACAGAATCTGAGCTGCAAAAATAGTTACTCCATTTGCAAGAAGATTAATACCGGTTCCAGAAACAGTTTGATCAGCATTCAATGAAATTGCCGCAAATGCATGAATCAACGAAAAAATCATACTAATTACTGCACCAATACATAATGCAATCCAGATTGATCCGGGAACAGTTCCTTCCATCAACACATGGGCTGCAGCAGCAGAAAAAGCACCGATACTCATTAAACCTTCCAAAGCAATATTAACCACACCGGATCGTTCACAAATCATACCTCCGGCAGCAGTAATTAATATCGGAGACACAATCATTAATACAGACGGAATCATACCCAAAATACTACTCATCTGATACCTCCCGTACTGCTGCATTACTGAGAAGCTGCTTTTCCAGTATCTTTTTGGAACGCCATTGCAGATACATTCTTAGTCCCGATCGGATTGCAATAAATACAACAATTAGCCCTTGGATAATAAATGTGATTTCTTTAGGAATCTGTTTTGACTGCATTAATGGTTGAGCTGCTGCCAAAAGTCCAAAAAGTAAACCTGCAAGCAACGTACCACCAGCAGTATTATTACCCACCAAAGCAACTGCAATTCCGGTAAACCCGTAATTATCCATACCAGAAACAACCCGGCCATATCGGAATGAACCCAACGCAACGACGCCGCCTGCCAAACCCGCAAAGGCACCGGCAACAGCCATAGAAATTACAACACTGGTAATTACCGGAATCCCGGAACAACGGGCAGCATCTTTATTAAAACCTGTTGCACGTAACCCAAACCCAAGATTTGTCTTTTCCATTAAAAACCAATAAATGACAACCGCAAGAATCGCCATAAAAAAACCAAGATTCAATGTTGAATTATTAGTAAGGTTTGCAAGAAAATCAGCTTTTATGAGTGCTGTATCAGGAAAATTAACTGTTTTATATGTATTTGTACCAGGAATCGCCATAGTTACAATCCGGGATAAATACAATGCAATGTAATTCAACATGATTGTTGCAACAACTTCTGACACCTCAAACCGTGCCTTCAAAAAACCAACAATACCACCCCAAACAGCACCAATCAGAATAGCACAAATGATAGCTGTCATCCAATGAAGGACAGGTATTTGAGGACCCAGCAAAGCAACAACCTGTGCACATGTTAAACCTACAATATATTGTCCTTCTCCACCAATATTGAACAGACCGGCCCGAGCAGCAAAAGCCATTGACAAACCACATAAAATGTACGGAACAGATAAATTCAGCCATTCACCGACATACCGGATATTCCATATTCCTCTGTCAAGATTATATCCTGTCAACGATTGAAGCAACGCTTTATACATATTCAGCGGGTTTCTGCCTACCAGCAGAATTAACACAGTTCCGCACAAAAAACCCAGCAGCACAACAAGCACAGATACGGCTGCATCTGACTTTAACAACAAACTAGTAAAATTATTACGCTTTTTCTGTTCCATCAGACAGCCTCCTCTTGTTTATGTTTTGAACCCGCCATCATAATCCCAATTTCCCGTTCTGTAACCTCTCCTTCATTGAAGATACCCACAATTGTACCTTTTGATATCGTAGCAATTCTATCACAAAGATTCATAATTTCATCCAACTCAAATGAAATCAATAAAACAGCCCGCCCTTTGTCCCGTTCTTCCAGAATCCTGCGGCGGATATATTCAATAGCACCAACATCAAGCCCCCGGGTGGGCTGGGCAACAACTAAAACATCAGGAGACAACTCTATTTCCCGGGCAATAATTACTTTCTGCTGGTTTCCTCCGGACATACTGCCTGCCTTGGTCAAAGACCCTTCGCCGGCACGAATATCAAAAGACGCAATTAAATTGTCTGCAAGTTCTTTCATGGACGGCTCGTCAAGCATACATCTATACTTTGTATATGGAGGCTTAAAGTAACTTTTTAATACAGCATTTTCTGCAACAGTGAATTCTGAAACCAACCCATGTTTTCTCCGGTCTTCCGGAATATGTCCGATTCCGGCCTCAATGCGCTGCCGGATGGAATACCGGGAGATATCAGTATTATGCAACAGAATATGACCTGATTCCAACGGGGACATTCCGGTAATACCAAAAATTAATTCAGACTGACCGTTTCCGTCAACACCGGCAATACCAACAATTTCGCCGGCACGAACATCCAAAGATAAATCTTTGACTGCCATCTGCCCGCGGCTGTTTTTTACGGATATGTTTTGAATTGAAAGTACTGTTTCCCCTGCTTTCAACGGATTTTTTTCTATTTCAAATTTAACAGCTCTGCCAACCATCATTTCAGCAAGCTGGTGTTCACTGACATCAGCAACCGGCACTGTACCGATACATTTTCCCCGGCGTAAAACAGTGCATCGTTCCGCAACAGCTTTTATTTCTTTCAATTTGTGGGTAATTAAAATAATGGTTTTTCCTTCAGTCTTTAACCGGCGGATAATATCCATCAATTCATCTATTTCTTGGGGAGTTAAAACAGCGGTCGGTTCATCTAGAATAATAATGTCTGCATTCCGGTACAACGTTTTTAATATTTCTACCCGCTGCTGCATTCCCACCGTAATATCTTCAATCCGATCCCGGGGATTTACCATTAACCCATACCGGAGTGAAAGTTCTTCCACCCTTTTTTCCGCGGAAGCAATATCCAGCATTCCAAATTTATTTTTGGGCTCTACACCCAATACAATATTTTCTGCAACAGTATAATTATGTACCAGTTTAAAATGCTGATGAACCATTCCTATACCCATTGCTGTTGCATCATTCGGATCTTTAATCTGAACTTCCTTACCATGGATTTTTATACTTCCTGCATCAGGATCATAGGAGCCAAACAGTATGGACATCAAAGTCGATTTTCCTGCACCATTTTCTCCCAACAGCGCAAGAATTTCATTTTCTTTAACAGTTAAGGTAATATTGTCATTAGCGACAATTCCGGGGAATGTTTTGGTTATCCCGATCATTTCTATTGCATTTTTTTCCATGAAAAATTCCCCCTTGCAGTTCAATATAAAAAACGCAGCGGATAAAAAATCCCCGCTGCGTCCACTTTTTATTAGAACATACTGCTACAATTAATCATCAATAGCACCAAGCCCGGCAGGAGCAAGCCCGGCAGCAGCAGTTTCTGCATATGTTCCATAAATTTTAATTTTACCACTGATAATATCAGCTTTGGCAGCTTCAACCTGTGATACTACATCTGCAGACAATTCAGGATTTGCTGAAGAGAACCCAACTCCGTCAGCAGCCATATCCAGCCGGATAACGCCGCTCTTGAATTCGCTCTTTTCAACTGCATTCAAAGCATACATGGTTGAAGATTCAACCCTCTTCAACATAGAAGTCAAAACTGCTGATTTGTCACCGGAATAAATACCATCTGCATACTGGTCGGAATCGACACCAATTGCCCAGACATTTTTACCTTGAATGCGGTATTCTTTTGCCTGTGCAATTGTACCACCTCCGGTACCACCGGCAGCAGAGAAAATTGCGTACACTCCGGAATCATACCAGTTTTTAGCCTGGGCTTTAGCCAGTTCCGGTTTACCCCAGTCATTGGCATAATAATCTACAATCTGGGCATTCGGGAAAATAGATTTGATACCCTGAATATATCCCATTTCAAATTTGGTAATGGTAGCCCCGGGAACCCCGCCGATAAACCCAAATTTCGGATCTGCAACATTTTCTACCTTTGCTTGCAGTGCTGCAGCAAGACCTACCAGATAGGAACCCTGTTCTTCAGCAAAAACAAACTGCATGACATTTGGTTGATTTACATAATCCACATCAACAATCATATAATTCTGATCAGGATACAGAGCAGCAACTTCATTTAATGCATCGGCAAAGGTAAAACCTGTTGTCACAATTAAATCATATCCTTCATCGGAAGCCTGCTTCAGTGTAGGAATATACATATCCTGGGTTTGACAAGTAACGACATCATACAATGTACCACGGTTTGTCTGGTTTTCCCACGTATCTCCATAATATTCCAAGATACCCCGCCAAGCAGCAGCATTGAATGATTTATCATCAATACCGGTTGCATCGGTAATCAGACGAACCGTAGGACGACCATCTGTATTTTTTGCAGACTCTTTGGCTCCTCCGGCAAAGACGACACTGACAGATAAAATCAAAACTGCCAGACAAAGAAATGCTTTTTTCATATTTATCCTCCTAAAATCCGGTACAGATACCGGAAAAAGCACGAAATAAATCTAACTATGATTAGTTTTATTGTAACCTATTTATGAAAAAACTCAACAAAAAAATCAACGGGCAATACCTTTTTTTCTATCATTTTCCAGTTTATCTTTCCATACCTGACCTTTTTTCTTTAATTCATCAGCTTCTTCTGTTTCATTGAGTATAATGCAAAACCGTCGTTGGGCTGCCACAAACAGTATTGCGTTTCTCATATCATCAATCCGCCGTGTAGCAAGCTCGTATTTATCCCGGTACTGATCCGCTGACTGTTCCAACATTCTGCGGACAAGCCGGACATAATATACCGTTGTATCGTGTTCAGCATGCTGGGGATCAAAGTATGATTTGGAAACAGCCTTCATATCGATCATATTTTTCGCTGTTACTGCAAAACGTCCGTTCAACTCTACAAACGCCCATTTCCATTTCGTGTTTTCACCGTATGCATCCATCAGCAACCGGATAGCCAGACCAAGTTTTCTGACGATAAAATACCGTTTATCCAATGGAATATTTATTATCCGAGCAACGTTTTCCTGGTATTCCGAATATGGAGCATCCACAATATTGGTGACAATTTCTTCAAGATAAATCACTGCTTTATACAATACTTTCCGGGCTTCGTTCAATGCATCGGTATTTTTTGTCTCCAGAATTTCTACAGAAAGGTTATTCATCGTCATATATATGGTGGCAATGAAAATCATATCTTCTACAAGCATCATCCGTTTATAGGCAGCCCCGGTATCATCCTGCTCGATGAGTTTAAGAATATTTTTTTCTTTTTCAAGAAGGGACTCAATTTCTGTTTTGTAAGGATTACACGCATCATTTAACAGTTCCCGTGAATGTGTGGTAATTTTTGCCATGGTAATCATCTCCCGAATTTAGACAATAATGCCGCAGCATGATCCAGCGATGCAGCACTAATACTATCACCCGACAACATTCTGGCAATTTCTTCTATCCGCTGGCGGCCGCTGACAACAGAAACATGGGTAACGGTTGTTTCTGCCGTGCTGTTTTTTTCAATCTTTATTTGATTATCGGCATGGGCAGCGATACTCGCTACATGGGTGATACATAAAATCTGTCTTTTTTGTGAAAGCATCTGCAAATGGGCACCAACAGATACAGAGACTTCCCCACCGATACCGGTATCAATTTCATCAAAAATTAATGTCCCTACGGTATCAGAATCCGCAAGTATGGTTTTCAGCGCTAACATTACCCGGGATAATTCCCCTCCGGAAGCGATTTTTACCAGTGGTTTTGGAGGAGACCCGGTATTTGCACTGATCAGGAATTCAACATCATCCATTCCCTGGGGGCCACATTTCTGCATAATACCATTGTCAGACCCGGGTTTATCGGTAATGGAAACAGCAAAAACAGCACCTCCCATCCCCAACACGGAAAGTACCGATTCCACTTCCCTGGACATTTTTTCCGCTGCGGCATGTCGTTTTTCTGACAACTGCTTTGCAGCCGCATACACTTTTTTTTCAAGCAGGGATACGGTTTCTGACAGTTCATCCTGGTTCTGTTCACTGTGAGACAATTTGTCCAGCTCACATCGGGCAGATTCACCATAAGCGATAACTTCAGCTATGGGAGACTGTATTGATGCAGCGTACTTCTTTTTAAGCTTGAATAATAGTGCAAGCCGTTCTTGAACAGATTCCAACCGCACCGGATCAAACACCAGAGCCTGTCGATACGCGCGGATTTCCCCGGCAATATCGGTTATTTCATAAAATACATTTTCCAACCGGGAAGCAAGCGGCTCCAACACAGTATCTATGGTCGCTGTCTGAGACAACAATGTCTGTGCCCGTTTCAGAGCAGATAATACAGAATCAGGTTCTCCGGTGTGGCCGTTTTCCTGTCCGGTCAAAATTACACTGAGCGAATCTGTTTCTTCAAAAATACGCTCAAACTGAGACAACCGGTTCTCCTCGGCGGCGAGTTCATCATCTTCACCTTCTCGAAGCTTGGCCTCATCAATTTCATTGAGAGCAAATGTCAACAACTCAATCTGCCGTTCCTGCTCTGCACCGGAAACACTTATTTCATCTAACTGGCGGCGCTTGTTTACTAATTCTGCATATAAGACGGTAAAAGCCGCCGTTTCTTCAGTCAACCCGGCATATGCGTCAAGATACCGCTGGTGTTCCGCAACCCGAAGCAAGGATTGATGCTCATGTTGACCATGAATATCAACCAAAAAAGATGAAAATTCCGCCAACTCTGTACGGGTAACCGGAGTATTTTGAATCCATGCACCACCCCGACCGTTACTCCGGACGAATCGCCGTAACAAAACCCGGCTTTCATCAGGTTCAATACCGTGGGTATCCAGCCATTCCAATGCGGCCCGACTGCAGGAGTCCAAAAAAAATGTTCCCGAAACAGACGCCTCCCCGGCCCCTGCACGGATATTTTCTGCACCACCTTTTCCACCTAAGAGGAAAGACAATGCACCAATAAGAATGGATTTTCCCGCACCGGTTTCCCCGCTCAATACTGTAAAACCCCGTTCAAATTCCAATGATATGGCTTCGATCAACGCAAAATCTTTTATGATAACAGATTCAAGCACGGGGACCTCCAGACCAGTGCAATTTGGAACGTAATGCACTGTAAAAAGATTCCGCAGAACAACCCGCCAGCAGCACTTTTTCTTTTGCAAGAGAAAAACGGATAACATCGCCGGTATTTAAATCCATAGATACTTGTCCGTCCGCAGTCATAACAACTCCCGCATCTCTAGACGGCTGTACGACAGCTTCCAGAACACCGTCTGCCGGAAGCACCAAAGGCCGGTTTGACAAAGAAAACGGACAGACAGGACTTAATATTAAAGCATCCAGAGACGGATCTACAATAGGTCCTCCAGCAGCAGCAGAATATGCAGTTGAACCGGTTGCCGTTGCAACGATAATACCGTCAGCCTGGAATTTACCAAAAGAAATACCGTTAAATGAAACCTGCAGTGTCACCAGCCGGGCGGCAGCTTTTGCAACGACCACGACATCATTCAATGCTGGAGTTTCAAAACACTGCTGTCCGTTCCGGGAAACCACAACCTGCACCATACTCCGGGGAGAAAGGTTATGACGTCCTTCAAGAAAAGAGTCCAGCGCTGCCTGCCAGCATATTTTCTGCACCCCTGCAATAAAACCGAATTCTCCCAAATTGATCGGAAATACAGGGATTCCCAGAGGGGCACACCCCCGTGCCGCAAACAGTACAGTGCCATCTCCGCCCAAAGTAACGGCAAAATCATATCCGTGAAAGGGATATTCCGGACTTGCTCCTGAAAATAAAAATATATCACACATAATATTCCTTTGTTCAAGATATACTTTTATTATAGTACCAAGTGACTGGGATTCCGCTTTATACGTATTAACAACAATCAAACATTTTTTCATCTTATTGACCTGTTTTACCGGCACTACGGAAGGGTACCCAGAACTTTGATAACAGAAGCAATCTGGGAATTCCCCAACCTCGGATATAGGGGGAAAGAGGCACATCTGAGCAGTAAAGAGCGAGCTTGTATGCAGTTTTCCAAGTCATCCTGAAGTACATCTGCAATTGTACCGATAAATGTACGTTGAATTTCAATATCTTTCCGGGCTGCATATTGTTTTACATCTTTAAATCCGCTGTTAAGAATGACAGAAAAAGTATATGCAGCAGAAATTCCGTTCTGTGCCCTCATAAAAGTTTTATGCCGGCTAGACATCAAGGCTTTTTGGTATGCTGTAAAAATATCCTGTCGAATATGTTCATTCCGGGGAAACTCTTTCATCTGGATATACGCCAATGCACTGTTTAAATCGGGCAGAATATCAACTGGAGAAGCTTCTTCAATAAGCCGCTTTAAAACAATCCATTCCCGGCGGGATGGAGCCATAAGTACAGCTCCTCCTCCACCGGTAACCAAATCCCGTTCTTCAAGACCAAGGATCGAAAAAACTCCATACGTACCGGCTTTACGGATCTCTCCACTGGCTTTCCCGTCAGAATCAAATACATCACGGTATGCACCGATACTTTGGGATATATCTTCAATTACTGGAATACCTAGCCCGGTAAATTCCTCCATATCGGGTAACGTACCTGCTGTTTCTGACAACAACAGAAGCCGTCCCCCCGCCCTAATTCCGTCCTCAACCGCGGCGGTGGTAACCAGTGCGGTATCTGGATTCACATCAAGAATAACCGGTTTGTATCCTAAATCCTTAACCGCCGCTAACTGCCACGCAGGGGCAAGAGCAGATAAAATGATACCGGATTCTGCAGGAAGATCCAAAGCCCGAAAAGCATATTTCAATGCAACCGCAGGACTCCGTAAAGCAACAGCACCATCTACACCAAAAAATTCTTTTACTGACTGGACAAGGCGGAGATTCATTTCACCGGGACCGATCTTTTCGTCCACCATACATGTGAGTACAGCGTCCATTTCTTTGCGGCGGATTGAAGAACTATATGTTTGAATCATACTGTTTTATCTGATAGCGATAAGTTTTTGAAGTTCCTTGGGATTGAACAGCCGGCGGATATCAAGAACGATCAGGTAGCCGCTCTGTTCCTGCCGGACAACACCGTGAATATATTCTGTACCGATTCCGCTGAGCATCTGTGGAGGTGGCTTTATATCATCTGTTTTAACAGACATAACACGGGCAACCCTGTCAATAATGATACCAATTTTCAGTCCATCAATATTCAGAATAATAAAGCCACCCTGGAATTCATCATCTGCTTCGTCCTCTGAAACCTCAATTTTCTTCAACCGGAACCGTTTATGCAGATTGATAATCGGAATAATCTCACTGCGGAGGTTAAAAATACCTTCAACATAATACGGAGCATTGGGAATCGGACGAACAGTCTGCACCTTTACGATTTCTTTTACATCCATAATATCCACACCATACAGCTCTTCTCCGAGCTGGAACGTGACAAGTTGGAACTGAGAATTAGCAGCAGCCATAACGCCTCCGTAAAAACATCTTATATAAAAGGATAACTGAAAAGTTAGTCCCGGTCAAGTATCTTTCTGGCTTTGGTGCGGTTTGCGCTCTCCTTTTCTGCATCGGCCATTGCCTGAACATCGGCGGTCACAGAAGGAAATTTATTTTTTGCATAAATATCCAAACCAGTACCGGCTGTTGCCACATCCTGTGACTGCAAATATTCCCGGCAGATTTCTGCAAATGCAGGATTCTCTGTTGAAGCAAACAGTTTGCCCAATGCGTATCGGAGCGTCTTCTTTTTATCATCAGCCAGGGTTTCCCGGGCAAGGGCAATCACTGTATTAACTGCTGCTGTATCACCGTATTTAATGATAGATTCCGCAGCCTTTGTTTTTGCCGTATCACCGATATTAGGTTCTGTCATCAGGGACACGAGATAATCCATTCCCTCCGCAGTACCCGATGCGCCAAGCGTATCATAGCATGCATATTTTACTGCTGATTCCGGGTCATTTTTTGCCCGGTATACCACATAAGGTATTGCAGCCGTAATCTGAAGTTCTTTAACTGCAGCAACAGCTTCTAACCGGACTTTGTAATGGGAATCACGTACCGCTTCGATTATAACCGCTTCGGCTGTTTCGTTTCCCGGATAATGGGATAATCCCTTAACAACAGAAGCACGGAAATTCGGATCAGTACTTTCAAATAATTCTGCAAGAACTGGTACTGATTCATCTTTTTCCATTGCTCCGATTGCTTCAGCTGCATACATTCTGACAAAACTGTTCCGGTCTTCATCCTGCGTAATTGCAACTAAAGCATCCCATGTTTCAACCGCTTTTAAATTGCCCAGTGCTTTCATCACTGACTGTTGCTGCACTATGGTCAAATCATCCCGGTCAAGATACTCCGCCAAGAACACTGCATCTTCCGCACTACCGATTTCTGCCAATGCAGACAACGCACTGTCAAAATATTCGGTATGGTCATTTTCCAGCAACTGGCGGGCAAAGGGGGCAGCTTCTTTTAAATCAACCGTTGTGGCGTATTTAAATAACAGTGTCACGGTAGAGGTGCGGGTATCAAAAGGGTCTTCCAGAATTTCCAAAGCATAATCAGAAAGCCGGTCATCCTCTGCCGCAGTAAAATATGAAATAATTTTCTCTCTCAGGGATATGGACTTTGTCCGCAAAAATAATTCATAGATTTCATCTAAATAGTAATAGGTTTCATTCTTAATAAAATCATCAAGCATTTCAATGATCTCATCATCAAGACCGAAACGGATGACATTCAATTCTTTTTCCTGCTCTGACTCCCGGACTTCAGTTTTTACAGTCATTGCGGACAGTTCTGCTGTGTCCAATGCGGAAATAACTGCGTTAGGAACCGGAACTTCAACATTTGTCTGAGCCCACAGCATTCCTGTAATAAAAATAGATATGCCGATAAAAAACATCCGGTACTTTTTCATTAATAACTCCTTATCATACAAGCGTACAGCTGTTTCACGAGCTCAACCGCAGCAAAGCAATAAACCGGGAACGAGGCATATACACTTCCTATCCGGTATACTGAATCAATTGTCGCAAACTTATGCGGCAAATACAACAGCACGGCTGCATAAAAAAACGACAGTGCCGGAATCCAAACCGTTTTTCTGCATAAACAGCCCCTGTTTCATGTCGTATATCAGAACTGTATGCCGCAACAAAATCATATAACCGGTATCTATTTTATTTCCCCGCCCCGGAACCGCTCAAGAAACATCCATTTATATGAAGCAAAACGGTCTTCTGTAATTGCAGTTCTAATTTCTTCCATCATTTGATGCAAGAACGCGAGATTATGGTATGTTGCCAGCATTGAACTGAGGATTTCCTGCTCCTTGAATAAATGACGCAGATATGCCCGGCTATATTGTCGGCAAACTTTACAAGAACATTCCGGGTCAACAGGCCTGAAATCTTCACTATAGCAGGCATTTTTTATGGAAATACATCCGCTCCGGGTAAAATATGAACCGTTCCGGGCATTCCGGGTGGGAAGGACACAGTCAAACATATCAATACCATTTTCCACCGCTTCAAGGATATATTCTGGAGTACCAATACCCATTACATACCGGGGTTTATCCCGGGGAAGCAGATCCGCCGTGTACGCAAGCATTTCGGCAAAGACTTCCGCCGGCTCACCTACTGAAAGCCCCCCGATGGCAATACCCGGCATATCAAGAGATGCAACAAACTCTGCAGACTCTTTCCGCAGATGACGGTAAAAATTTCCCTGAACGATAGGAAACAGTGCACCTTGGTATCCTGTATCCCGGGCCTGCTGCCATGCATCTTTTGCGCGGAGAGCCCAACCGGAAGTAACCGTCAATGCTTCTCTGGCTTTTTTTTCAGGAATATCGTAACCGGTGCACACATCAAGCTGCATCTGAATATCGCTGTTAAACCGGCGTTGTATATCCACTACAGATTCCGGCGTCAACAGGTGCCGGGATCCATCCCGGTGACTACGGAACGTAACACCTTCTGAAGTAATTTTCCGGAAAGGAGCTAAAGAAAACACCTGAAATCCTCCTGAATCTGTCAGAAAATTTTTGTTCCATCCGGAAAATCCATGCAGCCCTCCTGCTTTTTCCAGAATATCGGTGCCAGGGCGCAGATACAGATGATATGTATTCGCAAGAATAATTTCAAATCCGATAGCTTCCAAATCATCTTTGGACATCGCTTTTACTGTTGCCCGTGTTCCTACCGGCATAAATACCGGAGTCCGCACCGGACCGTGGGGAAGATTCAATATGCCGGTCCGGGCCCGGCAGGTCGTATCACTATGGATTTCCGTAAAGAAACTATCTGTTTGCATAGCTTTGTCCTCTTTAATATCCCATATCATTTCTGAATAGGTCCCTCTCCGTTATGTTCTGGCAAATTTTAAAATTACACCGCTTAACACAACAAACAGTATAACGGGAAACCATGCTCCTGTCAGCGGAGAAATATACCCGAATTTTGCCAGCAACATGGTAACCATTTGCGTTACATAAAACAATACTGCTGCACCGATACAAAACACAAGGCTTATCAGCAGCACATTTTTCCGGGTTTTTCCTGATAACCCAACTGATAAAAATACAACAATAAAGACAACTAAAGGAAACGAAAATTTTTTATAGTACTCTGACAAAGCTTCCGCAACCGGTAGTCCCGCCCTCTGCAACCGGGCAATATACGTCCGGGCTTCCCGGACAGACACCGTGTCAACAGCCACAGTATTATTCCGGAAAGTTTCCGGAGGTTCTGTCAGCAAAACAGCGGTTTCCGATGAAACCGGCGACAGGTGTAGTTCCCCGTCAGAAAAAGTATATTTTATTCCATTACGCAGTTCCCAGCCGGAACCGTTCCACACTGCAGTATCCGCCCTAAACAAGGCTAACAGCTCGCCTTGCTCCGTGCGGGTTACTACAAGCAGATTTTGCAACTCTTGCAGCTCGTCCTGATAATAATCAGCCTTGTATACAACAGTTCCGCCCTCCGCTATAATAACCAGGCGGTCGTTATTCAAAGATTTTTCCGTGTGCAGCAGTTGTTCCTGCAGCTGAACTTTCCGGGCATACGTGGGAACAACCACGTAATCTTCAAAAAAGAACAGCCCTGCACTCAACAGCAGGGACAGAATCAGCAGCGGAAGCGTAAAGCAGAATAAAGAAACACCTGCAGCAAAAACGGCGGTCAATTCATTTTTTGCATATAAATCACTCAGCACATAGGAAACAGCAAACAGAATTGCCAGTGGAAGGGAAAAAGATACTGTTTTCGGAATATAAAGCACCATTACCCGTACAATTTGTTCCGGTGGAACCGACTCCGAAATGAATTGCCATAAATTCATCAATAGATCCACCAATATAAGAACAAGAGAAAAAAAACACAGTGCGCCTAAAAATACCGGGAAAAACCTCCGGTACAGATACAATACAAATCTCATTTCCGTATTAAAGCCGTGTAAAACAAGACCCCTGCCGCCCCCACACAAAAATCCGGAAGCCACATTGTCCAGAATCCGCTGAGCCCATCCCGGATACCAAAAGTTTGCCCCAGAATCATTGCCGCCCAGTACGCCACACAAATAAACAACCCTATGATCAGCCCGATTGTCTGCCCGTTTTGCTTACCGAACAAAACTGCCAGCGGCAGGGCAAGAACTGCAAAAAACAGAGACCCAAACGGCAGGGAAAATTTTTTATAATACTCAAGCTCATACATATTTAACTGGAGCGAAGAGACCGTATTCCGTTCTTTCATATCAATAATCATATTCCGTAAATCGTAGGCAGTCATTTCCCGTGGATTGGTAAACGATGAGTCAGAAAAAACCGATGAAGAAAAAACATTCATCCGGGTATGTCCTGCTGACATTGTATCATATAAATTTTTATCTTTATTATCCAGAAAGACAACTACGGATGAATCCATATCCAACTGCATCAGAATTCCCGGATATGATGAATTGACAATATCTGTTTTACCGGCAACAATAATCCGCTGCATTCCTTGGGCATCGGTATCGAAAAACAATAAATCAGAAACAATAGTACCGTCCACATCTCCGATAACCAGTGTGGCATCCTCCGTGCGCTTTACAGAGTTCGGTTCCAGTTCGATCGAAGGATCTGAAAATAAAATGGAACGGTATAATTTATTATAAGATATTGTTCCCAATGGCAGCAAATAATCATTTACGATAAACGAAGCCACGGAAATCACAAAACCGAGTACCAGTACAGGAATCAGAATAACGGAGAATGATTTTCCTGCTGCTCTGAGTATCATGATTTCATTGTCCGTCATCATCCGTCCCAAACACATAAGGAATCCCACCAATGTGGCAAAAGGCGCCGACTGGGCAATGATAAAAGGCAGGGAATATGCAATCAACAGCATCACATCCATCACAGGAACCCGTTTTTTAAGTACATCTTCCGCCATAAGCAGAATCTGGTTTACAAAAAACACCATGAAAAAAAAGATAAATGCAATAAAAAAATACAACAGCAGTTCCCTGACCAGGTACACCAGCAGAACGTGCCGGGAAAAAATTCCGCGTATCCTGCAATGCACCGGCTATACTCCCGTAGAACCAAATCCACCGCCACCCCGTTCCGTTCTGTCCAAATACGGAGCCTGTTCAAAACCGGTCCTTACGACAGGAGCCACGACCAACTGGGCTATTCTGTCCCCGGAATGCACTGTAAAAGGCTGTTCACCAAGATTTATTAGGATTACTTTAACTTCACCACGGTAATCGCTGTCAATTGTTCCGGGAGTATTCAGACAGGTAATTCCATATTTTACCGCAAGCCCCGACCGGGGCCGCACCTGTATTTCGTACCCTTCCGGTATTGCGAAACACAATCCTGTAGGAACCGGATACCGTTCTCCGGGCTGTAAAATAATATCTTCTTGTATACAGGCACAGATATCTGCGCCTGCAGCACCCGCCGTCTGATATGAAGGCAGCACAGCTCCTGGAGCTACAGTACATTTGATTACGGGCATATATTTCCCTCGAAAAAAAAGATATTGTACTGTAGCACATAATTCCCAAATAAAAAAGAGGAATTTATATCCCGCAGCCGGAAATGACCAGTATATTTTTGACATATAAGTGATACTTGATATAAAATAACCTTGCAACCAATGATAATTTGTTATATACTTTGATAATAAAGGGAATATTATGTTGTTTTTAGAACAGGCAGCAGAAAAAGGTATCAATGTAGATGATGCTCTCCAGCGTTTTATGGGCAATGAGGCACTATTGGAAAAAATGCTGAAAAAGTTACCTGAAACAGTATATCCGTCTCGATATGGTGGCAACGGACAGGATTTGGAAGTTGCAGCATTTCTCAAATCAGGAGATACAACAACAGCTCTTGCAAATGCCCATACATTGAAAGGAATTATGGGAAACCTTTCCATTACCGGATTATATCAGGCATATACTGATATTGTAACCGCACTCCGTGAAGGTCGCCCCACTGATGCAGAGGATATTTTAACTGCTATCAGTGACACACAGAAAGATTTACTGGAATTCCTCTCTCAATAATTTTATGAAGGCAAAATAAATTGAAAACAATTTTAATTGTTGATGATATGAAATTGAACCGGACGATTCTGTCCCGAGTATTCTGTGATACGTACAAAATACTCGAAGCAGAAAACGGTCAGCAGGCATTGGAATTGATCCAGCACCATCCGACAATTTCCGCAATCTTTCTTGATTTGATTATGCCGGTCATGGACGGATTATCTGTATTGAGAGAATTAAACCAATCAGGAATAATCCATTCTTTCCCTGTTTTTATTATTACTGCTTCTGATAACGAAAAAATCCTGATGGAAGCATATAATCTGGGGGCAGTAGACATTATTTCAAAACCTTTTATGATTCCGTTTTTGAAATACCGGGTAAACAACACCGTAGAACTGTATCAATACCAGAATGATTTACAATCCATCATCAACGAACAGGTTCAGAAAATCAAACATATAAACCAGCAGATGGTTGAAACACTTGCCGCTATCATCGAATTCCGCAATGGAGAAACGGGGGATCACGTAAAGCGAATCTACGGGCTGACGTCTGTCATCATGAAAAAAGTGGTCCAGATGTTTCCGGAATATTATCTGCCTGATGTAGAAATTGAGAAAATCGCCCAGGCATCGATTCTTCACGATGTGGGTAAAATTGTTGTACCGGATTACATTCTGAACAAACCCGAAAAACTCACTCCTGAAGAATATGAAATTATGAAGCTGCATACTGTCAAAGGGTGCGAACTTTTGAGCCAGATACCGGATGTTATTGACAAAGATTTATACGACTACAGCTATGATATTTGCCGCCACCACCACGAACGGTATGACGGTAAAGGATATCCTGACGGACTGGCGGGAAATGACATTACGATATGGTCCCAGGCTGTTGCCGTTGCGGATGTTTATGACGCTTTGACAGCGGAACGGGTGTACAAGGCGGCGATTCCCCATGAAACAGCAGTGAAAATGATTTTTGACGGTGAATGCGGTGCATTCAATCCCAAAATTCTTCAAGCTTTTGGGGAAACAATACTGTACGGAGGTACTTATGAGTACAAAAAATAAATGTCTTTTAATTGTTGATGATTCCGACATTGACCGTAATATATTGAAAAATATCCTTGCAAATGATTTCACCATAATTGAAGCTGAAAACGGGTTCCGGGCTCTTGAAATCCTGAAAGAATCTGCTTCTGAAATTGACGGAATGCTTCTTGATATTTCCATGCCCATTTTAGATGGATTCAATGTACTCAGACTACTGAACAAAGAGGGTATCAGAGATTTTCCCATCGTTATGATTTCAGCTGAAGCATTGAAAGAAAATATACAGCAGGCGGCACTGTTCGGTGTACATACATTCATCAAAAAACCCTTTGACAGCGCCATAATCCTCAACCGTATCAGATCCCTATTTGAATCAGGTACCGTGCCAGTGGGAAATGAAACAATAAAGGCGGATTTTACACCAGAGACACTGGAATCAACAAATGCGCTTATTTCAAAGTTGCAGCGATTGTACCGGAGCTATCTGATTCAAAATAATATGTCCGATGCAAATTACCTCCATGTAGTGGAAATCATGAAAATTCTGCTAGAAGAATATGCAGCTGAAACAAAAAACATCGAACTCTCCCCAACTCATATCAGAATAATTGCAAAAGCAGCATATTTTTACAACATTGGCAAAATGATTGTCCCGTTGGAAGATATGACACAGCTGCAAACAGAAGTCAGACAGCGCCCGGTTATAAATTCCCATACAACGGCTGGAGCGGAACTGATTAAACTGAACAACGATCCTAATACGGCCTATTTCACCAGTATCTGTGCGGATATGTGCCAGCACCATCACGAACGGTACGATGGAACTGGCATCCCCCATGGATTAAAAGGAACCGCAAATTCTATATATACCCAGATGTGTTCCCTCGTATCAGTTTTTGTAAAATCTTTTTTTGAAAAAGACGAACAAAACGAACGTCAATTTAATCTGGTTGCAAACAAATTAGCCGTAGAAAACGGTGCAGTACATCCCGATTTAATTCAAATGTTGAAAAACTGCCGGGGAGCAATCATCGATTTTTATAGAGAACAGTCAGACGCTTCTTTCCGGGCAAAAAATCTTTTTTAAACCGGCAACGGGTCACACCTGTTCCGAAAGGTGCAGGCGGCTTTTAGCAGCCGGCTGCAGGTAAAACAGACGGATACAGGCAATAAACTGGTACAGTATCCCATCCCCATTGACCGGCTCAACTTGTTAAAATAAGCGGGCGGCAATCAATAAACTGCCGCCCGCTTTTTATGCACCGGTATCTCCGGTAATAACACTATTTTTTATTTTTCAGAACAGCCTGCGCCGCTGCAAGACGGGCAGCCGGTACCCGGTACGGGGAACAGGAAACATAATTCAGACCTGCACGATAACAGAAATCAATAGTGTCGGGATCTCCGCCGTGTTCACCACAAATACCCAGTTTGATATCGGGTTTAACACTGCGGGCACGCTGTCGGGCAAGGTTGACCAACTCGCCGACACCTTCCTCGTCAATAGTTTTGAAAGGATCTGTCTCAAAAATTCCCTGATCCAGGTATGACGGCAGGAATTTTACCGCATCATCCCGGCTGAATGCAAAAGTCATCTGCGTCAAATCGTTCGTACCGAAGCTGAAAAAGTCAGCAAATTCGGCAAGCCGACCTGCCGCCAATGCAGCCCGTGGTACTTCAATCATGGAACCAATTTTAATGTGGGCAGCTGCCTCTGCGTTGCTTTCAAAAACCCGGTTTATCACCGCTTCTGCCCGTTTACGGAGAACGGCAAGTTCTTTTACATCGCACACAATCGGTATCATAATTTCAGGCTGTACTGGAATATTCCGTGACAGGCAGTCTGCTGCAGCACGGACGATGGCTTCCACCTGAATGTCGTAAATTTCAGGATAAGTTATTCCCAAACGGCATCCACGGTGTCCCAGCATAGGATTCATTTCGTGCAATCGGTCGAGCTTTACTGCCAACTGGTCAGGACTAATACCCATTAACGATGCCAGTTCATCTTTTTCTGCTCTGGTATGTGGAACGAATTCATGCAGGGGCGGATCAAGCAGCCGGATGGTAACAGGGCGGCCGTTCATGGCTTCAAGAATACCGGTAAAATCTTTTTGCTGCAGGGGCAGTATCCGCTCCAATGCGGTCCGGCGCTGTTCCGCGGTATCCGATACAATCATCGCCCGGAAATGGACCAGCTTTTCCCGGTCAAAGAACATATGTTCTGTACGGCACAACCCGATGCCCTTTGCCCCGAAATTAAATGCCTGAACCGCATCCTGCGGCTGATCCGCGTTAGCCCTGACCGTAAAGCCCTTCAGGCCATCCCGTACCGAATCATTACATACTTCATCACACCAACCTAAGAACGTATTCAGTTCCGGTGAAATTTCAGCTGATATCAGGGGCAGTTCACCCCCATATACACAACCGGTGGAACCGTCAATTGTAATACAATCCCCTTCATTGAAGGTTTTACCGCCGATAGTGACGGTTTTTCCATTGACAACAACTTCCTGAGCCCCGCAGACACACGGAGTTCCCATGCCCCGGGCAACAACCGCCGCATGACTGGTCATACCACCAGTGGCTGTGAGGATACCTTCGGATACAGCCATACCGGTAATATCTTCGGGGCTGGTTTCTTTACGGACCAAAATAACTTTATTTCCGTTATTAACCCACTGTTCTGCATCAGCAGCGGTATAAACAATCTGACCGCAGGCAGCGCCGGGAGACGCATTCAGTCCTTTGGTAAGAGCCTGTACTTTTTTCAATGCATCCGGAGCAATCATTGGATGGAGTAACTGGTCAATATGGGCGGCTGTTACCCGCCGGACAGCATCTTCTTTTGTAATGAGCCCTTCGCCCACCATATCAACGGCACATTTTACCGCTGCTTGCCCGGTACGTTTCCCGCTGCGGGTCTGCAGGATAAACAATGTGCCCTGCTGCACCGTAAACTCCATATCCTGCATATCCCGGTAATGGTGTTCAAGCCGGTCCCGGATTGCAGTCAGTTGTGCATATACGTCAGGATTTTCTTGTTCCAGTTTTGATATTTTTTCCGGAGTCCGGATACCGGCTACGACATCCTCCCCCTGGGCATTCATCAGATATTCACCGTAGAATTTATTTTCACCGGTGGAAGGATCCCTGCTGAAACATACGCCGGTACCTGAATCCATACCGAAATTACCGAATACCATGGACTGAACGTTGACCGCAGTACCTGCCAATCCTTTTATATCGTTCATTGCCCGGTATTTGATTGCCCGCTCATTCATCCATGAGCCGAATACCGCATCAATTGCCCCCCACAACTGTTCCACCGGCTCCTGGGGAAAGTCCTTACCGATAGCATCCCGGTAAATTACTTTATATGTCTGAACCAGCTCCTCTAAATCAGCAGCTGTTAAATCCGTATCCATGGTAACACCGCGTTTTGATTTTAACGCTGAAATTGCATCTTCAAAGCGGTCCGCAGGAACTCCCATAGCTACATCGCCGAACATTTGGATAAAGCGGCGGTACGCATCCCAAGCAAACCTCGGGTTACCAGTTACCGAGGCGAGTCCTTCCACCGCTTTATCATTCATCCCAAGATTCAGAATTGTATCCATCATTCCCGGCATTGAAATTTCCGCCCCGGACCGTACCGATACCAACAGCGGATCTTTCGCATCACCAAGTTTTTTTCCCATCAGTTTTTCCAGTGACTCTAGATTTTCTGCCACCATTTTTTTCAAACCGTCTGGATATGACCGGTTATTTTCATAGAACAGACGGCAGACTTCCGTGGAAATGGTAAAGCCAGGTGGTACCGGAATACCAAGATTGGTCATTTCCGCAAGATTCGCGCCTTTTCCTCCCAGCTGGCGTTTCATGGAAGCATCCCCGTCAGCCTTCCCTGCACCGAAAAAATACACTAATTTTTCGTTTTGCATGCAATAAAACTCCTCATAATCTCTTGTATATCAAATATTTTACCTTGAAGAATTCCAGATGTCAATGTTATAATTTATTAATATGAAGATGATAGTCCACCGGTGTTTTTTCATTATTCCTGTTCTCCTTTTGACTGCCTGCGCAGGAAATCCGGTACCAGAAGTCCTGCCGGAACCACCTCCGGTGACATCACAGAAACCGGAAATTGCTGTAATCCCGGAAACCCTGACGCTCACCTTTGCCGGAGATATCATGGCCCATACATCAAATTTCAAAATGAGCGACTATTCTTTAATATATGAAGACATAGAACCAATCATTAAAAATGACGACCTGTCATTTTGCAATCTGGAAACACCCGTTCATCCCGGACGCCCCTATGAAAACTACCCCACGTTTAATGTGCAGCCGCCTTATGCGGAAGCTGCCGTTAATGCGGGATTCGACGTATTTTCCCTGGCAAACAACCATACAAACGACCAGGGGCTGGAAGGGATACAGGAAACGGCAGCCTATTTTGCTACCCTGCAACCGCAGGATGTGTATGCGGCAGGGATAAAAGATGAGGGTTCTGAAGAACTGAGCTTTCAGCTGATACAGAAAAACGGATGGAAAATTCTGTTTGTAGCGGTAACGGAAATACTCAACAGCCCGTTGTACACAGACCGGTTTGACTATGTTGTCCCCACCCGGCAGGCACGGCAGGAATTCGGGCAACAGCTGTCCGCACTGCGGAAACAAAATCCCTGTGATGTATTTGTAGTTTCAATTCACACCTGTGAAGATGAATATGTCCATGAAATCACAGATGTCCGCAGGGAATACTACGAATTATTGCTGGACAGCGGCGTGGATATAATATGGGCAAATCATCCGCATTTGGCAAAAGAATGGGAAATCGTCACCAGAAGCAGTCAAACCGCAGAAAAAACAGTGCCCCGATTTGAAACAGAGCAAACTGCAGCCGCTGACAGAACCGGGACTGAGTCAGATTCATCTGCAGGAATGCACCAACCCGCAGCCGTACCGGAAACTATCCCTGCGGAAGATTCAGCGGGAGGGCTGCAAACTGCAACACCGGGCAAAAACAGAACGGATGCCGCAGAAACCGGAAAAACCGCAGATACCGTACCTGTTTCTGAACAGCCGGCACCCACAGCATTGATTATGTATGCTTTGGGCAACACAATTTCAGGGCAGCGGTACGCCCCGAGTTTCCACGCACCGGAAACGAACCGGGACTACACCGGAGACGGATACCTGATCCAAGTCCGGCTGGAAAAACCTGCCGGCACCCTTCCGCCGCAGATGCAGCAGGACGGGGCATACACTCCCGGCTACCGGATTACCCGGGTAACTCCGTATCTTATTACAACATATATTGATGACCGGGACAATTATATTATCAAGCTGCTGGACGACAGTTTTATCCGAGAACTCCAGAAATCCGGCAACACACAATGGGCAAATTACCTTTCAGCCCGAAAAACCCTTATGGAAAATATTAAAGGAATTTACACAGTAAAATGAATAATTACGAATCCCTGCCGGTTTACCAGCAAAAACAACGTATTCTTGACACGCTTCAGGCAAATCAAGTGGTTATCGTCCAAAGTCCCACAGGGTCCGGCAAAACGACACAACTCCCGGTTATCCTTCACGAAGCAGGTTACTCAGATAACGGGATCATTGCTGTAACCCAGCCCCGCAGAATTGCGGCCCTCAGCGTCAGCGAATTTATCGCAAAACAGCTGAACACAACTTTTCCCGGTGTCGTGGGTTACAAAATGCGGTTTGAAGACAAAACTGATTTTTCCACAAAAATAAAAATCATGACCGATGGTATTCTGCTGCAGGAAATGAAACTTGATCCGTGGCTGTCAAAATACGCGGTGGTTATGGTTGATGAAGCCCATGAGCGGAGCCTGAACATAGATTTTGTTCTGGGACTGCTGAAACGGGTTCTTACCGCCCGCAGTGACTTTAAAGTGATTGTATCCTCCGCCACGATGAACACAGAAGTATTTTCTAATTATTTTGACGGCTGCCCCATTGTTACCATTGACACTATCACCTATCCGGTTACTGTAGTATATGATCCACCAGAACTACCGGCAAGCACCGCATCCCCTACAGCTGCTGAAAACCTGCTGGCAAAAATTGAATTCACCATTGACCGTATACTGGATAACCGGGACCCGGGCGACATACTCTGTTTTCTTCCCGGTGAAAAAATCATCAAAGACTGTATGCAGCGGCTCGCGTCGTCACCGTTCGGTCGGAAGCTCCAGCTGGTTCCCCTGTATGGCAGACTGGCAAAAGAGGAACAGGAACGGGTTTTTGATCCGGCACCTTTCGGCAGAAAAAAAACCGTACTGGCAACAAATATTGCAGAAACAAGTATCACAATTCCTGGTATAACAGCAGTCATTGATTCCGGTCTGGCAAAACTGAATTATTACAATCCCCGTACATACACATCCAGCCTGATAGAAACGCCGGTCTCAAAAGCATCCTGCAACCAACGGAAAGGACGGGCAGGCAGAACCCGCAGCGGAACCTGCTACCGCCTGTACAGCCACAAAGATTTTGAAAACCGGCAACTATATACCACAGAAGAAATTTACCGCACCGATCTGTCGGAAGTAGTACTCCGAATGGCAGAACTGGGCATCACCGACTTTGAACAGTTCAATTTTATTTCGCCGCCGGGACATGAAGGGATGACGGGAGCTGTCGAAACGTTACGGATGCTGAACGCACTGGAACCGGACAACACGCTGTCACCCACCGGTAAACTTATGGCACAGTTTCCCTTGTTACCCCGCATCAGCCGTATTATTGTAGAAGCACTCCTCCGGTATCCTGATGTTCTGGAAGAATCCCTCATTGCAGCAGCTTTTTTATCCGCCCAGTCGCCGTTTGTACTTCCGCCCGGGGAGGAAACCGATGCCCGTAAAGCCCACCATTCATTCCGGGATGTACAAGGTGATTTTCTGTCCTATGTCAAACTGTTCCGTACATATACTGCTATGAAAAATCCGAGCCGGTTCTGCAAGAACAATTACCTTGACGAACGGGTGATGGCTGAAATATTAAATATAAAAATCCAGCTGGAACAGATAACGACCGATATGGGAATTCCCCTGACCGGCGGCGGCGCAGCGGATGATTATCTGTGCTGCATTGCGGCAGGGATGATTCAGTTTGTCTGTATCCGGGAAGGCAGGGAAAATTACCGCAGCCTGACAGCCGACCATATACAGATACATCCCGGTTCCAGTATGTTCCGGGTGAATCCCCAGTATATCATCGCAGGGGAAATTGTGCGTACATCCCGGATGTTTGCCATGTCCGTTTCCCCGCTTACCCGGAATGTTCTGGCAAAAATCAATCCCGATTTGGAAAACCGTCTGGAAGCTGTTTTATCCGGCAAAAAACAAAAGGATATTCCGCCGGCAAAAAAAGACCGGAATAAAATTGCTGCGGAAAAAAACGGAAAAACAGGCAAAGACACCGGCAGCATTAAAATCGGCGGAATCACCTTTGAAATCCAAAAACAGAAGGGTAAAAAAACCGTGCTGTTTCCTTGGGGTCAGCTTCAGACTGCCTTGCAGCAGGAACATGAGGAAAGCAAACTGAACCAGTACGGAGGATTAAAAGCAGCTGTACAGATAAAAGATAAAATACTGCTGAACGGCGAAAAAGCTGAACTGATTTTCCGCCTTGCACGACAGCTGAACCTAACACCAATATCCGAAAAAAGCTGGAACCGGAAACTTAACTTGAATATTTCCGACCCGGAACAGCTGGAAAAACTGTACGGCAGCCTTCAGCTCATCTTACGGGTTGCAGAAGCAAAAGCAAAAAGCAAGGAACTGGGTTTTATCTGCCTGTATACCGATGGCCGAGACTCCTACTGGTACAAAGTATCCCGGGGGTTTTCCACTGCTTTGAACGAAAGTATTTCCAGTCTGGAAACCCTGATTGATGAAACATCCGGACTCCTGAGCGACAGTCAGAAAACGATATTAAACACAGTATACCGGAAATTGAATGACATTTACAGTGACTGAATCGGATTATACACGCGGCTGTGCCGGCTAGTGGTATGGTACAAAAGACCCCTTGTTATTCCGTTTTGCATTATATAAAGCGGAATCGGCATATCCCAACAGACGGCTGTATGATACATCCTGTTCAGGATAAAATACATATCCCCCTGACAGCCGCACAGCCCGGATTGTCCCGTCTGTCAATACAACCTGGGTTTCCATCATTGCAGTGTGCAATTCCTGCAGGAAACATTCCAATTCATCCCGGCGGTAACCGTAAATAAACAGCACAAATTCATCACCTCCCAGCCGGGCGGTAATTTTCCGGTCAGCGGAACATTTCACCAACAGTTTTCCGACAGCTTCAATCGCAATATCCCCATTCATATGTCCGTATGTATCATTTATAGTCTTTAATTCGTCCATATCAAAGACACATAATACAGATTCAGTTAAATATTCTTTCTGCTCCATTATTTTATTCATCAACGCATAAAAAGCCCGGCGGTTCAGCAATCCGGTCAGTACATCATAATCACGGTCGTGTTCAATATGCTGCTTTTCAAGTACTGATTCCGTAACATCAGAAATAATACCTACCGTACTTTTTCCATCAGAAAACGGCAAGATTTGCAGATAGCACAACGGTGTTTCTGAAACCTGGTATACATCCCGTGAATCTGTACGGCCTTTTTTACAAATATCATCAATGTATTGCTGAAATAAAAGTCTGTCAGCCTGTAACCGGGCGAATACCTCATCATTAAGAAGCAGCAGTGTTTGGACTTTCCGGGTTACCCTGACCCGTTTCATATCTGAATTATACTCATAAACACCAATCATCACATTCGCCATATCAAAAATCTTCGATAATTTTACTGTATTATTCAGCAGACTAAGAACCATGGTATTGATGTGTTCACTCAATACTGCAAATTCAGGCGCAGAAACAACATTTACTTTTACATCTAAATCTCCGGCAGTAATCTGAGCAAGTTTGTGGATAATCGTATTAATTCCTTCAATAACATAACTATTCAGGTATATTAATATTGCACCCAGAATAATCAGAGAAGACAAAACTACATATACACTGATAATAACCAACGTAGACGCAACACCCCGGTACAAAACAGATTCAGTTTTTGTTACCCCAATCCATAGATTACCAGTATCTTTAAAACAACAATAAACAGGCTGAGATTGTACCATTGCTTTGAACGGTGAATCGGTTTGCAAAGGAAATACGAAACCGGCAGAAGTAACCGTTTGCCCCACAAGAGTCTGGTCTGTACAACCTTTTATTATTCCAGTTTCCATATCGACTGCATATAGTGTTTCCCCCTCCGAAAAAGACATCATGGAAAACAAATATGACAATTCAATCAACCGGCGCGCTTCTAAAATGCGATAAGGTTCTATACCTATCTGAATAATATTTTTTCCATCTTCATCCCATACCGCTGTGTATTGCATCATTTTTTTTTCAGCGGTATTCGGCGTAATATCCTGACAGATTATCAGATACTTATTCGACAATATTGGAAGAAAAAATTTCATCTGCTCACCGGAATAAAAACTATACCCATAATATTTCGGTTCAGTTCCTGCATAGATGGTTCCTTCTTCATTGAAGATATGGAGTTCATCAATCTGCAACAGGGAGGCGACCCGCTGCAATTCAACTCTATCAGTAATAATATCAGGATTTTTATGAATAATATAAGACGCCGCTTCCGCACGGATAATAGAATCATTTTTTTGGGATAATTCCAGTGTTTCTAAATTTTTCTGATTTTGATTTAAAATTTGTTCAATCTGTTCAATTTTAAGCAATGCATTATGGTTCTGCGACCGCCGGGACATACCAATCTGAAGGAAATAATTTACAATTAATGATATCAATGTTACAGACATGATAATTAAAATTAAACGCAGGGCGATTATTTTTTTCATAAAATGAGTCCCCCGAAAACAGCTCTATTTAAATTTTATTTATATAACAAGTTAATTGTAACGGTGTTTATCAAAAAAAACAAGAAAATATATTTCCTGCAGCAGCAGAAACACGGTAAATAATATGCGGTACGGTAAGACGGAAATATAATGAATACCATATTCCTGCTGTAAGAGCAAATGTAGTTCTACCCATGCATTCCGGTTGCTTTATTATCACTTTGCTTCAGATCCATGTCTTTAACCGGTTACGGCCCCTTCTCCCCTTTCCGCCACAAAAAAACCCGCAGGTTTTCCCTGCGGGTTCAAAAGCTACAACCGGCTAAACCGGGATGCTTGTTATTTGCTCAGAGCTGTAGCCACGTCAACAGCAACCGCTACCGTGGCACCAACCATGGGGTTGTTTCCGATTCCCAAAAAGCCCATCATTTCAACATGGGCGGGAACGGAAGAAGATCCGGCAAACTGGGCGTCACTGTGCATACGGCCCATGGTATCGGTCATTCCGTAGGAAGCGGGACCTGCAGCCATGTTGTCCGGATGCAGGGTGCGTCCGGTTCCACCGCCTGAAGCGACGGAGAAGTACTTCTTGCCCTTCTCCACGCACTCTTTCTTATAGGTACCGGCAACAGGATGCTGGAACCGGGTGGGGTTGGTGGAGTTTCCGGTAATAGAAACATCAACACCCTCATGCCACATGACGGCGACACCTTCCCGTACATCGTCAACACCGTAGCATTTTACTTTTGCCCGTTCTCCCTTTGAATAGGGGATTTCCTTTACGATTTTCAGTTTGCCGGTGAAATAATCAAACTGGGTCTGCACATAGGTGAACCCGTTGATACGGCTGATAATCTGGGCGGCATCTTTTCCCAAACCGTTCAGGATACAGCGCAGAGGTTCCTTGCGGACTTTGTCTGCTTTTGCGGCGATTTTAATGGCACCTTCAGCAGCGGCGAAGGATTCGTGCCCCGCCAGGAAGGCGAAGCATTTTGTCTCTTCCCGGAGAAGGCGGGCTGCCAGATTTCCGTGGCCCAGACCTACTTTGCGGTCTTCCGCAACGGAACCGGGAATACAAAAAGCCTGAAGGCCGATACCGATTGCTTCCGCAGCGTCGGCGGCGTTTTTACAGCCTTTCTTCAGGGCAATGGCGGCACCAACCACGTATGCCCATTTTGCGTTTTCAAAACAGATGGGCTGGGTTTCTTCAACCGTCTTGTAGGGATCAATACCTGCCTTGTCGCAGATTTCTTTTGCTTCTTCTATAGAAGAAATGCCGTTTTCTTTCAGAGCCTTGTTGATTTTATCAATACGGCGTTCATAGCTTTCAAAGGTAATTTTTTCTGCCATATCAATACTCCTTTATTCCTTGCGGGGGTCAATCAGCTTAACTGCGCCCTGCTCTTCCGTAGTACGGCCGTATGAACCGCGGGCTTTATCCATGGCTGTTGCAGGATCGTCACCCTTCTTGATGAATTCCATCATTTTTCCGAAATGGATGAATTTGTAACCGATAATTGCGCCTTCTGAATCAACGGCAACCTTTTCCACATAACCTTCTGCCATTTCCAGATAGCGGGGACCTTTTTTCAGGGTAGCGAACATAGTTCCCACCTGGGAGCGGAGTCCTTTTCCCAAGTCTTCAAGGGAAGCGCCCACAACGAGACCTCCTTCAGAGAAAGCAGACTGGCTGCGTCCGTATACAATCTGAAGGAACAATTCCCGCATCGCAGTGTTGATGGCATCGCACACCAAGTCGGTGTTCAACGCTTCAAGGATTGTTTTTCCGATAAGAATTTCAGAAGCCATTGCCGCTGAGTGGGTCATACCGGAACAACCGATTGTCTCAACCAGCGCTTCCTGGATTACCCCTTCTTTAACATTCAGTGTCAGCTTGCAGGCTCCCTGCTGGGGTGCACACCAGCCGATACCGTGGGTAAAACCGGAAATGTCCTTGATTTCTTTTGCCTGAACCCATTTTCCTTCTTCCGGAATGGGAGCAGGTCCATGATAAGCGGCCTTAGCCAGCGGACACATATGTTCCACTTCTGCCGAATAAACCATAGGTTTCTCCTCGTATAAAAATTGAAGATTACCGCCCGTCCAGCGGGTTTAAATCAGTATAACGTATAAAGTACAAAAATACTAGTACCAGTAATTACACATAACACTAAAATTCACAGATGATTTTCCACAAAATCCGCCTTCAGCAGATGGGTGTATGTTCCACCACGGTAAAAGTAAAAAAAAGATGCGGGTTTCTTTTTATCCCCAAAAGTTATAAAAAAACCAACAGCAGGTATTCCTCTTTGGCCACAATATCAGGCAGTAAAATATGCAAGTTGACAAGATAATCTGTTTTTGATATTATAATTCCATTGATACATTTATATTATATGCGGCGATGGTGGAATTGGTAGACACGCCAGCTTGAGGTGCTGGTGGCGCGAGCTGTGCCTGTTCAAGTCAGGTTCGCCGCAAAAG
>CALXOI010000010.1 GCA_944389965.1 uncultured Treponema sp.
TTTACGCTGCCCCGGAACCGGAAGCCCGGAGCCGACCCGGTGCCGCCCTCGGCGGCATGCGCCCAAAAAAAGAAAAATCCGCAATTTTTTACCGGTTTTGTCAATCCGTACCTGCTTTTTTTATCTGGTCCGTACAGATAGAACTTCAGTTGCAATCCACCGTTCCCCGTACTTTGTTCCGAAGCCGGAAAAATTTATTGTGGATATATAAATCTAGTTATTGACAAATACAATATTATATGCAATATAATATTGTATAAGGTACGAATATGGAATTTATGACAGGTACAGCACTGCTTGATGCGGTTGTCCTTTCTGTTGTCGCCCGGGAAGGAACGTACGGATATAAAATCACTCAGGAAATCCGCACCATCATGAATATTTCGGAAAGCACACTGTATCCGGTTCTCCGGCGGCTGCAAAAAGACAACTGTCTGGAAACCTATGATGAAGCTTATAATGGGAGAAACCGGCGTTATTATAAAATTACATCCAACGGTATGATCCGTCTGGATGAATACCGCCGGCAATGGATTCAGTACCGGACTAAAATCGATGCAGTACTATTTGGAATACCGGCAGGCACGGCACAAAAGGAAGGGGATTATGAATAAGGCAGCATACATTGCAGCGCTGCGGCAGGAATTACTGGCGCTCCCGGAATCGGAACGGGAAGCGGCGGTTCTGTACTACAGTGAATACTTTGACGATGCAGGCCCTGAACAAGAAGAAGCCGTCGCAGCAGAACTTGGTTCTCCGGAAGAAGTCGCCCGGAATATCCTGAACAGTGTACCCGGTGTACCGGAACCACTATACCGGCAACGGACAAATGCCGGAAGCAGTTCCGGCTCAAACGCAGCCGGACCGGCAGAAGCAGGCCGCAACCGGAGCCATGCCGGCTATTCCGGTTACGATGGAAACAAAACGGAAAAAACCGTTCCGCCTACAGCTTCGGACAATTCCGGTATAAAACTCTTGCTGGTTATTGTTCTGGCTATCATCACGATACCGGTATGGGTTCCATTGGTGTGTTCCGCTGCAGGTATTCTGTTCGCTTTGATTGTGGCGGCTGTTGCCGTTGCGGCGGGATTGACCGTTGCTGCCCTGGCAATACTGGCAGCAGGTATTGCGCTGTCTGTACTCAGTTTTGTTTTTTGGCCGGGTCTTTTGCCGGTATTATTGCTCTGCGGAACCGGGTTGATGCTTGCCGGAGCCGGACTCATCTGTATCACTGCCGGCATTTGGGTGTTTGCCCAACTGTTTCCCAGAATTATCCGCGGCATCGTATACGTATGCCGGTTGCCGTTCAATAAAAAGGGGACCCAGAAATGAAAACCGCAGCAAAAGTCACATTGATTATCGGACTCTCGCTCATACTGGTGGGGTTTATCCTGTTCATTGTCGCCGTAGCGGCAGGGGTTTCTCCGCAAAACGCATTTGACTTACTGGAAAACCGGCGTACCGGCAGCAATACCGGACAGAATTCCGGAAAGGATGTAGTAGAACAAATAATAGCGTCAGAATCAGAAAATATTGCAGCACTGTCATTTGATTTTGACGCAGCAGATGCCCGGATAACCGGTTCTATAGGCAATATTTTTACCATTCAGGCAGAAAAACGGATATACACTGCAGAAGTGAAAAGCGGAACACTGCACATTACAACCCGAGAGCAGTGGTTCCGGCAGCTCCCGTTTGGTTCCGGTACCGGCAGGGAAGCAGCAGTGCTTTATATCACCGTTCCTGCCGGATACCGGTTTGACCGTATAGACATACAATCCGGAGCCGGTAGAATTTCTATGGATGCGCCGGTATCATGTATAACCGGCAGTATCAGTATTGGAGCCGGTTCTTGTGATATATCAGAACTTACCGTGACAAAAAAACTGAATATCGACTGCGGGATGGGGTCTATTGACCTAAACGGAAAAATTTCCGGTACAACGGAAATCCAATGTGGCATGGGGGAAATAAATCTCTGTACAACCGGGCAGCCGGAAGATTACGCTTATACTGCCGAAGTTGGCATGGGCAGTATACAAATCAATGACACCCGCATCAGCGGAATCGGCGGCAAAACCGTATCACCGTATGCTGCTAAAAATATGTTTGACATAACCTGCGGCATGGGCTCAGTCACCGTGTCCATCAGCGAATAATTTCTGGAGGAAAACAGATGTCTATACCGAACGAACTGAAACCAAAGAAAAAATTATACCGTTCCCGGAACCGGATGCTCTGCGGAGTATGCGGCGGGATCGCCGAATATTTTTCGGTTGATCCGACATTCGTCAGAATTATTACAGCGGTTATTGCATTAACCGGCGTCGGGGCCGGACTGATTGCCTATATCATTGCCGCAATCATTATGCCTGACAATCCGGAAGATGCGGATTTGTAGCCGGCTATAAATCCTACGGTAACATTCCGAATGCTGATGGATAAATATACTTTATAGCAACAGAAATCCCGGATCACCGGCAGAACCGCAGCAGCCTTGTTTGTTCCGCACCTGCAACAGATTCGGCAGCCACAGCAATCTTCAGCCACAATCCGGTATTCGGTTTGTTACCATATAATACTGTAAAACTGGAAATTCCATATAAAATCTGGTATAGTGCTACCATGAAACAGACTCTGGTTATTGGCTCAACTGTAGTTGATATAATTGTACAGGTTCCCCGCATTCCCGCAACAGGGGAAGACGTCAATATAGTTTCCCAACATATGCAACTGGGCGGCTGTGCATACAATGTTTCCCATATGTTGCGGCTGACCGGAACTCCCCATATTTTGTGTTCACCGGTAGGGAGCGGGATTTACGGCGACTATGTAGCAGCCCGCCTTGCAGATACAGGAATCCCGTGTTTTATCAGGCTGGATAACATTCCTAACGGATGCTGCTACTGTCTGGTAGAAGACGGAGGCGAACGCTCTTTTATGTCCTGCCACGGAGCTGAATACCTGTTCCAAAAAAACTGGATGACCCGCATAGACTGCAACAATGCGGACAGCGTGTATATTTGCGGACTGGAAATTGAAGAGCCGACCGGTATCGAAATAATATCTTTTTTAGAAGAACATACTGAACTTATTGTATTTTTTGCACCGGGACCACGGATACAATATCTGCCGGCAGACCATCTGGAACGGTTATTCCGGCTGAAACCGGTGCTGCATCTGAACAGGGAAGAAGCCTGTTCTTTTACCGGCTGTTCCGATCCTGCAGACGCAGCCCGCTGTCTTTACCGGAAAACGGGGAATATGCTGGTTATTACTCTAGGCAAAGAAGGAGCCCTTGTTCTGGAAGACGACAAGGTTTGCCACATTCCCGGTTTTCCGGCTGAAGTTACGGATACCATTGGTGCCGGCGATTCCCATATTGGAGCTTTAATCGCCTATTTAAAGATGGGGTTCCCCTTGAAACAAGCTGCAGAACAGGCAAACAGATTGGCGGCGGCGGTTGTGGCAACAAAAGGCGCTATCCTTTCTCCTGAAGATTTCCAGACTGTTATCCGGTCATTTAAGGTGGTATAATATGTATAAAACAATATTCTATTGCGTTGCCCTGCTGGCGTTAAGCAATCTGTATCCGGCAACACCACCGGCAGAAACAGCCGGGGTGGCAGAACTGGTCATAACAGCTTTTTATCAGGCATATCCTGATAAAATATCACAAATAGGATATGACCGAAATATCGGAGATTGGTATCTGATAGCTGACGGTGAAAAATTTTTCTGGGCAAACGGACGGTTGCTCCCTGAACAAATTCAAACAGAATCAGCACAGTGGCGCCCGTATGTGGATTACCAATATCCATGGGAACTGGCAGATCCCGCTGATTTTTCAGAAGAAACAATCCAGAAGATTACGGAAGCTTCGGATTCTGATAAACGGGGTAATGCTCCTCCGTATAACATAGAATTTTACGATGCGTTATACGACGGTAAAACCCGGAATGCTATGGAATCCCATATTATAACCGTAACTTTTCTTGGAAAAACTGTCAGTGTTCATGAAGACATTACCGGAAAACTCCGGTTGGTGGAACAGGACATCACGGCAGCAGCACAAACAAACCAGGAAGTACAGACATTCATCGATAACCTGCTCAGCGTGGAAGGTTATAACTGGCGGGAAATAGCAGACAGTCAATCCCGGAGTAACCACAGCTGGGGGATTGCGGTAGATATTCTGCCGGTCGGCTGGGGACAGAAAAACCTGTACTGGAACTGGATCAGCTACTGGAATGATGAATGGATGCTCATACCGCTGGACCGGCGGTGGACTCCACCAAAAGCTGTGGTAGACATTTTTGAATCCCACGGTTTTATCTGGGGCGGCAAATGGGCTCTCTGGGATAATATGCATTTTGAGTACCGGCCGGAACTGTTGCTGCTACGGGAATGGACACAACCCCGTAACAGCAACACATAGCTCCCTGAATCCGCGGGCTTTACTTAGACAGACTTTATTTAGTTGCCATTGTCATTACACCATCCCAACCAGCCGCCGGCGGTTCGGCAATAAATTTCCGGCAACGTTCAATAAATACGCCCGGTGCACCGTCTTCCGGATTTAAATCGGCAGCTTTTTTGAATAAATCTTCTGCTTCCGCAAACCGGCGGTTCAGGTATTTTTCCAAACCGTCATGGAATGCATCTACCGACAATTTTTCTTCCCGGCTCATTTCCGCCGCAAATCCCATAATGTTGTACAGCTGTACCGGCTCGTTAATCCCGACAACCCGCACCCGGTCAAGCCGCCGGGCAACAAGCACACCGGCATGAGTGCCACTGTCTGCTTCCTGCCAGGTGCTTTCCGATACCAAAACCCAGGATGCATAGACTTTATTGACACCCTCCAGCCGGGCAGCAATATTAACATTGTTACCCATAATGGTATAATTCATCTTGCGGTCGGTACCCATATTACCGACAACCATTTTTCCTGTATTAATACCAATCCGTGTCAAAACCGGCATAGGAATTGTTCCGTCGGCTGTATGGGTTTCGTTAAACCGCTTTTCCGCCTGTTTCATCCTGACTGCAGCGGCACATGCCCGGAATGCATGATCGTGCACTTCTAAAAAAAAAAAAAAAAAGGCAACAATTGCATCCCCGATGTATTTATCAATCGTTCCTTGTTCTTCCAATATTAAATCGCTCATGGTTGTCAGGTAGCCATTCAAAATGGAAACGAGCTGAACCGGTGAAACTTTCTCTGACAATGTTGAAAAGCTTTTTATATCAGAAAACAGTGCTGTTATATTTTTTTCCGTTCCACCCAATGCCAGTTTTTCAGGGTGGGTGACGATATCATCAACCACATCCTTTGAAAGATACGTTGAAAAAGCCTGCCGCAGAAAACGCTTGTCGTGTTCCGCATAAAAAAAACGGAAAGCAACATCTGCCGCATACCCTAAAAGGACAACGGTAAGGGATGCGGATACTGGAATATACACAAGTCCAAACCGCATAATACATATCGCAAAAACCGGCACCGCACAGACACCAATTCCTCCGGCAATAACTTGTACAGATTGTTTCAGATTCCGGGTAAACCAGGAAAAAACAAGCAGCAACAGAGATACGGCAGCAAACAAATACAGCCAGGAAACAGGACGGATGAACGATTTGGTGACAATTGTATTATATACATTCCCATGGGTCCCCACATTCGGGTACCGTGCAATAAACGGCGTTGTACCCATATCAGTCGTTCCCGTAGCACTGTTACCGATAATGCAGAACGCACCGGCGTATTCCTGCGATAAAAAATTAAAACTTTCTGTATATGCTGATAAAGCAGATTCCAGCAATTGGTATGTTTCCGAAACAGCAGAATGGAAAGCGGTTATTTCCTCTGCCGGAACTCCTTCTGCAGCAAGTTCCTCCAACCGGTTTTCTATCTGTGCAAAACTGGTACCGGCGGCAAAAGTCCGGCAGCTGTCAAAAAAATCCTGCCGGGCTGTAAAATATGCATTGTATTCCTCGGCAGAAATAATTCCATCCAGCGGATCATTATCCGTATCAAATCCGTTGCATTTTTCCAGCAGGAATTGTTTTTGTGCAGTTAAAACCGCATATTGGCCGGCAAGTTCCCGGGAACCGGTATAATAATCAAGCCAGCTCCCATCTGCAGCAAGAAGATAACAGTCATTGTATAACCAGTTTATGCAAGCTGCTATTTGCTTTTCATAATCATCTAAATATACAAGAGCAATAACAGGAGTATGCCGGAAACTGTCTGTAAAGTCTCCGTGCATCCAGTTTATCAGCATATACCCGTCACTATCTAAAGGAATCGTAATATCTTCCCGGACAGAATTGCCCGGCAGCAACGCATTTTTTATAACCAGACTGTCTATAGTACGCACAAGTTCCCGGGTATCCAGCTTATCCAGCAATGGAGCAAAAACCAGTTGCCCCAAATATTTTCCGTCTTTATGGTACAAAAGTTCAACCCGGCGGCGGCTGCCATCTCTGTCAATGATTACATTGGTAAAACCGGCCCCCGCCGCTCTTTTGAGAATCGGTTCGTATGTGGGAGAGAATCCTTCCATAATCTGCTGGTCACGGATTGTATTTCTGTTTGTTTTATAAATACGGTTAGCAGTATCCGTGACAGAATTGAACAGAAACCGTTCCTTTGTGTATTCTTTAACTGCGTCAGAAGTTGTAATAATATCCGCATAGTTTACCGTCAACCAAGTATTACCGAAGAATTGGACTGCCCTTCCAAAATAATCGTCATTATCCCGGCTGATGTTTTCGACAGCCTGTTGCAATTCACTGAATGCTGGCAGAATATCCGTTTCCAATACTCCCGCATTGATTTCCGGCAGGTATTCTGCATCAAACTGCCCGGCTGCAGCCGCAGCAGCAAGGCTTTCCATGACAGATACTACTGTTGACTGCCCGGCTGCAATCAGCAGGGGAATTTCATCTGCCATATCCGGATTTATACCGTCTTGGGATCGGGTCAGGTATTCAATATCAAATACCGCATATTCAGCTCCCAATTCTTTCATTCTGATTAAGGCATCCGCCAAAATATCCCGGCTCCAGGGCCATGTCCCCATAATATCAAGAGACTGGTCGTCAATATCTACAAAGAGAACCTCCTGGGAAACCGGCGGTTCAGGAATGATTCTCAACAGCAAATCATAAGCTGTATTATCAATTTTGCTGAATCCTCCCAGTCCGCCAATTAATCCGCAGATTACAATTAAAATGCAACAGACTCCAAAAGTTGCTTTTTTCTGCAACAATATATTATTTCTTTCATTCTTCATAGTTAAAAAGTATAACATGTGTTATAATCTTTAGCAGGATGTAACAAGCATTTTTTTATTTTTTTATGGAGAAATACGGATGAGAAAAAACTTATTTGCCGGATTTACTGTTTTTATTTGTCTTAGTCTGAATATCTTTGCCCAACAGGCTGACGCCGTTTCAACGATTCTGGATACTCCGTTGATGACCCGGGCGCAGGCTGCGTATATTGCTGCAACATGGTTGGATACGGGAAATGAATCTTTATCTTTTGAACAGGCTCATACCGTGCTCGTACAAGCAGGTTTCTGGCAAGATTCAGCGGAACCACAGTCGCCGGTAACACTGGCAGAACTTTCCGGACTATGTATGAAAACCTGGAGCATTCCCGGTGGTCTCCTATACCGTATAACAAAAGCAAACAGATATGCATACCGGGAACTAAAAGCACTGAATATCATCGCAGCAACCGATGACCCAGGAATGGCGGTTTCTGGTTTCAAAGGTTTGAATATTATGTATAGTTGTATGGAATATGCGGAACAATTCCTGCGGAAATAACCGGTACAGAAGGAAGTATAATATGAAAAAAATCGCCAGTCTGTCACTGTTATTGTTATTTTCAAGTCTGTTATTCGGATTGGATTTTGGAGGTCTGATAAAAAATGATGCCACACTATTAAAGAACAACCCGGCACCGTTTATGTTTGAAAACAATCTGGATACATCCCTCTTTTTGAAAATTCCGTTTAATGAAGACGGTTTATCGTATTTTGCCGCAGAAGGCTTATACCGTTTTCAAACATATGACGGGGAATTTACCCATATTGTGGATGCAACCGTTTTGAAATTCAATTTTTCTGTCACATCACCGAATGGTCTCTTTACAGCAGCTATTGGCAGATTTCCTGTTTCTGATGTTACTTCCCGGTTCTTTTCACAGCCTTCGGATGGTGTGTATCTTAACTATTATTCGCCGGGGTTTACTGCATCGATGTACACGGGGTATACCGGTCTTATTAACAGTCAGCTCACAACAATGACAAATATGGATGCATACAATCTGATAGAAACTCCGGTTTATTCCCTGTCCCTTCCGTACCTGATGGTAACAGGCGGCGTTTCTTTCCCTTATGTATTCCTCAATCAGACAATCTCAACGGATATTTGGGGCGGGATTGCATTACAAGGGGTAAACGGCAATATAGCGGAAGCATCTTTTGTAATAAACGGACCTCTGACAGCGACTGTATTCCACACAACATCAGTCAGTGGCTCTTTGGTTTCCGAAGATCAGCATCGTGATTTTGGACTCCTGGCTACAACAAACATTACGTGGTATTTAAACACGTTGAACATGAGTTTTTCAGGAGATATTTTGTATGCTTCCGAAAAATTCTCCACACTGACAGCAACCAGCGGGTTTTTCACCAGTATTCCTTGGCAGAATATATTTACGACAGGATTTACCGCATCCATAACTCCACACCGGACAATGTATCTGGAAACCGGAGTTGATGCTGTATTCTCTGCAACAGATATGCAATACGAGGGAATATATTTGGACGGAAACTTTCACTGGCAGTTCTTCAGCGATACAGCAATTATACTTCAAGCAGCACACTTCTTTGCCGCAGAAAATTCTTTACCGGCAACTAAAATTTCTTTGGGAGCGGCGCTCAGTTTCTAAAAGGGGGAATATATGCATAAAAGGAGATTAGTAGTTCTGGCGGGCATACTGCTGGCAACAGCCCTGGCAGCAGAACCTGATAAAGCAGAAGTTATTTCTTTTACCGGAAAAGCTGAGTACCAAACAGAAAACGGATGGGTTCCCTTGTCACAGGGCAGCTTTCTTGATCAAGGAACCGTAATTTCTACTGGATTCAGATCAACAGCCGTGCTAAAAATCGGTGATTCCCGGTTTACGGTGGAACCTCTGTCACGGATAACCATCAGCAAACTGTCAGAATCTGACCAAAATTATGATACAGAAATGAATTTATCCACGGGAAAGTTGAAAATTGATGTCAAGGCTGTTCCAGGCAGAACAACAGCATTTACAGTCAGAAGTCCTACTGCGACAGCTTCTGTCCGGGGAACATCCGGTGAATTCTCAGCAGCAGGAACACTGACAGCAACAACAGGTGTCTGGACCTATACTCCGCAAAACAGAACAAAAAATATAAATGTTGAAGCAGGGCAATCGATTCAGACAGCAGAAAACGGAATTGTAACGGCTCCCCAGCAGGAAGCACAGAAAAAAGCTGCCGGCAGTAAAGATTCCTCATCTACCAAAACATTGGCAACAGAAGAATCTATTTCTACGGTAAATATCAGTACAGGCTCTGAAACATACACATCAGGCATCCGGCAATCATCAAGTCTGCAAATTACTATAATAATGCCATAAAAGGCTGCCCCCATAACATTATTGTTTTGGGGCAGGTTTTTCAAAAAAACAGCAAACTGTAGTAATTTTTTTTTACCCTGGCAACGGTTCCCTTGCCGGCAAAATGTTGTTCCAATATTTTACGGATATTATGCATATAAAAATAAATTGTTTTTTTATGTTTTTCATTTGATTCTTCCCAAAGAACATCCATCATCTCATCAATAGAGACTAACTGGTTTTTACGCTGATACAGTAAATCTAATAAAACACATTCATGAAAACTTAAATGATATTTTTCTTTTGCTGCTATAATCTGAATAAGACTTTCCGCATTGTTTCCCGGTACAATTTGATGGTCGCAGAAAAAGGATCCCTGTGCATCATCTTCATTATCGTCATTGACCGCCGGCGTCGGGAATTTTTCCTGTATTCCGGGATTTCTTTCACATTGGTTGTTTTTTTCTTCTGATTGAATATCCTCGATTTTTTCTGAATATTCCACCGGTACATCAAAAAGAAAAGATGTCCGCCCGGATAGATTAGATTCCAGGTGATGCGGTAAATTGTACAGTGAGACTGCATTCCACAACTGCTTATATTTCACCCCGGAAACAGTATACAGGAATTTATCAACATCACTCGTGTTGAATTTCCGGTATTCACAGGAAATTATATCCAACCATCCTGTAAGCATATCCATATCACTTTTTCGGGGTTGATTGAAGAAAAATACCGGTGCGGTAGTAAAAGACTGTTGCAGATGATCTTTTACTGCATCAGCGGAAGGAAAACTATCCTGGAAATCATAAAACAAAAAATCAAATTTATATTTTGCCAACAGAATATAAAACCGGTCTAAGGAATCTGTTGTCCAATACTGATACTTAGCTGCATCCATCCGGCGGCAAATATCCGGGTAATAAGTTTGCCTTGAAGAATAAAATAATGCATTAACCATAAAATAAACTCTCTCCTAAATTATATATTGACGAATCACGCACAAATCGCTATACTATTGAAACAGATTTCAATAACGGGCGATTAGCTCAGATGGTTAGAGTACAAGCATGACACGCTTGGGGTCACTGGTTCGATTCCAGTATCGCCCAAAACTGTTTCAATGTTCGGCAATAAAAGTACATTGAAACAGTTTTTTATTTTAAATTAAATAAAAAAAACAGCGGCTGCATAAACCGCTGTTTTTATTTGTCCGGTACTACGACTATTTTATAGCCGCACTTATCCGTTCCAGAACTTTCTTTCTATCCAAAGGTTTGACAATATAATTTTTTGCACCAAGCATTAAGGATTTTTTTACCAATTCCTCTTTACCCAGCGCACTGACCATAACTACACGGGCATCTTTATCAAATGCCATAATTTGTTCCAGTGCTGTTATTCCATCCATACGGGGCATTGTAATATCCATAGTAACAATATCTACGTTAGGATATAATTCCTTGTATTTATCAACACCTTCTTTGCCATCTACCGCTGTCGCAACAATTTCGTAACCTTCGCTGGACAAGATCTGTCCCAGCTGCTTTGCAACGAAGATAGAGTCATCAACGATAAGAATTTTTACTTTTGTTCCATCAACCCGAATGCCTTCCGGCGGACGTTCATTAATTGAAGGAAAATCCTGTTTTGTTTTCATATATTTTTCTCCTCTTATATCCGTTCCCGGATTGCAACATTAACTTCCACTTTACCCTGCTCCGTCAACATGGGTACAATCAGAGCTTCCACCTCATGATCAGAAATCTCCATTCGTTCACCAGTAAACAATGCAGGTGGAGTCAAATCAAATTTAAATCCAAGTTCATGCAGTTTTGTAACTGCCTGTGCGGTAATCAGGTTTGCCAGCTCAGTAATAGTTGCCTTTGCCAATTCATCAAACTGAGGCAATTCTTCCATATTCATCTGAGATGCAATCCGTAACGCTGTATCCAATGTCATATCAAATAAAACACGACCTTCTACATCACCAGCCAATCCAACTAATGCCGCAACACCCATAACCGGCATTGACGTTGATTTCAGATACAAATCGCCCCGCTTGACTTCTCCACCAAGAACCTCTTTCAGCACATTATATGCTGTTTCAACAAAAGGATTGATATATTCGACTCTCATGTCTACCCCTTATTTTATTAGCCTTTAGTATATACAACGATTGAATTAATCATTTTCTCAGACCAGTCGTGAATATGAGCCAGCGTCTCATTTTCACCGACAAAAACAACACCATTACCTTTCAACTTTTCGTCAAAATCCCCCAGTAAAGTTGCCTGCACAGACGGAGCAACAAAAGATAACAAATCCCTGGCAAAAATAATGTCTACTACAGGCATCGTATTTGCATGAATACAATCATGATATTCAAATAATATCATATCTTTGATTTCTGATGCAAATGTATATCCCCCAGAAACAGACTGTACAACGAAAGATTTATACCAACCTCCGGCAACTTCTGCCGGAATCTGCAACAGCGGTGCATTAGAAATATTCAGTAAATCTACATCCTGGGCATAAATTTTTACACGTGCGTTCGGATACCGCTTTTTTAATACACAAGCCAAAGAATAAGATTCGTATCCTTTTCCACATCCGGGATTCCAGACAGTAATCTGTTTAGCAGAATTATCAGGAAGTGATTTAAAAACAGATTCTGCATACTCTTTAGACCAGAATACACCGGTTTGTGATGAATAAAAGGAACTCAAAAAACTATCTGCATCTTGAGGTTCAAGCAACTGAACATTGTTACCACCTTTGGAAGCAGCCCATTCTTCAAAGCGACGTTTTACCCAAGCTTCATTTACCGGAGATACATAAAAAGATTTCAGTTTCTGTAAACTATCCCGTATAAAAGTATAATCAATGTTTGTAATATTTTCCCGAGCAGGTTCTGCAACACGAGTGGTGGACACTTCTTTCTTTTCCGGCATAGTATGCTGTGGTTCAGAAGTCGTGACAGACGTCTGATTTTCCTCTTCCATCCGTACTGGTCCCCTAACCCCAAAGATACGGTCTACATCAAGCAATACATATAACCGGTCATTACTTTCCGCAACCCCCGAAATATATTTTATATTTATATCACCAAACAACGGATGCGGCGGCTGTATTGTACTTTTCTGAATACCAATAACCTTATCAATTGCATCTACTACAACACCAAATAATTGATCTTCAACCGTAACAATTAACATACTTTCCAAGGTTGACTTTGAATATTCCGGAACTTCAATATTAAAAAAACGGCGTAAATCAACAATCGGGATAATTTCACCACGAAGATTATAAACTCCTAATACAAAAGGTACGGTGTTAGGTACATAGGTAAAATTGCCAGCCTTAGCAATTTCTTTTACTTTCATAATATCAATTGCATAATCTTTACCCGCCAGAGCAAACGTTACCATTTTAAAATCAACAGCAACGATACTGTCTTTCTGTTCTTCTACCGGAAGTTCATTCAACACAGCAGACGGTTTTGTTTCTGTTACAGTATCCATATATACCCCTTATACCGACATTTCCAGTTCATCCTGCTTTTCCCGTTCGGTCAATTCCTGCCGGACACCCAGTTCCAGCAACTGACTGACATCAATAATCAGAGAAACAGAACCATCACCTAAAATAGAGGCTCCTGCAATTCCGGGAGAATTCGTAAACTGATCCTTCAATGGTTTGATAACCACGTCTTCTTCCCCAATAAGGGAATCCACCATGATACCTATTTTTTTATCTGCGGAACCAACGATAACAATAAAACAGTATTCCTGTTCATCAGTATGCTTGATGTTAAACAACCTGTTCAACCTCAGAATACTGATAACTTCATTACGAACATTCAGAACTTCGTAATTATCAATCGTACTGATTTCATTAACTTTAACCCGATGACTCTCAATAACAGACGCAATCGGGATAGAATACACTTCTTCCCCTACTCTTACCAAAAGTCCCTGAATAATCGCCAATGTCAATGGCAACCGGATACTGAATTTAGAACCGACACCATGTTCTGATGAAACAATAACCGAACCATTCAATTTCTCAATCTGTGTCTTTACAACATCCAGTCCGACACCGCGGCCGGATACATTTGTAATCTTATCAGAAGTAGAAAAACCGGGTTCAAAAATCAACTGATATGCTTCCTGATCTGTCAAAATTTTATTCGGATGGATAAGTCCTCTGTCTATTGCCTTCTGTCGTACACGGGCGACATCAATACCTGCCCCGTCATCGGCAATATCAATAACAATCTGGTTTCCTTCGTTGCTGGCCTTCAGCAACAGCGTTCCCTCTTCATTCTTTCCTAATTTTTTCCGGTCTTCAGGGTGTTCAATTCCATGATCAAGAGAATTACGGACACAATGCATAATCGGATCTAATAAATCTTCAATAACAGATTTATCCAACTCTGTCTCTTCACCTTCAATAACAAGGTTAACTTTTTTATTCAAATCTTTGCTGAGATCACGGACAACCCGAGGGAACCGAGAGAAAATCTGGCTGATAGGTACCATCCTGATTTTCATCACACCTTCCTGCAACTCACTGGCGATGCTACCCAAATTCTGGGTAGAAGACCGGAATTTTGCAACCAGACCTTTAAAATCAGATTCAAACGGATCGAATACGGAAACAATATCTCCAAATTGTTCATTAATCGTACTGCGAATATCTTTTACAGAAGAACCATTTTGTATCTCTTCAAGGAATTTAGGCAATTGTTCAAACAAACTGTGAACCTTTTCTTTATACGCAGAACCGATAGCCTGGAAATGCACCAGCAGATCTCCCACCTGCATTGCAATCTGGTTGAAAGAAGCTTTAGTTATAACTGTTTCACTGACCAGATTTAATAGATAATCGATACGCTTTGAATCGACCCTCAGAAGACTTCCTGAACTCGAATGGTTTCCGGTGCTTTTCTTTGCAGAATCTTTTGCAGGAGCCGGCTTGGCGGCCGGAGCTGCATTTTGTACCGCCGCCCCGTCATTATCTGCAGACGCCTGTTTTTGTTCAGCAGGAACCTCAACGGGAGCGGCAGGAACAGACGGCGCATCAGAAATTATTTCTGTTTTCTGTACCGGAACCGCAACCGGTGCCACTGCAATAGAAGCAGACGCAGCTGACGGAGCCGGACTTGCCAACTCAATAGCCTGCGCGTCCGTGCAATCAGTGACATCGGGAATAAAAGCAGTATCTTCCAATTCATCAGCAGTTACGGAAGCTGCAACAAAATACACAACTTTTTGATGAAATGTATCTTCATACAGTTCATCAAATTCCGGTATAGTTTTCAAAACCATACCTTTATTTTTTAACGCAGCGAAAACTTGTATACCACCGACAGAATTCATCGGATTCTTTTCATCAAACAGAACGGTGACGCCCCACAACTTTTGACCGGCAGGACATGCCTGTTTTAGTTCAAGTAAGTCATACTCAGACAACAAAGAACCGGGAGCCGGAATCAAACCGGGACCAGACGACACAGGAACTGGTGTCGCAACCGGAGCAGGCGCGACAGGTGATTTTTTTTGTACTCCGGAGGATTTATCTTTTTTTGCAGGAATAAATGATTTGAGCTTATTCTTGATTGGTTCTACATCCGCATCATATATTGATCCGTTCTGACGGGCTTCAAGCATTGCTTTAATAACATCAATGGAAGAAAGTAAAACATCTACAACATCCTCTGACACAGACACCCGGTCAGACCGTATTTCATCGAGCAAATCTTCCACAACATGGGTAAAACTGGAAAGTTCAGTCATTTCCACCGTGGCAGAACCACCCTTTAAGGTATGAGCAGCCCGGAAAATTTCGTCAATTGCTTCATGATTTGTCGGATCATTTTCAATAACGAGAATATTACTTTCAAGATTTTCTACCTGTTGTTCAGCTTCGCTGAAAAAATCTTTTAATAACTCTTCATTATTTATATCAAGATAATCACTCATAATATCTATTTTATACGCAAAAAAATATAAGTCAAGAGAGAGAAATATATTTTCATATTTATTTTTTTATTATAACCATTGTATATTATTTATACGATATATGGTATTGTTCAGTTAAAGATTTAACGGAAAATGCCGATAAATAGTAAGAATATCCGTTTGGAGAAATTCCATATGAAAAATACGAACAAAACAGTCACAATAATAGCAATATGCATCTTATTTTTCTCAAGTGCAATATCTGCTTCTGCAGAGGCTTTTTTTAGCGGGTATTCCGGTGCTGCAATCACAGCAAACCCGACTGAAACCCTGCAAAAGCCACAATTGACAGGACAGGCTTTTTTTGCCGGACAATTTGATTTATCCGGTATTTTTGTATTCAGGACGGAATTATCTGTTCAAACCGATAATATTTTTTCCCACGGACTTTTTCAGGACACACCGGCATCTTTCAGTATAGATGAAATATCTGTGACAACCCGTTTCAAAACCCGGACCGCATCCCATTTTTTTGCTATATTTTTAGGTGAATATGAATCTATCGGATCAGATTTGTTTCTCCAAAGACAATTCGGTATTAGACCGTTTGGTTCAAAAATCATGGAAACATGGCTTGGCCTGAACGGCACTGCAATCTACCCCTTTTCCGGAGCAGGACTTACATATACCGTGCGGTTCCAATATCCTACAGCTCTAGGTGCATATTTTTATGTTAATGAAAAAGATTCTTTAATAAACCTGAACACTGACATCAGGTTTGCAGGCATTTTTAATAATGCTGTTTTTGATATTGCTATCGGAGCCAGTTTCCCCATAGAGACAAAAGATTCCAGCGGGAAGAATGTGTTTCTGCTTATCCGGACAATGGATATCCATTCCGGCTTCAGTCTGTTACTGGGAAACCGATACTCCACATCACTTTTTCTTCAGGGAGGAATCCACAAACTGAGGGTAAACCCGAAGCAAAACGAACATGTGCTGAAATTATCTGATTTGTATTTTATTATTGAGCCACGGTTTGTTGGAAAACGGCTACAATTTCACTTTTCTCTGTTTAACATCCCCCAGGATATGGCTGAAGATTTGTTCTATATCCAAAACCCGATGGGTTGCAATCTGACTGTTTTTTCTGACAACCTTCAAATCGGAATGTTCAACACAACCATTGGTTCCCTCTTTACACTGTCTGCCCAAGATAAGACATTATCTGACATCAATACGATCCGCACAGAAAATCTGGCTTTTCAGATTGCACCGTTTTTAAGTACCCGCATATTTGGCGGAACACTTAACACATCAATAAAACTGGACGTCCTTGATTTGAAGGAATGGAGGGACTCTTTCAAATTTACATTGGGATATAAAGTCCAGCTATGATGAAATTTACTGTATCAGTCTGTCTGGGTATTTTACTCTGTATTCATGTTTTTGCAGTTGATATTACCGGTGCAATCCATGTTGACACCTATGCAGGAGAACCGGTTGCCGGAATTTCTTTTGAAGCAGAGGAAAAGATTTTCCCGGCGACAGCAGTCAAGGCAAGCCTTCAATATTTTACCGCCCATGCATACGAAGCCCAGTGTCTGCTTACGTACACTATAAAAAATGTGCTTATCGGCGGCGGAATTGCATACAGCATCGATAATTCAGCAAAAAATATTATTGTACCGGGAATTGGAATCACTACAGCAGTAAAACTGCCTTGGAATCTCGGCTTTGTGGGTTCTGCCGTATTGTCCCTGGCACCGGCAAATTTATACAAAGCATACAGTTTCAGGACAAATACCCGTCTTCTTTACAGCACACCCAATGCAGATGCGTTTTTGCAGTACACAGTCAAACAAAGTGCGGAAGCAACCGGCATAACCCACGGGCTGTTGTTTCAAGTGGAAGCTTTTGAAAAAGGGGTCCCATTCACACTGACATTGGGATTCGGTACCGATTTTCTGACGGCAACGGAAGACAATACACCGGTAGAATTTGAAGCACATATTACCGGTGGTTTTTCAATAATCACATCAAAAGCCGGAACTTATTTTTTGCAGGGAAAAGTGACACCCCTTACATACAGAAATGTAGATATACCTTTTGAAATCTACGCCGGAACAAGAATTTCTTTTTGAACAAAACCCCGATACTTACGCCAACCTGACAGAGATTCTCTTCTGCCATGCGCTATATCCACCACACCGGTAACGCCCCAGCTGGCTTACATCTGAATCAACAAAATTTTTGGCAGAAAATTGTACCATCCAAACACATAAAAAATTGCTCAGACTAAACTGCCGTAACCGCCAGGAACCGGAATACAGTACCGGCACAGCTTGCCAGCATACGACCGGTATAAACGAATCCCGCCGTTCTGCAGGTACCGGTTACCGGCGGTTTTCCTGCCGGGACAGGATACCGAGTACCGGCAGGAAAAAACAGATAGAACTATTGTCCTGTCCTAGAACTCCAAACAAGCCAAACGGCTGCAGGCTTTTTGCACTGCATCCCGGTGCCCGAAAGAACTGAACCTGATAAAAGATTCTCCGGCAGGACCGAAACCGACACCCGGGGTAGTCACAACCCGGCATTTGTCCAAAATTATATCGAACATATCCCAGCTTTTTTTGCCGGGGAATCTGACCCATAAATACGGAGCATTATTCTGCCCGTACACCTCTACACCCGCCGCTGAAAAATGGGAAGACTGAAGTGCCTGTTTTATTAACCGGGCATTTTCCAGATAATAGTCTGTCAATCCCCGCATTTCCGCCAACCCTTGCGCGTCCAAAGCAGCAATACCGCCAGCCTGGGCAATATTAGACGCACCATTAAAAAACGTATTCGTAAGCCGAGTCCATAATGTTTGAACCGGCGTTCCATCCGCAAATTTCAGCTCTTTGGGAACAACCGTCCATCCTAACCGGACACCGGTAAAACCAGCCGGCTTTGAAAAAGAATTAATTTCTATCGCACAGTTACGGGCTCCATCTATTTCAAAAATAGTTTTCGGCAGTTGTTCGTCCCGGATAAAAGCAGAATATGCCGCATCAAAAATAATAATACAGCCGTTTGTCCGGGCAAAATCAACCAGCTGTTTCAGCTCCGATTTTGTTGCAACAGCACCGGTAGGATTGTTCGGTGAGCAGAAAAAAATCAGACTATCAGGTTTCACCACAGATAAATCCGGAAAAAAATTGTTTTCCGGCAGACAAGGCATATATGTAATATCCGGATAGCCGGACTTTTCCGCCGGCTGTTTCCCCGCAGCCCCCACCATTACGGCACCATCTACATATACTGGATATGCAGGATCCTGTACTGCTACCGGAACTTTTGCCCCGAACATCTGCTGTATACGACCCACGTCACATTTTGCCCCATCAGAAACAAATATTTCATCCCAGTCGACCAGCTCCGGATACAACACATCCGCAATTTTTTTACGCAACGGGATTTCACCGGCACTGTCATCACCGTATCCTGCATATCCGTCCCGTGTACCCAGCCGGGTAACATACGCAGCCATAGATTCTGCAATATGAGGCGTTAACGGTTCCGTAGTGTTTCCAATACCAAGGCTGATTATATCAGCATCGGGATGAGCAGAGGCATACGCCCGCCGGCGCTTTGCTATTTCAGGAAACAAATATCCTGCGGCAAGATTAGTAAAACAGGGATTTTTCTGAATCATATGTTTTTCTCCGGATTAAAGATTAAATATCAAGTAAAAGTTCATCAATGGGTTTACCTGCCGGAACCATCGGCAGAACCATCTCATCAATATCCATATAGCAGTCAATCACAGCCGGTTTATTCTGTTCAACAGCCTTTTCAAAAGCAGCGGCGAATTCCGCTTCTGTTGCAGCCCGGTATCCGGCAATGTTATAAGCTTCTGCAAGTTTTACAAAATCAGGACCAAAGTCCAACGTTGTTTCTGAATATCGTTTGTCATAAAACAGATTCTGCCACTGCCGAACCATACCAAGCACGCCATTATTTACCACAATAATAATTATGGGCAGCTGATAATGACTGATTGTTGCCAGTTCATTGCAATTCATACGGAAAGACCCGTCCCCGGCAATGTGGACAACGCGGCTTTCAGGATTTGCAATCCGGGCACCAATCGCCGCACCGGTACCAAATCCCATCGTGCCCAGACCACCGGATGTTAAAAATGTTCTTGGCTTTGTAAATGGATAAAACTGTGCTGTCCACATCTGGTGCTGGCCTACTTCTGTTGTGATGATGGTATCATCCCCCAACATATCATGAATTTTTTCACACACAAACCGGGGATGCAGCTTCGTTTTTTTAGAATACATCGGCGGAATATGCTTTTTCCACTCATTGATCTGCTGGTTCCAGGCAGATTCGGCACGGGGTTTCAACAACGGAATCAACCGGTTGAATACATCTTTTATGTTTCCCACCAAAGCCCCGCAGGTAGGAATATTTTTATTTATTTCCGCAGGGTCTATATCAATATGGAGAATCTTGCTGTTTTTTGCGAATTTAGCCGGATCTGAAATAACCCGGTCAGAAAAACGGGCTCCCACTGCAATAATCAAGTCAGATTTATTTGCACCGGTATTCGCAGCTTTTGTTCCATGCATACCAATCATCCCGCAACATAAAGGATGATTGGCCGGAAATGCGGACTTTCCCATCAAAGTCACTGATACCGGAATATTCATTTTTTCAGCAAGCGTCTTCAATTCACCGCAGGCATCAGAAATAATCACGCCGCCGCCTACATACAAAAACGGACGTACCGACGCATTTATCATGTCTGCCGCTGCCGCAATTTCTTCATCAGAAGGAACTGCCTCCCGGGTAACACGGCGGATACTGGCACGGGCAAGCACGGCTCCTGTTTCTGATGCAAAACCAACCACAGGCGGCTCATAATCTGCAACAGCAGCGGTAACATCTTTCGGAATATCAATCAACACCGGCCCGGGGCGTCCGCTTTGGGCAATAATAAACGCTTCGCGTATTGTATCAGCCAGCTGGTTTACATCCCGCACAATATAATTGTGTTTGGTAATGGGCATCGTGATACCTGTAATATCCACTTCCTGGAAGCTGTCTTTGCCCAGCAGGCTGCATCCCACGTTACAGGTAATAGCAACAACCGGCACCGAATCCATATATGCCGTTGCGATACCGGTCACCAGGTTTGTAGCCCCCGGTCCGCTGGTTGCCAGCACAACTCCTGTTTTTCCTGTCGAACGGCTGTATCCATCCGCTGCATGGGCAGCTCCCTGTTCATGGGCAGTCAGAATATGGCGGATACGGTCTTTGTGTTTATACAGTTCATCGTAAATATTCAGGATGGCACCGCCGGGATACCCGAACACCGTGTCAACCCCCTGCTCTACGAGACACTCAATAACGATTCTGGCTCCGGTATAATTCATTGCAGTATCGCCCCCTTATCCGCAGAAGACACGAGTTTTGCATACCGGGCAAGGTAACCGGTAGTCACTTTGGGCGGCGGGCATACCCACTCATCCCGGCGGGAAGCCAGTTCTTCGTCAGATACTTCCAGTGTGATTTTGTATGCATTGATGTCAAGCGTAATTTTGTCGCCTTCCCGGACCAACGCAATAGGACCACCGTCAGCCGCTTCCGGCGAGCAATGTCCCAGGGATGCACCGCGGGTTGCCCCGGAAAACCGGCCGTCGGTAATAAGGGCAACATCCCTGTCCAATCCCTGTCCGGCAAGAGCCGCAGTCACCGCAAGCATTTCCCTCATACCCGGACCACCCCGCGGACCTTCGTAACGGATAACAACTACATCACCCTTGTTGATTTTCTGCTGTTGAACCGCTTCAAAACAGGCTTCTTCTGAATCAAAAACCCTAGCCGGCCCCGTATGTTTCATCAGTTCAGGGGCACAGGCAGACCGTTTCACCACGGTACCGTTTGGCGCAAGATTACCGAACAGGATTGCAATACCTCCGTTCGCGGAATACGGATTATCTATAGGCCGGAGAATTGCCGGATTCCGGTTCCTGACACCGGCAATATTCTGGGCAACAGTCTGACCGGTAACCGTCATCAGTCCGGTATGAATCAGATTTTTCTTTGCCAGTTCAGCAAGAACCGCCTGAACACCACCGGCTTCATTTAAATCACATATAAAGGTGTGTCCGGCAGGTGCCAGATGACACAGATTCGGCGTCCGTTCTGAAATAGTGTTTATCATGTGCAGGTCAATTGTCACGCCTGCTTCGTGAGCGATTGCCGGCAGATGGAGTACCGTATTGGAACTGCACCCCAAAGCCATATCCGCAGCCAAAGCGTTTTCAAATGCTTCGGCGGTCATAATCTGCCGGGCAGTTATTCCTTCTTGATACATTTTCATTACCGCCATACCAGCGTGTTTAGCAAGAGCGATCCGTTCGCCGGTAATAGCGGGAATTGTACCGTTACCCGGCAGTCCCATGCCCAGTACCTCGGTAACGCAGTTCATACTGTTCGCGGTGAACATACCGGAGCAGGCACCGCACCCGGGGCAGGCAACATGTTCCAATTCGTCAAGCTGTGCTTCTGTAATGCGTCCGGATCCCACAGCACCTACTGCTTCAAACATATCTGTCAAGCTGAGGTATTTTCCACCATAGGGGTTACCACTGTGGCAGGAATCATCTCCCGGCAGCTTCCCCGGCATCATTGGTCCTCCGGAACAGAATACTGTCGGCAAATCAAGGCGGCCGGCAGCCATAAGCATACCGGGTACAATTTTATCACAGTTCGGAATCATTACCAGCGCATCAAACTGATGGGCTTTAGCCATACATTCAATAGAATCCGCAATAAGTTCCCGGGTTACCAGAGAATACCGCATACCCTCGTGCCCCATAGCGATTCCGTCACACACACCGATTGCCGGAAATTCAACAGGAGTCCCTCCTGCCATGCGGATTCCCGCTTTAACCGCCTCGGCAATTTTATCCAAATGAATATGCCCCGGAATAATTTCATTTTTTGCACAACACACGCCAACCAGGGGACGTTCCAATTCTTCGTCGGTATAACCCATTGCACGGAACAAAGACCGGTGGGGTGCCCGCGCAATACCTTTTTTTGCATTATCACTCTTCATAACAAAACCCCTGCTTAATTTTATACAGTATAATTTAATTGATTCTATCCGTTTCACTGCTCCGGGTCAATATAAAATACCCCATTGCAGATTAAAAGAACACAGCGGCGACCCTGTCAACCAACCGTTTGACGGCGTTACCGGGTGACACCTGCCGGGCTGCTGCCAGCGGAACTTCCTGCAACACAATACCGTCCAAAATATAAACAGCCTTACCGCAAACCTTTCCCGGCCCGATACCTTCTGAACCGTCAATATACGGCGGTATTTGCACCGAACAGGTTACCCTGGCAGCCGCTTCCGCAGCAGTTAATCCGCTGATAACCGCAGGAACCGTCAGCGGCTCCGGATTAACCGGAACAAGCACCGTTTCATTCCGGCTTCCGCCTAAAACAGGAACCGCCACCGCAGGTATTTCTTCCGGCCGGAGGGTTGCAAAACAGGTGAACGCCCATTCCATCAGTTCCACAGAATCTTCAACCCGGTATTTGTTTCCTTCTACAGAACCGGAACCCGGCCCTTTCATCGTAACAGAAATAAAACGGGTACCATCCCGCTGCACGGTGAGGGATAAATTATAACCGGACTCAAAAATAAAACCTGTTTTCAAACCGTCACAACCTGGCAGTACGTCCAGAAGTTTATTTGTGCCCGCCTGGACAATCGGCGGTTCAGAACCGGTTCCTTTGTGCCAGGACGCAAGATTATGTTCCTGGGGATACGCAATTGACCGCTGGGAATGAAATTCCGACAGGGCTTCCGGATACCGTTCAATATACACCCGGGCAAAAGCAGCAAATTCCCGGGGCGTAGTCAGATTTTGCTCGCTGTAACCGGACGGTTCCACAAACCGGGTGTGCACCAATCCCAGCGCAGCCATTTCTTCATTCATCCGCTGAACAAACGCATCAACCGAACCGCTCACGTAATGAGCAACAGCCACCGCAGCATCGTTACCGGATGCAACAGCCATTCCCAGCATCAACTCCCGCAGCGTAACAGTCTGCCCTTCCCCCAAAAACATGAGGGAAGACAGCGGAGGCGCATTGACAGCCCATGATTCCGGCGGAAGGGGAACAATATCGTCAAGGGAAATTCTCCCGGATGCAATTTCCTGAAAGGTAACATACATAACAACAAGTTTTGTCATGGAAGCCGGCGGAATGATATCATCCGCATTTTTTTCATATAATACGCATCCATTGGATGCATCAATCAGAATTGCAGATTCACTGTGAACATTCAGTTCCGCAGGAGTAACCGGATACGGCAGATCATGTATCAGCTGACGGGGATACAAAGAAGAACACACCGATTCAAATTCTGCGGATTCGGACTCCGTCAACACAGGAGCAGATGGATGGGCTACCGTATATACATACAACCCGAATGAACCGGCTGCAACAGCCAGTACAACTACAGCACTTATTACAATAATACGGATTTGTTTCATGCCGCCTATCCTACACAAAAAAAAGGAAGTTGTCCATTTCATCTGTGAAATATCCTTTGCATAAAGGAACAATATTCTGTATACTACAGCATATTGTTTTTTTATTTATGGAGGGCATAGAAACATGCTGAAAAAAACACTTGCAGTTTTTGCCGCACTGATGGTTGTACTTCCTGCAATCGCCGGTGGTAAAAAAGACGTATCCGCAATGGAACGGATAAAAGCAGACGGAAAAATCATTCTGGGAACATCCGCTGATTATCCGCCCTATGAATTCCATGCATTGATTGACGGAAAAGACACCATTGTGGGATTCGACATCGAAATCGCAAAAGAAATTGCAAAAGATTTAGGTGTTGAATTGGAAATCAAAGACATGAGTTTTGACGGACTGCTGGCAGCGCTCGTTTCAGGAAATGTCGACTTTGTTATTTCCGGAATGACACCAACAGAAGAACGCAGACAAAACGTGGATTTTACCGATATTTACTATCAGGCAGTGCACGGCGCTGTTATCCGGGCAGCCGATACAGATAAATACGGCAATGATCCTGCATCACTGAAAGACGTTATGATTGGAGCCCAGAAAGGAGCCATTCAGGTCGGTATCGCAAAAGAACAGATTAAAGGTGTAACCGGCGCAGATCTGGACAACAACCATCCCCAGATTAAGGAACTAGGCACATTGCCGGACTTAATTATGGAAGTAAAAAACAACAAAATTGAAGCAGTTATTGCAGAACTTCCTGTCGCGGAAGCATATGTAAAGGCAAATCCTGATCTGGCAATTGCATCATATACATTTGAAGATACGGAAGGCGGTTCTGCCATTGCGGTGAAAAAAGGAAACACCGACCTTGTTGCAGCCATGAATGCAACCATCAGCCGGCTGGCAGCCGAAAATAAAATCTCCCAGTTTGTTGGTGAAGCAAGTTTACTGGCTGACGCCCAGTAACACCGGTAACAAAAAAGGCTGCCGTTAAATGGCAGCCTTTTTTATCCGCACATCAAATTACCGGCTGTATTTCTGCACTTCCCGGGATGCAAGCTGGTCACATAATTCATTATATTCAATACCGGCATGTCCTTTCACCCAGTTCCAGGAAACATTCAGTTTATTGTTTAAGACATCAAGGATTTCCCACAGATCCCGGTTTTTTACCGGCTGTTTTTCAGAATTTTTCCAGCCGTTTTTCTGCCATGCTTTTATCCATGAGGAAATACCGTTTTTTACATACTGGCTGTCAATAAACACCTGTACCGGCCGGTTTTTCCAGACACTATTCTGTTCAATTGCCGAAAGGGCAGCAATAGCTGCACTCAGTTCCATCCGGTTGTTGGTGGTATTCGGTTCGCCACCGGATGTTGTATACTGGACACCGTCAGCAATAATAACGCAGCCCCAGCCGCCGGGACCGGGATTACCGGAACAACCGCCGTCTGTATACACAGTTATTTCCTCGGAAGCAAAATCCAACTTGTCAGATACCGGCGTCTTTTGCAGCACCCGGGTTTCTTCCATTATGCGGTGACCGTTTTTTTCAAAAGGATACACCAGCTGTATTTCTGCCCTGACTGCATCCAGCACTTTAACTGCACGTAAACTTTGGTGATGGGTATGGAGGGGACTCTCTATAATATCCGTTCCGTTTTTCCGCAAATCCAGACAACGGCAGAATTCTTCTATTTCATATTCGTACCCGTTAACCGCAAACGGTTTTTCAAAGGTTTCCGTCAATACACCGTCCGCAGTATACAGTTCAGCTTTTTGGGCCATCCAGAACAACGGCAACACCACGGAGCCGGCAGTGCCGGTAATCCGGGCATTTTTCAACGTATTACCACATTCAGTGTCAATAGCACAGGACAGATGGGCAATTATGTGGGAAAACTGCAGACTGATACTGTCAAAAACATCGACCCCTGTCTCAGCTTTCCGGGCTACAGCAGAAACTTTTACCAGATACAACTCCTGCTCCAAAGCACCGGTACCGGCAGCCGCTTCCACGACTGCTAAAGCAGCCGTTACCGGATAAATGCCCACATCCAGCAGGGCACCACCGGCTAATTTTATATCATATAAACGGTTAGAAACCCTGCCGGTAGCCGCTTCCTCGGATTCGTCAGGGCGGGAGATGCAAAAATCCGCAGAAATACTTTGAACCGTACCAATTCTGCCGGACACAATCCATTCCAAAGCCTTCCGGAACACCGGATTGAATTTCGTCCATAATGCTTCCATAAAAAATCCGCCGGTTGTACGGGCACACTCGTGGATATTCTGCAGCTCTTTTGCGTTTACAGCAGCAGGTTTTTCACACAATACAGCTTTACCGGCACGCAAAGCCGCTACGGACAACGCAGCATGGTTCATATGCGGTGTCGCAATATACACGGCATCAATATCCGGATCCGCAAACAATTCGTCGTAAGACATATATGTCCGCCGGAATCCCCATTTTCGGGCAAAAGCGCCACCCCGTTCACTGTCCCGGGACGCAACCGCACCACAGTCGGAAAATTCTGATTGTGAAAGCGATGCTGCAAATGAAGCGGCAATATTGCCGGCTCCAACAATTCCCCAAGTAATTTTCTTCACAACTTTCCTCACTTTACTTGCCGTTTGCCAGTTTTTTCTATATTTTATAAGTAGCTCACAATGTAATGTAGCATAAAAAATATATTATGCCTATGAGAAGGAGATTTAGAAAATGGCAAAACAACTGCTTTTCAATGAAGAAGCACGTAAAAAACTGCTTTCCGGTGTGGAACAGATTTCCCAGGCAGTAAAAGTAACTCTTGGTCCCAAAGGACGTAACGTTCTGCTGGATAAGAAATTCGGTGCACCGACCGTAACAAAGGACGGTGTTTCTGTAGCAAAAGAAGTGGAACTTGAAGACCCCTATGAAAACATGGGTGCACAGCTGCTGAAAGAAGTTGCCACAAAAACAAATGATGTTGCAGGTGACGGAACAACAACAGCTACCGTTTTAGCATACTCCATGGTCCGGGAAGGCTTGAAAGCTGTTGCTGCCGGAATGACACCTATCGAACTGAAACGCGGTATGGACAAGGCAGTAAAACTTTCCGTAGAAGAAATTAAAAAGAATTCAAAAGAAATTAAGGGTTCAGATGAAGTTTCCCATGTTGCATCTGTTTCCGCAAATAATGATGAAGAAATCGGGTCAATTCTTGCCGGTGCTATTGAAAAAGTCGGCAAAGACGGTGTCATCACCGTAGAAGAATCCAAGACAATGGATACTACAACCGATTTTGTGGAAGGAATGCAGTTTGACCGGGGATATATTTCTTCTTATTTTGTAACCGACCGGGACCGGATGGAAACAGTTTTCAATGATGCATACATTCTGATTCATGATAAAAAAATCTCCAGCATGAAAGATCTGCTCCCGCTTCTGGAAAAAATCGCCCAGACCGGAAAACCGCTGGTTATTATCTGCGAAGATATGGACGGCGAAGCACTGGCAACCCTGATTCTGAACAGCCTGCGGGGAACATTGAAAACCTGTGCCGTTAAAGCACCCGGATTCGGTGACCGGCGCAAGGCCATGCTGGAAGATATTGCAATTCTGACCGGCGGACAGGTGATTACCGAAGACTTAGGTCTGAAACTGGAAACAACAGAAATTGCCCAGCTGGGACAGGCAAAGAGTGTTAAAATTGACAAAGACAACACAACGATTGTTGACGGCGCCGGCAATGCAAAAGACATTAAAGACCGGGTCAACCAGTTGAAAAAACAAATTGAAGATTCCACCAGTGAATATGACAAAGAAAAACTGAAGGAACGCCTTGCAAAAATTTCCGGAGGTGTTGCCGTCATCAATATCGGTGCAGTCACCGAAGTTGAAATGAAAGAAAAGAAACACCGGGTAGAAGACGCCTTGTCTGCAACCCGTGCAGCCTTGGAAGAAGGTATTGTTGCCGGCGGCGGTTTAGCTTTGATTCAGGCCGCTGAATGTCTGGAAAAAATGGACATTGCTGACTTGAGCGATGATGCGAAAGTTGGATTCAAGATTGTAAAACGTGCGCTGGAAGAACCAATCCGCCAGATTGCTGAAAATGCAGGATTGGACGGAGCAGTTATTGCCGACCGGGCAAAACATGAAAAGAAAGGCGTCGGATTTGATGCAGCAAAAATGGAATGGAAAGACATGGTTGCCGCCGGAATTATTGACCCGGCAAAAGTCACCCGTTCCGCATTACAGAATGCAGCGTCCGTAGCAAGCCTGCTGCTCACCACAGAATGTGCTATTACGGATCTGCCGGAAAAAAACCCTCCGCCGCCACCAGCCGGAGGAATGGGCGACATGGGCGGAATGTACTAAGTCCCAGCCGGTAGCGGCGTGCTGCCGGACATAAAAAACGGACAGCAAAGCGTTTGCGAAATAATTTTCGCAGAAAAGCGCTTTCCCGCTGTCCGTTTTTTTATATACGGTATTATTTTTATGCGACTTGACGTAATATCTTTTCTTCTTTAATATTTATTCCAAATATAAACGGAGTATTTTGCATGAAACATTTTTTTATGGCAGGGCTTGCCGCCTGTTTTTGTGTGTCTGTTCTCTCCGCACAAAATATAACAACTGCCGGAGCTTTTTTTCAGTCTGTTTCTGAATACTATGGCACTATCAATGATTTTGAAGCCAATATAAATATTACCGCTGATACAACTATGTCCGGTACGGTTTCTTTTAAGCGTCCGAACTTACTCCGGATTGATTTTTCTAAACCGGCAGAACAAGTTCTTGTATTCAACGGGGATATGCTGACAATTTATTTACCCGGTATGGAAACGACGCTTCAACAGTCAGTTCCGGCATCTTCAGACCAAGCAGGGATGAATCTGGCAACACCACAGGGATTGGCGCTGATGAGCAGATACTATTCAATTGGTTATGAAATCAATCAGAATCCAGTTCCATTAGATGAATCAAGTAATGAGCAGGTTATAAAACTCGTTTTATATCCTAAAAACTCATCGGAGGGTTTCCGGCTGATTAAGCTCGCAGTGTCACCGGATACAAAACTTATCCGCCGGGTAGAAGCAACCAGTACACAGGGACAGACTTTTGTATTCCTTTTTTCAAATTACCGGTTGAACCAAAATATCCCGGACCAGCGGTTTGTCTATGATTCCCCCTCATCTTCAAATAATCTGAACAATTTTTTATTTTCTGAATAAAATTAGTGCATAGGATAAACATTTTATGGAAAGTTTTGGAAAACTACTGCGTACTTCCCGGGAAAAAAAAGACATTGACATTGAAACAGCATCCCATGACACTTCCATTTCCCAAACATATCTTGAAGCACTGGAAATGGAGCAAATTGATAAATTTCCCGGAGAAACGTATTTAACCGGTTTTTTAAAAAATTACTCAGAATATCTGGATCTCGATCCGGATCAAATGCTGTCATTGTACCGGGCAAAAAAAATACAGGAGTCTCCTGCTCCGGAACTTCTGTTGCAAAAAAATGCACCCCGTTTTTTGAAACCGCTCATTATCTGTTCAGTTCTGATTGTGCTGGCAGGAGTTGGATGTCTGCTGTATTTTTTTGTATACAGCAAAAATAAAAACAATGACGCAGAACAGACAGTGTTGTCATCCACATCTGCTACAGAACAATATGTTTTATCAGCCAGCCAGCCAGTCACTAAACGAGTCTACAAGGGAGATGTTATTTCTGTTCCAACTGAGGGCGGAAACATTGATGTTATTGTAGCCGGAACACAGGGAGTCCTGCAACTGATGACACCTGCCGGAACACAATACCTGGAACTCAGCGAAGAGCGGGAACTCGATATTGACGGTGTAGACGGGGCAGAAATCATTGTCTATGTATCAGATATTTCCAGAACAGATGAATCCCGTGGTGCCGAAGTACGGGTATTGCTGAAAGACGGTACGTATATACCGGTTGCAGCTACAGATACCAGTATCATCCCGGAAGCTGCAGATATTGAAAATCAACGGTATATCATTCTTCAAGATAACCGGGCATATCCTTTTACCATTAATGTTACATTCCGGAACTCATGTGTATTCAGATACCGGACAGACAGTAGGGATGAAATAGAAGACTATTATGTTGCCGGTAATGTATTAACAATGCAGGCAAGTAACGGAATCCGTATCTGGGTATCAAACATAAATGCCGTTAAGTTTCAGGTTCAGGCTGACAGCAGAAGTTACGACCTGGAGGTCGGCAAAGCAGGGCAGGTTGCTGTTCAGGATATAAAATGGATACGGGATACCGACGGATCGTATAAACTGGCGGTAATCGAACTTGATTAGTTTTTTTCTGGATCAATAAAAAAAAAAAAAAAATCAAATTGACGGGGAACTGATTATTTCCCGGCTTATCCGGTCGGGTCTGACCCGGACGGACTCCCCGCAAACCGCAGATATTATCATCATCAATTCCTGTGGTTTTATCGAGAGCGCAAAAAAAGAATCACTGGCAGCTGTTATGGAAACCCGGGCAGCCTTTCCCAAGGCAAAAATTCTGCTGGCGGGCTGTCTTGCGGAACGGTACGCAGACGCTTTTTCCAGCGATCTGCCGGAAGTGGACGGGATTGCCGGAAACGGAGATTTAGCTGCGGTAGAAAAAGCCGTTACGGAAATATTACACGGCAAACGGCCGGTGATAAAACCAGCACAGCAGGGTGTAAGCTGTGGCATCCGGTCTGAATTTTTATCTTTTCCCAGCTCCGCATTCGTAAAAATTACCGAAGGGTGCGATAACCGGTGTTCATTCTGTGCCATTCCGCTTATCCGGGGCCGGCTCCGCAGCCGTCCTGCAGATGACATCATTGCTGAAATACAAGATTTGCTGGACAGAGGCATTTTTGAAATAAACCTGGTTGGACAGGATTCAGCTGCTTTTGGTATGGACGGGAAACCTCCCCATGATAAAAATGTCTGGCAGCAGTTCTGCCGGAATTTTCCGGCTCCGGAACAGCAAAGCTTTTATTCCGGCGCTTTTGGCGCAGGCATCCCGGCTGATTGCGGATATTCCGCCGGCAGAACCAGTTCCCGGCAAACACTAAGTACCGGGGGGCCAGCGGATTCAGCCGGGTTGCCACAGTCCGCACCTTTTGCGCTACATTCCGGGGCAGCCGCTGACGATTCAGCGCCGGCATTAAAAGCAACGGATTCCACCGCTTTTGGCGCAGATATTCCGGCCGGACAGCATAGTCCGTTGGCAGAACTGTTATATCGGATTTCGCAACTACCCGGCCGGTTCTGGCTCCGGTTGCTGTACATTCATCCGGATCATTTTCCCCTCGACATTCTTCCGGTTATTGCCGCCGACCCACGGATTCTTCCGTATTTTGACATTCCGTTCCAAAGCGGTTCCAATAAAATCATTCATGCAATGAACCGGACGGGTACAGCCGGGGACTATATCCGGCTGATTCATATTATACGGCAACAATTACACAATTCCCCCCATGGTGCGCCGGCGCTACGGACAACATTTTTATGCGGATTTCCGGGAGAAACCCCCGAAGATGCAGCTGAAACCGAACGGTTTCTGGAAACCATACAGCCGGATTGGTCAGGCGCATTCGAATACAGCCGGGAAGAAGACACACCGGCGGCGGTATTGCCCCGCCAAGTACCAGGAAAAACAGCCGCAAACCGCAGCCACCGGTTACAGGAAATACAAACCCGTATTACTGCAGCAGCACTGGAAAAACGATTGGGAGCAGAAACGGACATTTTAATAGAAGAAATCATTGAAGGCGGCGATGGAGAAGGAACCGGGCTGGCTATCGGACGGGCATGGTTTCAGGCACCGGATGTAGACGGGGCAATTGTTGTCCGATACGAACCAGAACAGGAAGCTCGTATTATACCTGGAAAAACAGTCCGGGTCCGTCTATGCAGTACCGGCGGCGTTGACATAACAGGAGACCTGCTGGAATGACACATGACGCTGTTTCCAGCCGGCATCCGTTGCCGGAAGAATATTTATCCCAACTGAATCCATCACAACAGGAAGCTGTTATTCATAACGGTTCCCCGCTACTAATACTCGCCGGAGCAGGTTCCGGTAAAACCCGGGTCATCACAACAAAAATAGCGTATCTTATCAGCTGCAAAGGCGTTGATCCACACTCAATTCTTGCCGTAACTTTTACCAAAAAAGCCGCACTGGAAATGGCAGAACGGGCCCGTTTTTTGGAGCCCGCCGCTTCACGGACACAAATTAAAACATTCCATTCGTTCGGTGCATGGTTTCTCAGATTATATGCAGCAGAAGCAGGCATCGACCGGAATTTCACGGTTTATGATGACGAAGATTCCATGACACTTTTACGGAAAGCTGTCCCTTCACTGACAAAACCGGAAGCGGCTGAATTTGCACATAAAATAGCACTGGCAAAAGATTATTGTCTGGCACCGGACTCGCCTGATTTGGGCACAGTCAGCACCCATGAATCATTTTCCTGTATATATCAGGCATACCAAGACCGGCTGCGTTCAACCGGTAATGTGGATTTTGGAGATTTGATTATGCTGCCAGTGCAACTACTTCAGAATAATCCGGCGGTTAAACAGCACATGCACCGGTGTTTCTCTGTAATCATGGTGGATGAGTATCAGGACGCAAACACAGCCCAGTTCCTGCTGTTGCAGCAGATGGCAGGCCCGGACACATACATCTGTGTGGTAGGGGATGATGACCAGTCGATTTACCGGTTCAGGGGAGCAGAAGTTCAGAATATTTTAAATTTTCCCCGGCAGTTTCCGGGAACAACATTAATAAAGCTGGAACAGAACTACCGTTCAACCCCGCAGATACTCAAACCGGCCAATGAAGTTATTTCCCGTAATGCAAACCGTTTTGATAAAGAATTAAAAGCAGTCAGACACGACGGTGAAATTCCCGTACTCACATTCCTGCACTCCCAATACGATGAAACAAGTTTTTGCGCAGAAATAATTGCCCAGGCACATGAAAAAGGCGTGCCCTACCATGACTGGGCGATACTGTACCGGACAAATATCCAGTCACTGGGATTTGAAACAGAATTCCTGCACCGGAAAATTCCCTATACCATTGTCGGATCATTGAAGTTTTATGACCGGGAAGAAATAAAAGATGTCACCGCATATCTGGCGCTTCTTGCAAACCACCGGGACGAAATCGCTTTTGAACGGGTTATCAATAAACCTGCCCGGGGCATCGGCGATAAAAGCCGGCTGAAAATCATAGCTGCAGTCCGTGCCGGTGCCTCTCCAGAACAACCGCCGGATCTTTTACAGGCAAGCCCTGAGCTACCCGGGCTTGCGCTGCCGGCAAAAGCTGCATCCGGACTGAAAGAATTCAACAGTCTGATGAAAGAATTGGCAGCATATCTGGAACAAGGACAGCAAAAACAGATACCGCTACCGGTAGAGCAGCTGGCGTCAGAAGCGGCAGGCAGACAATCTGCGCCATTGCCCCGGACAGAACAGCTGTCATACCTGATACAGCAAATTATAGAAAAAACCGGTCTTGCAGAGTATCACAACGCTCATGATGAAATTGCCGGTACCCAACGGTTTGAAAATATGCAGGAACTGGCAAACAGTGCTTCACTGTACCCGCTCAGTACCGGTGGATTGCTGGATTTTCTGGATCATATAGAACTGGACCGGACGCTGGAACAGAACGAATCCAGCGATACAGATGCCGTCACGCTAATTACCGTTCACAATACAAAAGGACTTGAATTTCCCCGGGTTATTCTGACCGGTATGGAAGACGGTATTTTTCCCCGGCAGGGAAAGAACGACGAAGAAATAGAAGAAGAACGACGTCTCTTTTATGTAGGAATTACCCGGGCAAAGGATATGCTGCTGATGACATCCTGCCGAACCCGTAACCGGTTCGGTAAAACAGATGAAATGATGCCCAGTCCGTTCCTGCTGGAAATCAATCCCGGTACGGTCAAACTGCTTGGTGAAATTCCCTTGGTATTCAAGAGAAATCCCGGCAACAACCAGACCGGCACAGAACACCCGCTGGCATCTGTCTGGAAAAAAGGCCGGAAAATCTATCACGATGACTACGGATACGGCTGGATTTCCAGCACCCAGACTCTCAGTGGGGAATTCACCATTACTGTCCAGTTCGAAAACGGTCTGGAAAAACGATTCCTGCCGGAATACCAGAAAAACCTGCTGACCCCGGCAGATGAGTTGTAATAGATTGCATATGTTTGAAGTTGAAACCGAAGAAACAACACCGGTACGGGCCTTTCTCGTCTACCAGCCTGGTACAAATACCTTAGAGCTCAGGGGGCTGATCCATGCACTGGACATGGAAACAGCAGGTATGATGATTCTACCGGACCGATTACCAGAAGGGAATACCGCCCGGTACGGAACAGGTACCGGAAAGGCACAAGAAATTGCAGAAACTGCGGTCGCGCAAGAAGCTGATTGTATTATTTTTGATTACGAAATAAGCCCAACCCGGCAGCGAAATTGGGAAAAACTTACCGGCATACCTGTTTTTGACCGGCAGGAAGTAATTCTACGGATTTTTGCCCGGCGGGCACAAACCAAAGAAGCCGTACTTCAAGTAGAACTTGCCCGGCTTACCTATTCCCTGCCCCGGCTTGCCCATTCTTACGGTGATATGGCACGGCAGCGGGGCGGCAGTTACGGCTCAAAAGGTGCCGGAGAAACAAAACTGGAACTTGACCGACGTACGATACAAACCCGCATTGACCGAATTAAACAAGACTTGGCAAAAGTTGTCCGGGAGCGGAAAACCCAGCGGAAACGCCGGGAAAAAATCCCGCTGCCATCATGCGCACTGGTAGGATACACTAATGCCGGTAAATCAAGCCTGTTGAACGCCTTGACCGGTTCAAACGTGTATGCAGAAAACCAACTGTTCGCAACCCTTGACCCTACCACCCGGCGGCTTGCCCTCACCGGCGGCAGCGGTCTGCTACTCACTGATACGGTCGGTTTTATCAGTAACCTTCCCCACAACCTGGTTGACGCCTTCAAATCAACATTGGAAGAAGCAGTACGGGCAGACGTTCTGCTTATCGTCGTTGATGCCTCCGATCCGGAAGCAACCGGACAGTACAAAACGGTTTGCAATGTTTTGGAAGAAATCGGCGCAGATACAAATCCGCGTATTACAGTATTGAATAAAATCGACAGTCTGAAAGACCCTGATATACAAACCGCGACTCTTGGGCAAATGTTTCCGGGTGCCTGCCAGGTCAGTGCCGTAACCAGGCAGGGACTTGATAATCTGACCCGGCAACTTTGTGACATTCTTGCCGGTCCGGAGCAGCGGTACCGGCTGCCTGTAACACATTCTGATTTACTTACCCAACTCCGAAAAACCGGAACCGTTGCCGATGAAATCTGGCAGGATGATACGGTCGAGTTCACCGGCAGAACCGGCAGAAGCAGTCCCTTAGCTGCACTGCTGGAACCATTCCGCATATCCTTCTGATTTGAACAAAATCCGGTTATCTGTTACACTGACCTGTATGAAACAACGTT
>CALXOI010000011.1 GCA_944389965.1 uncultured Treponema sp.
ATCCTGTGCCGCAGGGCATTTGATGGATTTTGTTAACAAGTTACAAAATCTATAAAAATATAAAAAAAACATTTGACAGAACATTCGTTAGGGTATATAACTAATCTTATAGTAATGTTAACGAACACATAAATTATGTGTTCAATTTTTCTTGGAGGAGAAAAACATGAAAAAATTACTTGGTATTTTGTTGGTTCTGTCAGTAATCGGCGGTATCGCGTTTGCCGGCGGTTCCAAGGATGCAGGCTCGGTTGTTTTGAACAAAGACAAACCGCTGGTATTCTTCAACAGACAGCCGTCAGACCCTGTTACTAGTGCCCTTGATATGGCATCAATGAACTGGAATGACAAGACCTACTATGTAGGTTTTGATGCAGCTGGTGGTGGTGCTGTTCAGGGTCAGTTAATTACTGATTATCTTGCATCAGCAGATCCTGCTGTTATTGACCGGAACGGTGACGGTGTTATCGGTTATGTTCTGTGCATCGGTGACGTTGGTCACAATGACTCAAAAGCCCGTACAGAAGGTATCCGCAAGGCATTGGGAACTTGGAACGGTTCAACAGACCCGGGAAAAGCTAAAGAAGGTTCTGTAAACGTTGGTGGAACAACAATGAAAGTTGTAGAACTGGAAGGAAAAGCAATGACCGGTACTGACGGTTCAACATGGAATGCTAATGCTGCTACAGAAGCTATGGGTGGATGGGCAACAAAATTCGGTACACAGATTGATATGGTTGTTTCAAACAACGACGGTATGGCAATGGGTTGTCTCCAGGCTTCCAACTATCCTGCAGGTGTTCCGATTTTCGGTTATGATGCAAACGCTGATGCTATCGAAGCAATCGGTGCTGGAAAACTGACAGGTACTGTTTCCCAGAACGTTGATGCACAGGCTGCTGGTACATTGCAGATTCTCCGCAATTTGCTGGATGGTCTGACCGGTGCAGATGTATATACAAAAGGTTTCTCTGTAGCTGATGCAAACGGCAACAAAATTACCGCTCCGGTAGACTACCGTGCTGATGAAAAAGCTGTTATGGCTCAGAACTCTGGTGTAAACAGCTCCAACTGGACACAGTACACCGCTGGTAACCGGGATGCCGGAATCAAACAGCTGCCTGCTTCTGTTCCTACAAAACGTGTTCTGCTGACAATCTATAACTCAGCTGATAACTTCCTGTCATCTTCATACCTGCCTGCACTGCAGTACTATGCACCGTTGATGAATCTTGACCTGACAATTGTACAGGGTGACGGTCAGAATGAATCCAGCTGTCTGGATAAATTCACCAACCTGAACAACTATGATGCATATGCAATCAACATGGTTAAGACAAACTCAGGAAGAGATTATACTGATAAACTGAAATACTAATCTTTTTTCTGTAAAGCGGGGCTGTTTTTGCAGCTCCGCTTTTTGATAATGCAGTATTACCATGTCTTGAAAGGCGTGGTAATTTTTTAGGCAGCAGCCTGTATAGTTATGCAAGGTCTTTTATATCCACAAAAACTGTCACAGTCTGACAGTTTTTTTTAGATAGGCGGATGTATTCGCAGTTTGTCTGCTGAAGATATCTGTCGGGCAGAATAAAACGGAATTCTTTTATGGTTTGATTCGTTTTCCTTGATTCTGCTAAAGCTGTGCGGTGACTAACAGTGCTTTATTAAGGAGAACTTATGGATGATATAGTTCTGGAGATTAAGAACCTTTCAAAATCCTTTGCAAAAAATAAGGTCCTTGACGGTATTAATCTGACCGTAAAAAAAGGTTCTGTTTTAGGTTTGATGGGTGAAAACGGTGCCGGAAAATCTACCATGATGAAATGTTTGTTCGGAATCTATAGTAAAGATGAAGGACAGATAAATCTTTTAAATAAACCTGTTAATTTTAAAAATCCTAAAGAAGCATTGGAAAACGGAGTGGCAATGGTTCATCAGGAATTGAACCAGTGTCTTGATAGAACCGTGACAGACAACCTTTTTCTGGGAAGGTATCCTACCCGGATGGGGGTTGTTGATGAAGTTAAAATGTTCAAGGACAGTACAAATCTATTTGCATCATTGAATATGAATGTTAACCCTAAGACGGTGATGCGGACCATGTCTGTTTCCCAGCGTCAAATGGTAGAAATAGCAAAAGCTGTTTCGTATGATGCAAAGATTATTGTTCTTGATGAGCCTACCTCATCATTAACAGAACGGGAAGTAAAAAAGCTTTTTTCAATCGTTGATGATTTGCGGAAGAAAGGCGTATCATTTGTATATATTTCTCACAAGATGGATGAAATATTTGAAATTTGTGATGAAGTTGCTGTCCTCAGGGATGGCAAAATGATTCTTTCAAAATCAGTTCATGATACAACAATGAATGAACTCATTGCAGCTATGGTTGGACGGTCTTTGGATAAACGCTTCCCTGATGTTGATAACGTTCCTGGTGAGGATTTTCTTGAAGTACGGGATTTAACGACAAAATATGAACCGATTTTGGAAAATATTTCTTTTACTGTTAAAAGAGGTGAAATCTTCGGGTTGTATGGTCTTGTCGGTGCCGGCCGGAGTGAGCTTCTGGAATCTTTGTTTGGTATCAGAACGATAGCTTCCGGTGAAATTGTTATGAGCGGAAAAAAACTTCGGTTTTCCAACAGCCGGGATGCCATGGATCACCGTTTTGCACTTGTTACGGAAGAACGGAAGCTGAACGGTATGTTCGGTAAAGACACAATCAAATTCAATACGACAATTACAAATTTGGACAGCTACAAAACATTTGGTATTTTGTCTAACCGCAAAATGCAGGAAGCTGCTGACAGGGAAATCAAAACGATGCACACAAAATGTGTTTCGGCAGATGAACTCATCAGCGCATTGAGTGGCGGTAACCAACAGAAAGTAATTATCGGTAAATGGTTGGAGTGTCAGCCGGAAGTATTTTTGATGGATGAACCAACCCGTGGTATCGACGTTGGTGCAAAATACGAGATTTACCAGCTGATTATTCAGATGGCAAAAGAAGGAAAAACTATTATTGTTGTTTCCAGTGAAATGCCGGAAATTCTTGGTATTACAAACCGCATTGCCGTTATGTCAAACCACCGGCTTGCAGGAATTGTCAATACAAAAGAAACTGATCAGGAAGCCCTGCTGAGGTTGTCAGCAAAATATTTGTAATGAGGTAATTATGGGTAGCGGACAAATTAATGAAAAAGGCAATGAACTTAAATCAATTGAAGACGATGTAAAGCTTTGTCAGTATACGGAAAAGCTTGCTGATTTGCGGAAAGACGGTGTCAACAAAGTTCTGGCATTAAAACAGGATATTGTTGCAGCAAAAAAGAGCAAGCTGCTCAGTGCAGAAGAAAAACAGCGGATTATTGCAGATTGCAGGGCAGGTATAGAAGCTGCAAAACAGGTTATGGTAGCAAACAGCGCAGAAGAAAAGCGTTTGGAAAAAGAAGCTGTTGCATATGCTGACCATCTATCGAAAGAAGTGGAAGCCCGGGTTATTGCGGAAGAAAATGCAAAACTTGCTGCGCTAAAAGCTGACTATGCAAAAGAAGTTTCAGATATTAAACAGGAAACAGCAGCTGCCTTGGATAAAATCCGCAGTCAGTTTGCTGGAAACGCATCTGTATTAAAGGATGAACTGGATGCCCGCAAGTATGTGGCAAAATCAGCTCTTTTTGATGCCCACAGCCGGTATCAGACTGCGGTTGACCGGTGCCGTGATGCAAAAAATCAAGTATTTGTTACCCATGTTCAAAAGAACCGCAGCTTACGGAATGGTAAAACAAAATTATCTGAAGATATCGGTCTGAATTTTAGAAACTACATCTATAAATTCAAACTTTCTAAATTTTTCCTTGATAATGGTTTGTATCTGGCTATTCTGGTATTTTTCATTGTATGTATCATACTTGCCCCGTTGTCGGGAAACGGTCAACTGCTGACCTTGCCGAATATTTTTACAATCCTTGAGCAGGCTTCAACACGTATGTTCTATGCACTAGGTGTTGCAGGTTTGATTTTGCTGGCAGGAACGGACTTGAGTATCGGACGCATGGTTGCGCTTGGTGCTGTTGTTACGGGACTTATTTTGCATCCTGGTCAAAATATTGTAACATTCTTTGGACTGGGACCTTGGGATTTTACCCCGATACCTATGGCTGTCCGTGTTATTATGGCACTGTTTCTTTCGATTGTGCTTTGTGTTGCGTTCAGCGCATTTGCCGGTGTGTTTTCTGCCCGACTTAAAATTCACCCCTTTATTTCAACACTTGCAACCCAGCTGATAATTTATGGATTGTTGTTCTTTGGAACCAGTGGTACGCCGGTAGGGTCAATTGATTCCGGTATAAAAGACATGTTCGGCGGGCGGTGGATACTTGGTGTTCTCAATGGAGAATTGATTACATTCCCAAAATTGATTATACCAGCTGTTATCGCAATCATCGTTGCTTGGTTTATCTGGAATAAGACAACATTCGGTAAAAATATGTATGCGGTCGGTGGAAACGCAGAAGCTGCCAGTGTTAGCGGTATCAGCGTATTCAAAGTTACTTTGGGTGTATTCATTATGGCCGGTATTTTTTACGGTTGTGGTTCTTTCCTCGAAGCATTCAAGGCAAACGCCAGTGCTGGAACAGGGCAGGGATATGAACTTGATGCTATTGCTGCATGTGTTGTCGGTGGTATTTCTTTTAATGGTGGTATTGGTAAGATTGGCGGAGCAGTAATCGGTGTCATTATTTTCACCGGTTTAACATATTGTCTGACATTCCTTGGTATTGACACAAACTTGCAGTTTGTATTTAAAGGTTTTATCATCATTGCAGCGGTTGCACTTGATAGTGTCAAATATCTGAAAAAGAAATAAAAAATCAAATATTAAACATCCCGGTAAAATCTACCGGGATGTTTTTTTTGTACCGGCTATTCTTTTGTATACAGTAGGTTATCATTGACAGAGTATTTTTTCTAACGTAAAATATTGAAAGTATGGCAGATTATTCTTTATTTGACCGGCTGGTAATGGGGTTGAGTGCAACGGAGCGTGCTTCGATGTTGGAGAAACTTCAACAGAAAGTTGATCCGGAAATCCAGTCGTTGGAATCTACAGAATCATTAAACGGATCAAACATAAGAGATATAGAGATTCAGTTAAAATCAGAATCCCTGTTTTTAAGATTTTGGTTGTTTATAAAATCAGTACTGACTAATACGGATCGTAAAACTTTATATAATGCGTATATTATTACAAACCGGGGTAAATTGGTCGAAAAAAAATATCCACGACTGATTGATTCATACAAACGTTTTTTTTTACAAGGTTTTTATGATAGTCTTGAAGAACTCTCTAAATGTACTGCGTTTTTTAAAGATGGAATAACAGCTTATGAAGAAGATCCCGGTGGTTTTTATGTGTTTTTATCTACATTGATAGCTCCCGAAATTTCCCGTCAAATTTCAGATGAAGTAAATCCTGCCCAATTACCTTTTGACAGAGAAGTAACAAATGAGCTTCGGGTATCGATGGTTCGTAAATTGGAATCAATTCTGCAAAGTATGCCGGCGGCAAAGAGATCTGCATTGTATGAGGCTGTCTGCAGTGTTGAATGGCTTCGACAGTTTGTACACCTACCGTTTAATCGGATTTTATCTTCGTTTACCGATGAAAATGGTCAAAAAATTTGTCCGTTTGATACGGTAAAATCAGATGTCGGTGCTTTTGCGCGTGTATTGTGTAACGGTAAAAATATTTCTCCTGAAGTCTTAGAAGCCCTATTTATTTTTTCTGCAGATAAAGTTCCGGGTGATCAGCCTGATTTTTCAGAGCAAGTGGCAAAGTTTATGGAGGCTGCTTCCGGTCAAATTTCTCTGATTAAAATGTTCATTACAACAGTTCCGATGAAAGCAATCGGTTCCCTGGTTTTTTTTGACGCCTCTTGGATGCCTGATTTTCCGGAAGGATGTGAAGACTGGTTTATCAAATTTAAAAATACATGGAAAAAAGCTTTTGACCATCAGTGGGATCAATGGTTGGCTAATAGGAAAAAAGATGTTTTGCTTCATACCATGCGGGATGCATTTAATTTTGATTCTTTTCCGCTGCTGCCGTACCGGCCTTGGAAAAATATTTTGGGTGGTACAACCTTTTTGTATGATTATATTCTAGGATTTATCAATGCTTTTTATGAAAAAATTTATCCGGAATATAAAAAAACACTGAAAATACTTCTTGTAGAAGGCGTTTTTTATTTGAAGGATAATTTAATAGAATTAACAGATTCTTGTGCGGAAATGGATCACCAGCAGGATGCAATAAATAAAATAAAAGATCAGCTTGCTCCAGACGGTGAGATGGATGTTTTATTTAATAAGCTGAAATATGAAAATCTCCATACGCCGCGGGGAAAAGCTAAACTGGATTCGCTTATGAAATCTCTGGAAGCAGATGGGGCATTAATTTTGTCTCAATGGTGTTCCGCTGCCCGTTCCCTCCATATGATTGTTGAAGGTGTTGTTTCCGGTGTTAGAAATTCCCGGTATGATACCATTTCAAATCTTTCTACGATTCAAGGAAAGCAGAATGCTGCGTATCGGGAAAAATTATTGGAAATACAAACCGGGATTTCTGATTCATTGAGTATTCTAAAAGAACTGGAAACTCTCTGTTGATGGTTTTTATGCAGCAGATTGTAATTCGGTCTGTTTTTGATTTTACCGGTAACAGTACAGTTTCTGTTGTTACGGTACCTTTTTTTAGGAATGGAATACCGTTTCCGATGAATAAAGAATTTCCGTCCTGTATGCTGACCCTTGCTGGAGCCGGATCTATGCGGTTTCGTTGGAATGAGCAGAACCGTAACCGGGAAGATTTTTTTTCTTCAGTATGCTCTATTTCCGGTAATAAATCCGGTGATCTACCTTTTGTTGTTCCCCTTGAGTTGATTCATTCTAGAGTGGTTTATGCAGTTGATGTTATGCATGATACGCTGACTCTCACCGGTTCTGGTGGCCGTATGCCCGGAGACGGGGCTGTACCGATGCGTACTGGCGACGGAGTGATTACAGTTTCCCGGCAGGTCACACCGGTTATTACTGTAGCCGATTGTGTACCGGTGTATCTTTACGACCCGGTAACAGGTTGCTTTGGTGTGGTTCATTCCGGCTGGAAAGGAACAGGTATCGCAGCAGTTGCAATAAAGCTGGCAGGTGAGTGTTATGGGGCAAGAGCAGAAAATTTTTGTGTAGTTATTGGTCCTCATATACAGCGTTGCTGTTATACGGTAAATGCGGACAGGGCTGCCTACTTTTCAGAACATTTTTCACCGGATTGCGTGGTTCCCCTGTCCGGAGAAAAACAGGATTCTGAGGATTCTTGTACAGCCCGCTACCGGTTATCCCTTGCTGCTGCAAACATCAGTTTGTTGTTGGATGCCGGGGTTCCTGCCGGTAATATCCTGCACTGTAGGGACTGTACATCTTGTGACCTCCGATTCGGTTCATTCCGGCGGCAAACGGCAGCTTTTCCTGATTCAATCCCGCTGGAGGAGCGTATCCGGAAATTTACTGCTATGGCGGCATTTGTCAGATAAATTCATCAGATATATAGCTATCATAAGTGATGTAAAAGTTTGTGTTCAGGTGCGGAGCTTTTGTACCGCCATAAAACAATATCTCAATATTATAATGCTGAAAAAATAATTCCGGTAGGTGTTGGTATAGCTTTTATCCTTTTGCTGATACAACGGTTGCTTTCTGCTGCAAATCATGTCTTTGTGTCTGTAGTTAGGGGGTAAAATGAACTGTATAGCTTTTTTATCTGTTTTTTGGTATAATGCCCAAAATACATATTATATGTATCGCTGCCAGTGATTTAACGGAATAAACCTGTTCTGGTAATAGGCAGCCGGTACAGATACAGGTTGGTTGGTATGGCTGATTTTAAAGAACAGTGCCGTAATATTGTGGTACAAAAGTTGAATATATTTGCGGAAGAATCCGGTATTGAATCAAAAATTATTCCTGATTTGCTGGTTGTTGAAATTCCCCCTGAACCGGAATTAGGTGATTTGGGAATTCCGATGTTTCCGTTTGCTAAAATTTTCAAATCGGCACCGGCCGTTATTGCAGCTAAAATTGCCGGAATGTTGCAGGCTGATGATGCAGCCCGGTCTGTCGGTGATTTTGCAGCCGTGGGACCGTATGTCAATGTCCGGCTGAATAAAGTTACGGCAGCTTCCGGCATATTACAGAAAATTCTTGAGCAAAAAACAGTATACGGTTCTTTAACCGATACCGGAAAAGCTCCGCTGGCGGGAGCCAGGGTAATGGTTGAGTTTTCCAGTCCGAACACTAATAAACCACTTCATCTGGGACATTTGAGAAATGATGCTTTAGGAGAAAGTGTTTCCCGTATATTAAAGACAGCCGGTGCAGAAGTATTCAAGGTTAATATTATTAATAACCGGGGTGTTCATATTTGTAAATCTATGCTGGCATATCAGAAATTCCATGCAGCAAGAGGTGATACACCTGAGTCTCTCGGAATAAAAAGTGACCGTTTTGTTGGAGACTGTTATGTGGAATTTGATAAATGGAATAAAGAAGATCCAACTGCGGAAAAACAGGCCCAAGATTTGTTGGTCCAATGGGAACAGGGTGATGATGCAGTCCGGAAGCTTTGGAAACAAATGAATGATTGGGCAATAGCCGGCATTTCCCAGACCTATGCCCGTACCGGAGTTTCTTTTGACAAGTTGTATTATGAAAGCGATACATATTTAAAAGGTAGGGAAGAAATACTCAAAGGGTTGCAGGATGGTATTTTCTATCAGGAAGCGGACGGTTCTGTATGGGTTGATCTTGCTGAAATCGGCTTGGATAAAAAAGTCCTGCTCCGGAAGGATGGTACGGCTCTGTATATGACGCAGGATATTGGAACTGCAATCTATCGGCACCATGACTGGCCCTTTAATCAACTGGTATATGTCGTAGGCAGCGAACAACAATATCATTTCAAAGTATTGTTTTATGTGTTAAAAAAACTGGGTTATGCATGGGCGGATCAGTTGTATCACTTATCCTATGGAATGGTAAATCTTCCGGAAGGAAAAATGAAAAGCAGGGAAGGAACTGTAGTTGATGCAGATGATTTAATCAACAGTCTCAGAGATGGGGCTCTGGAAGAAATTTCTGCAAAAGGTAGGGAAGAGGCAGTCGGAGATCCTGCAGCGGTTGCAGAAAAAATAGCGTTGGGGGCTTTGCATTATTATCTGTTGCAGACAACGCCTACAAAGGATATGTTGTTTAATCCGAAAGAGTCTCTTTCGTTTACCGGTAATACCGGCCCGTATCTACAGTATATGGGAGCAAGGATTTGTTCCATACTCCGGCGGGCGGCAGATGCCGGTATACAGCCCGTTCCGGTTGATGTTGCTGTGGAATTATTAACTACAGAACCTGAATGGGATTTGATTAAAGTTTTGGGGGAATTTCCCCGGTGTGTGCAAAAAGCAGCAGAAACCTTTGATCCGTCCCAAATTGCCGGTTATATATATGATGTGGCAAAATCATTCAGCCGGTTTTACCATGAGTGTCCCGCATTAGGTATTGCGGCAGATTCGCCGCAACTTGCTGCCGCCCGCCTTGTACTGATTACTTGTACAAGGACGGTTCTAGAAAACGGACTCAATTTAATACTGGTTCCATTCCTGGAAGCAATGTAACCGGATTACCGATTGCGGCAGGTTAATTTAAAAGCGTTACAATTCCGGCGGAAGACACTTCCAGTAGTTCCGTTGTCAGCGGAACTGCCGCACAGTCGTATGTCAATAGAATGTCGTTCCGCAGTTCCGTACTGTAATGTTGTAACTGTTGGTGGTCAAAGACGATTGTTGTTGAATGTTCTGGCAATGCCATGTAATATGTGTCTCCCATCTTTTGGTGAATCTGGTTTTGAAACGGTTTGTAAAATGCCAACGATGCATTGTATGCCGGAACAGGATGAGATACCGTCATGTAGTTAAATCCGTATGCTGAGTTATGCGGTATTATGCGTGCAGCCTGCATGATATTGTGCATATTTTCATCCATTGCCAGCCTGACTGCCGCCCATGATACATTCCATTTTTGAATAATATAGCCTGTTAACGGTATGATAATTCCTTCGTAAAAATATGCAATACACATTTTGATTTTCTCTGTTATCATTGTTGCAAGAGTATCCTGAATCCGCAGGGCAGGTGTGAAATCTCTTTTTGTATCCACAGATTCTAACCAGGGTAAAATTGATTTTTTAGCAGTCTCCCATGATGGTAGTATATCGAAATTTTTTTTATCAATATGTGTTTCTTGCAATACCACATTCTTTCTCCTGTTTTAAATGATATATTTGTATAACAATATTGATCCGGGCAGGATACAATCAAATTTCAGTTTGTGGGAAATTGGTGGCATTTTTACATAAAAAGTACATTTCCTAAAGTACCGTTCTGAAAAGAAACATCTTTGCAGGTGGTGTTTATAAGTAGATATAACACTTGACTTGATTTCAATGTACCGATATAATATTTTCTACCTATAATGTAAGTTGTTCCGATATATCCCGTTAGTATCGGAGCGTGTATGGTGCCGGTGCTATCGGCGGAAATATAAGTATAGAGGTAAAAGATGTACGCACTTGTTGAGTATAAGGGTAAACAGTATAAAGCTGAAAAAGACACCCTCATTCAAGTTGATAAAATTGATGCAGAAAAAGGTACTTCAATAGATATTGATACAGTTCTGCTGGTAAGTAATGATGGGACTGTGAGTGTTGGTGCCCCCTATGTAAAGGGAGCAAAAGTTCGTGTTGTTGTTGAAGATTCTATCCGGGATAAGAAAGTTATTGTATATAAATACAAGAGCAAGAAGGATTATCACCGGACAATAGGGCACCGGCAGCAATATACCGTGGTTCGGGTCCAGGAAATTGTTGTTGCGTAATTGATGACGCATATTTGTCTGGTGTGCGGCGCTGACGGACTTTTTCGGTCGTGCAGTGCAACAGGGCATTCCGGTTTCGCGGTAGCCGGTTCTGACATAGTTTGTGCGGCTGTATCTGTTTTGTTGCGGACAACTTTGCAGGTTCTGACAGAACATTTTGGTGCTGCGGTTAAAACCGATTTTTCTTCCCGTGGGAAACTCGCATTCTATGTGGAAGATATATCCGGTAAGGAGTCTTGCCGGCTGATATATGCTGCAGAGTTTTTGCGGAACGGGTTCCGTTCTTTGCAGGAAGAGTATCCGGAGTATATATCGTTGCGGGAAGAAATTGAAAATTAGAGCGGAGGCATAGTATGGGACGCAAAAAGGGTGGTAGCGGTGCAAAAAATGGCCGTGATTCAAATCCTAAATATTTGGGTGTAAAAGTGTTCGGTGGTGAATCAGTTACTGCCGGTTCAATTCTTGTCCGTCAACGCGGAACAAAAATCCATCCGGGACAGAATGTGCAGAAAGGTAAAGATGATACGCTTTTTGCTACAGCTGCCGGAACAGTTGTGTATCATGAGTGTAAAGGCCGTAAACTTGCCTCTGTTGCACCTGTAGAAGCATAACGAAGTGTTCGGTTGATAGTGAATATACCCGGAGCTGGTTTTCCTCTTCGGGTATTTTTTTTATTACAGGGTAGCAGTGTGATTCAATTTGCAGATGAAGCTTTTATTGAAGTTCGATCAGGTAAAGGTGGAAACGGTTGTATTGCGTTCCGGCGAGAAAAATATGTACCGATGGGTGGCCCTGCCGGCGGCGATGGTGGTAAAGGGGGGAGTGTTGTTTTTTGTATAAAACGTAATCTCCGTACTTTATCCCATTTACGGTATAAACAGGTTTTCAAAGCTGGTAATGGTGCTGATGGCGAAGGTGGAAACCGTTTCGGGCGGGATGGTGCCGATGTCGTGATTCCGGTTCCTCCGGGAACCACTTTATTTGATGCGGAAACAGGTCAGATGATACGGGAATTCACAACAGAAAGTGAGGATAATAAATTTATCTTTTTGACAGGTGGAAATGGTGGTTGGGGTAATTCTCACTTTAAGACTTCTACTAACCAGGCGCCCCGGTATGCACATGAAGGTCAGCCGGGAGAAATCCGCCGGTTGCGGGTTGAGTTGAGTATCATGGCGGATGTAGGATTGGTGGGATTTCCGAATGCAGGAAAATCCTCTCTGTTGGATTTGTTTACAAATGCCCGCCCTAAAATTGCCCCTTATCCGTTTACTACAAAAATACCGAATCTTGGAGTGCTCCGGGCTGATGCCGAACGGGATATTATCATTGCTGATATACCGGGAATTATAGAAGGTGCATCTGATGGAGCTGGATTGGGAATCCGTTTTCTAAAACACATCTCCAGAACAGCAGGATTGTTGTTTATGATTGACTGTTCGGATGACAGTTGTTTTACCGCATATGATACTTTATGTGCTGAGCTGGAAGCTTTTTCTGCCAAGCTTGCTGCAAAACCTCGGATTGTTTTATGTAATAAAATAGATACAGAAGGCGGCACAGACCGGGCAAAAAAGGTAGCAGAAGCAATCCATCAGAAACATCCGGGGGAAACGGTGTTACCACTGTCGATTTATGCCCGGACCGGGCTTGATGAGGTAAGACGGGCTGTTCTTGAACTGGTGGAACGGATAGAACGGGAGCAGATTACCCGGTCTCCAGCGGATCTTCGGAAATCATATACCCAGTCTGCTGTATCAGATTTTCTAAAAACAAGATCAGTCTGTGGTGATGAGCCGGTTCAGTATCCGGGGGATAGTGATAAGGATAAATAATGAAACTGGCAGTTCTAGGAGGAAGTTTTAATCCTGTTCATACCGGACATTTGATGCTTGCTGATGAAGTATTGCATCGGTTGGATTACGATAAGATTTTATTTATTCCGGTAAACCTACCTCCACATAAAGAATTAGCATTGGGGGCTACAGGAATGGATCGGTTGGAAATGCTCCGTCTTGCAGTAGAAGATAATCCATATTTCATAGTTGACAGTTGTGAAATCGATCGTGGCGGCATATCTTACTCATATGATACTGTACTTGATTTGGAACGCAGGTATCAATCGGTGTTGGATGGTAAAATCGGTTTGATTATAGGTGATGATCTTGTTGCCGGATTTTCTACCTGGAGAAATCCAGAACAGCTTGCAGCCCGTGCCGATATAATCGTAGCCCGACGGATGATGTCTCCGGAAGTTGTGTCTGAAGAATTCCCGTATCCACATCAGGAACTGAAGAATGTATTGTTCCCGGTTTCTTCTTCATATATCAGATCCGCTGTTGGGTCTGGAAATAAAAATGCATGGCGCTATCTTGTTCCTTGGTCCGTTTATCAGTATATTATAAAACATAACTTGTATGAACACAGAGCTGATTGAACGGGTGCGGAGGTATGCTTTGGGAATGGAGTCCAGAGCCCGTTTCCTGCACTCGCAACGAACTGCCGAAACGGCAGAAAAATTTTGCAAAATATTTCATATTGAATCTGATAAAGGTTTTTTTGTTGGAATTGCCCATGATATGTGTAAGGAAATGTATCCACGGTTACAGCTTTCCTTAGCATCCCGGGATGGAATGCCGATTCTGGATATTGAAAAAGAAAAACCGTCATTACTACACGGACGGGCGGCAGCTTCTGTATTGAAACATGATTTTAATGTTGCGGATGAAGATATATTGGAAGCAGTTCGTGTCCATACATTCGGTTCTCCAGGGATGTGTGATCTTGCAAAGATTCTGTATGTAGCGGATAAAGTTGAGCCGGGCCGACAGCATGTTACAGAATCATATTTGAACCATCTGTTTTCTTTATCTTTGAATGAAATGGTATTATTCGTATTAAAAGAGAATCTTGCATATCTGGAAGCAAAGCACAAAACTGTTGCACCGGTTTCCCGGCAATTGTTAGCTTCTTTGGAGGAACAGAGTGGCAGATAAAAATGGAAAAATTGAAAAAAGCATGATTTTTTTGATTTTAGTTTTTTGTATTGTTATCATAACTTCCATTATTGTCGTTTCCGCTTTACAGGTAAATCCGGTTGAGCAGATAATTGAAAATAATGAGCCTGTTAAAATTCTGTTTGTACTGGAAGACGATGATACGGTGCTGTTTACAGATGTATTTGTGTATTATCCGGTCTTGTCCCGGGGAGCTTTGTTTAATATTCCCGGTAACACCGGGGCAATATATTCCAGTATTGGGAGGGTTGACCGGATTGATGCTGTTTTTAAGGAAAAAGGTGTTGATGCGTACCGCAATGAAATAGAAAAACTAACAGGACAAAGCATCCCGTTTTCAATTGTATGTAATGTGTCTGATTTCAGAATTTTGACAGATATGCTTGGCGGATTGAAGATCTTTGTTCCTTATCCTGTTGATGTTGTGGATGAAAACGGACAGAGATGGCTGCTTCCATCCGGTGTCACCAATCTTGATGGAGATAAAATTTATACTTATTTGTATTATACGGCAGAAGAAGAAAGTGCAGCAGAAATTCAAGACAGGTATCAAAATGTTATGATTGCATTTCTTTCCGCTTTAAATAGCAATTCCCAAGTGATGTTTGACTCAGATAATTTCAAACAATATGCCCGGTTTCTTTCCGCAAATATTGAGACAAAGTATTTGCGTTCATTGCTTGCCAGTGTAGCTGCAGTTGATTCAGAACGACTCGCTTTGCGTACCGTAACCGGTTCCGCCCGGGTTGTTGACGGTCAGACGCTGTTGCTTCCATTGTATGACGGTGAGGTTATCAAAGATTTATTCAAGCAGACAATCAGTGCCCTAGCTTCTGCCTCGGAAACTATGTATGATAGAATTTATGTATTGGAAATACAAAATGGGACTACTGTGCAAGGGCTTGCACGGAATACGGCTTTGTTTTTGCAAGGTTTTGGGTATGATGTATTGAGTACTATAAATGCTGATTCCAATGACTACGAAAAGACTGTTATTATCAATCATATCGGGGACGATGCAGTTGCAAAAGCGTTGGGAGACATTATCATGTGTACAAATATCATAACGGATCCGGTTTTACCGGAAAGTGCAGGTGTCGATACCGCTGCACGGGTTGATTTTACGATAATTTTAGGAAAAGATTTTGATGGGCGGTATGTCCGCAACAGGAATTAAATGGAAAGTGAAACTTTCCGACAGGATATAAGGTTGAATCAAATGAAGACAGAAAAAGAAAAAGCACTGGAAATAGCCCGCCTGATAGAAGACGGAAAGGGTTCGGATGTAGTCGTTCTTGATGTTTCAAAATTGAACAGTTGGACTGATTATTTTGTTATTGCTACTGTCAATAGTTCTACTCATTGGAAGGGGTTATATAAACTGGTAAAAGATTATATTAAAGATAATGACATGGAAATTCATATAACAAACCGGAAAACACCTGATGGAGATGACTGGAATTTGATAGACATAGGCACAGTTGTTGTACACCTTATGACACAGGATGCACGCAGTTTTTATGATTTGGAAAAATTATGGTACAGAGGCGAAAAACTTTTATAACTTTTATTAAAAAAAATTATTAAAAAAGTACACCGGGCTTCAGAGATTCTGCTCGGTGTATTTTTTTTCAGGGTAAGAATACTTTATTCATCAAAATCATCGTAACCGGGATCTTCATCGTCTTCTTCATAATTATACAATGATTCATCATCATCATCAAAATTTTCTTCTAATTCATCATCAAAATCGTCATCAAGAAATTCATCTTCTTCAAAATCATCAAGAGATTCGTCATCAAAATTATCATCTTCGTCATCATATTCATCATTATATGAATAGTCAAAACCGTAATCCGCCAGAAATGAATATTCAAGCCGTTCACTTTGATCGAGCATTTTCCACATCCTTTTGAAAATAAGCTTATTTGTATTATTAGCAAGTTATTCATAAGTGTCAACTGGTATCAAAACAAAAAAAACATTTTAGGAAAAAGATATTTAAACTAAGGCAACCTATTTGACAATTTTCAAATTAAATGTATAATAGTAATAACTATGTCATATGATATTCATGTTCTAGCTCCGGCAAAGGTTAATCTCGGTCTCCGGGTATTACCAGTTAGAGCCGATGGCTATCATGAAATCGAAAGTATTTTTCAAACGATTCCGTTGTATGATTCGGTTTCTGTTCAGACAACGGACGGAAGACTGGGAACTTGTACAGTTGAATGCATCGGTATGAATCTTCCGGAACAAAATACTGTGACGATAGCGTATGATGCATTTTGTAAGTTTACCGGTTTTGATGAACCGGTTCATGTGTGTGTGGAAAAAGGTATCCCATCCGGTGCCGGGCTTGGCGGAGGCTCTTCTGATGCTGCTGCTGTGATTACGGCACTTGATGTTATTTTTTCTACACATTTGTCTGCTTCCGATAAAAAGCTGATAGCGGCATCTGTTGGAAGCGATGTATTTTTTTTCTTAAACAGTTATTCGGGAACGGTTTGTTCTGGATGTGCTGTTGTAACCGGTCGGGGGGAAGAAGTTGTGGCAATCCCGTCCCGCAAAGATTTATTTTTTGTGGTGATCTGGCCGGAAATTCATAGTTCTACAAGGGAAGCGTATTCTCTTGTAGATGCCTGGTACGCTCCCCGGTGGGAATGGACAGGTCCTTTTGCCACTGAATTGGAAACTGTTTATAATAAACCAGTGTGTGCTTGGAGGTTTGTAAACAGTTTCACCGCGCCGCTCTCCGTACGGTTTCCCCGTATTGGGCAGGCGTTACAGGATTTGCGTCGGACTGGTGCTGGTTCTGTGTTAATGACCGGTTCTGGGTCCGCTGTCTTCGGTGTTTTTGATACTTCTGCGTGTGCGGATGACGCCTTTCTGAAGCTTCGTGAAAAATGGAAGTACTGTTTTAATTGTACTTTCTCCTGATTTTTTTGTGTGTAAAGCAGGTGTTTCTCGAGTCAAGGAGGATGGCTGTGAAAATTACAGAAGTGCGTATTCGTAAAGCTGTTGCCGAAGGTAAATTAAAGGGATACGCTACAGTAACCTTTGATGATTGTTTTGTTGTTCATAATATTAAAATTATTGACGGCAAAACAGGATTGTTTATTGCGATGCCCAGTAGAAAAACGGCAGGGGGAGAATATATGGATGTAGCCCATCCTATTACTCCTGTTTTTAGGGTGGAATTGCAGGAAGCAATTTTAAATGAATATAATTCTGGTAGAGGAGAAGAGATTTCTTCTTCTGAAGAACTACCGGAATAATTTATATTTTGGGACGTTGGCAAGCGGTAAGCCCCCGGCTTTTGGTGCCGGTATTCCGCAGGTTCGAATCCTGCCGTCCCAGTACATATACATGGTTCAGTTATGGTGCTGGCTGTCCTGTGTAATTTGTGAATAAGGAGTTCCTCAAATGGATCAGTTAGTTGTAAATGCCGTTACCCGCACAAGTACAGGTAAACGTGCTGCAAAAAAACTTCGCGAAAACGGACATCTTCCTGCTGTAATGTACAATTCAAAAGGTGAGTCTGTTATGCTCGATATTGATGAAGTGGAATTTACAAAAGTATGGAAGAATGCGACACCTTCTACGCTCATTAATCTAAAAGTGGACGGTAAAACAGATAATCTGGTTTTTATCAAAGATACAGAATACGATATTAAGACAGATAAAAATCTTCATGTTGATTTTCATGCTATTGATGAAGACAAGCCGCTGAAAATGACAATGAAGGTTTTGTTTTCCGGTAATCCGGCAGGTGTTCGTGAGGGCGGTTTCTTAACTACACATCAGTCCCGGATTACAATCCAGTGCCTTCCTAAAGATCTTCCGGTACGTATTTCTGCGGATATTTCCAGCCTAGGTATTGGTCAGACATACCGGGTTAAAGATTTGAATCTTGGAGCAGGAGTTACTGTCCTGAGTGATGCAGAAGTGGCTCTGGCCAGTATTTCTTCGCCCCGCCGCTAATCCGGCTGGATGCAGATAAAAAAAAAGTCCCCGGAACGGGGACTTTTTTTATCACGGCGGCTATCTTTTGATATAATTTTGTGTATACAGCAAATTCGATTGTTGATCATCTGGAAAATCTTGTAGAGTCGGGGTTTTCTGTTGCCGGGATTCCCTGTTCCCGGGTGTTTGCTCCCGGTCATACCGTCCTGTTCGGTGTTTCCGGCGGGGCTGACTCTATGGCATTACTTTCCGCTTCTGTCCGTATCCGGCAGAAAAAATTTCCTGCCGGTGGTGCCCGCTTTGTGGTAATTAGTGTGGATCACAATCTCCGGCCTCCGGAAGAAAGTGCCGGGGACACTCGTTTTGTAGAGACGTTTTGCAGTACGTTGCAAAACGTTGTCTGCCGTATAGTTCGTTTTGTGCCGGGGGAAATTAAACAGACTGCTGCACTGCGGAAAAAAGGCTTGGAAGAAGCAGCGCGTTTTTTGCGGTATCAGGCTTTTTCGCTGGAATTTCATAGGGAAAAAGGGGAGGCATTTTGTCTTGCCCATACCCGTAACGACCAACTTGAAACACTGCTGCTCCGTTTTTTTCAGGGTGGAACTGGTTCCGCTGCAGCGGGAATCCGTCGTCACCGGGATTTTTATTACCGTCCGCTTTTAAATGTCAGTCGGTCTGAAATTGAATCTTATCTGGATGTGCTACAAATTTCATACCGAACAGATAGTAGTAATTTTGACAACCGGTATTTGCGAAATCGTATCCGTAACCGACTTGTGCCTCTACTGAATGAATTGTTGCCCGGTTGGGATACCGCTGTTTGTGCCGGTGCAGAACGGCAGGCAGAGGATTCCGATTGCATTGAAAATCTCATCACAGCGAGCCCTGCTTGGCAGCCGTTGTCGGAAACTGCTGCTAGAGGGGTATATATGGATGTAAAAAATTTTTTTGCCGGTCATCCTGCTGTCCGGCGGCGGTTGTTATATCAGGCTTTTACGATGCTTGGTGTAACAAGCAGGGTCCCATCTCTGTTTCTTAAGAGAATCATATACAGTGCGATACCTTGTGGAACGGACAAACGGGCGTTTACTGCTGGTGGTGTTCAGATAACTTTATCAGCCAGACAGATAATTGTTGCGATTTGTACGGGGATAGCGTCTGTTGAAGGTTTTTACGGTGTCATAGATGCACCAGGGATGTACCAGTTCCCATTTGGAACAATCCTGGTTGAAACGGTAACCGGATCGGCTGTTGGCTTTGGGCCGTTCCAATTACCATTGATTATCCGCAGCATACAGCCGGGTGACAGATTCACAGACCGGCAAGGGAGGCAAAAGGATTTACCGGTAATCATGAAAGAATTGTCTGTTCCGGAGCTTTCCCGCAGCCTGCTGCCGGTTGTGGAATCGTGTACAACCGGTAGCTTGTATATAATTCCTTTTTTAATGCAACATGCAGATGGACCGTGGCCTACTGTGGGTGAACAACAGCAGAACGGAGAAGATGTTTTGGGAGACGGGCAGGTTTTTATTAAAATAGTTTCAGGAGATGTGTAAAATATATAGGAAAAATATAGCTTTTTCTGATATAATCAGACGAATATGAGTAACGATATGAACAATAAGTATACACCCGGACAGTCAAGAAAAGGTAAAAATATTAATTTCGGATTTTTGTTTTTTCTCGTAATGATGATTGTAGCTGGAATTTTTTATCTTCTTAATGACAGTCTCACTAGCTTGCCAGAGATTGCATATTCAGAGTTTTTGGAAGCGCTGACTGGAAACAAGGTAATTGAAGTCCAGATTACCAATGATACCATTATTGAAGGCGTTATGATTTCCGCAAATGGGACGTCTTCCGGTGGCAGGTCATTTTTTAAAACAATTATTCCGTATAATGACGGACAATTAATGCGGTTGCTTCAGGAACATAATGTAATAGTGAGCGGAATCAAAAAAGGTCCCGGTTTTTTTTCAACACTAATCGAAACTTTGCCGGTTGTTGTAGTGATGATGTTTTTCTTTTTTTTAATAATCCGACAGAATTCCGCTGCAAATAATAAAGGAATGCAGTTCGGCAAAAGTCGGGCACGGATTTATTCCGGCGGAAAAAAAGTGACTTTTGCTGATGTAGCCGGTCAGGAAGAAGCAAAACATGAGCTGGCAGATATTATTGATTTTTTAAAGAATCCAAAAAAATATATTTCCATGGGAGCAAAAATTCCCACCGGAGTGTTATTGGTTGGTAATCCTGGAACCGGAAAAACGCTGATGGCCCGGGCTGTAGCAGGTGAAGCGAACGTCTCATTCCTGCATATTTCCGGGAGTGATTTTGTGGAAATGTTTGTTGGCGTTGGTGCAAGCCGAGTCCGCGACTTGTTTGAACAGGGCCGGAAAATGGCGCCGTCTATTATTTTTATTGATGAATTAGATGCTGTCGGGCGTGCCCGCGGCGCCGGTTTAGGCGGCGGACATGATGAACGGGAACAGACGTTAAACCAGATGCTGGTTGAAATGGACGGCTTTGAAAATAAGGATGGAGTCATCGTTCTTGCGGCTACAAACCGTCCCGATGTTCTTGACCCGGCGCTCCTCCGCCCGGGACGGTTTGACCGCCAGGTTACCGTAACGCTACCGGATATAAAAGAGCGGGAAGCAATACTGGCAGTGCATGCGGCAAAAATCCCGATGGCACCGGATGTGGATTTGCACCGGATAGCCCGGGCAACTCCAGGAATGAGCGGTGCAGAACTATCCAGCCTGGTGAATGAAGCTGCACTTTTTGCTGCAGGAAAAAATGCAGAAACAGTAACATCTGCAGAATTTGAGGCCGCCCGGGATAAATTACTTATGGGGGTTGCCCGGGAATCCATGGTGCTTCCGGAAAAAGAGAAAAAAATGACAGCTTGCCATGAAGCAGGACATACACTTCCGTACTATTATCTGGAGCATGCTTCCCCGTTGCATAAAGTATCGGTGATTCCCCGGGGCAGGGCGCTGGGGATTACGGTCGGTATTCCGGAAGAAGATTCTTATTCCCATACCCGATCTTGGCTTGAAGACCAATTGGTAATATTATATGGCGGATATGCTGCCGAAAAGATAGTATATGGTGATACCACTACAGGTACCCAAAATGATATTCAACGGGCAACAGAACTGGCCCACAAAATGGTGTGTGAATGGGGTATGTCAACTGATATCGGACCTATTTCATACGGGCAGGAAGATGAGCCTATTTTTGTAGGTAGGGATATAGCTCGCCATAAACTGTTTTCTGAAGAAACTGCCCGGCAGATTGACACTGCTGTTGCGGCTGTTTTGAAAAAAGCTTGCAAACGGGCTGAAGCAATTCTTTCCGAGCATCGGGAACAACTTGATTTATTGGCAACGGCTCTTGTGGAACAGGAAACGATGAGTGATGCGGAAATCAGAACTTTGTTGGGATTGCCGGAACAAACAGCTCCGGCTTCTCGGATGCTTGAATCAGCGGAAACAGAGGAGATTTAATTGAAAGTACAGGGTAAGTTTCAATTTCTGTGTTTCAGTATTTGTTTTATATGTATTCTCTCAATACTTCCGGCTCAAACAGATTCGGGAGTGGAAACAGTCCCAATGTCTCCTTCCGCAGAAGCAGCAAGCCGGAGGACTGCACTCCGGTGCCTGCAGCTGAGCCGGAATTTTATGTTGAAATCAGAATGGAGTAATGCTGCCCGTCAGGCGGCTCTCGGTTGCCGGTATGACGGTTCTATTTCAGATTTGTGGTATATTCAGGCAGAGTCTTTGTTCCGGTCCGGTTCTGCGGCCGGTACAGTGCTGCCGTTGGTTGCAAAAGCTGTGACGTTAAATACTTGGGTAGATAATAACCGGGACGAAGCTCGGTTGTTGTATGCCCGTTTGCTAAGCGATACTACAGATCCGGTTGCTGCCCTGGAACAGTTGGATGATGAGCCTGTTTTAGATTCTGCAGATGCGGAGTATCTGCGCATTTTATCCCGATACCGGTTGGGAACTGAAGAGAGTATTGCCGTTGCCCGGACAGAACTTGCAGATGCGGTCAAACTGTTTCCGTCAGATAACCGGTTTTCTGCTATTTTTTTTCAATACGAATTACAGGACGATTTAACATTCAATCCCGTTGTTACAGATTTGGCGGACATGCTGGTACAGCGTTTTTTTGATGCAAGCACAGAAGTTTCTGATGTGACAGTATATGCAGCCGCATTTGCGTCAGGAGAAAAGCAACGCCGGATGTTACAGGCATATAATGGAGCAGGGTTACGCCATCCTTTGTATGCCATATTGGGGCTCAAATGCGGTTTGCTGACAGAAGAGGATGCGTACCTGTATTTTTGTGATTTTGCACAGAATACCACTTCATTGACATATTTGGAGCAATTCGCTTCTTTACTCACGGAAAAAAAAGTTACAGATGCTTTTATTGCTTTTTTAACTGCCTATGACGGTATCATTTCATTAGATATAAATAGTGATAAGATTGACGATGTGTTTATCCGCTTCAGCAGGGGGCGGGCAGAGACTGTCACCGTTGACTGGAATCAGGATGGACTTGATGCTTGGACGGCTGTCTGTGATTATGGTGTACCGGTGCAAATTTCTTTTCCTGCAGAAAACACCGAATTTGTATATCATAAATATCCTTTTTTGGATTCTGTAACAGCGGATACCAGACAATACCGATTTATAGATGATGAATTTGAATGGACTCCGTTGACGTTGTTCCCGTCCGAAATGCTGGAAACAGCATTGGATGGATTCCAGTTTTTTGTTCCCCGGCCGAAAACCGATACTGTAGATTTGATTGATGAATCTCAGCTGATGAATGCAGCTGTCGCTGTAACGGTTACTGCAGGTGGATCCAATTATGATACCGCACAATTTTCTGTGTTGAACGGAAAATTCCAGACAGCCAGCTATTACCAGGAATCAAAGCAAAGTGCAGAACTCCGGTTCAAAGACGGATTTCCCGATTACCGTCTGGTGGATTCAGATGGAGACGGACGTTTTGAGCGGACGGAGTATTACCGTTTTTCTCCTGCAGAGGATTTCCCTCATTTGACACAAGATGATTCCGCCGGATTATATATGGAGTTGTTTGCCGGATTACCGTTTCCAGAAGGTGTATATCTCTCCAAGGTTTTGCTGGATACGGATTTGGATACGACCCCTGATTTCCAGATGGAATATACGGAAAAAGGAACAGTGCTGACTTGGGGAAATCCTGAAAACTGGTCAGTACGGTATACAACATATATTGATTCAAAGAATACAGAAGCTTCTTTCCGGTTATCTGGTTCCCAGAATCTTGTTACGGTTTTCATGGAAAATACTGTTCCGGTCAGAGTAACCGTACAAAATACCGGTTCAGAATCTCCGGTTATCCGGGATATGGCGGTAATTCCATCCGGGAATGTATATTGGTTAGGAGAACCCGGAGACGAAACCCTTGCACAGCTTGTTTTGCAGGTTTTTGCTGCGGATCCACGGCAGGGTATCTGCCATATCGTAGAGTCGGAACCGGACGAGACCGGGTTCATCCGCCGGATAACCGCAGTTAAAATTGAAAATACCTGTTTTGGAGTGATTCACAATGACTAAAGTATACCGGATATGGCTTCTGTTTATTCTGTTGTTTACAGCTTGTGCTTCTGAACCTCCGGTGTACACGCCGCTGGATTATACGGCGGAGGATGCGCTTAATAATGAGATAAAAGAAATAACAGAAGTACTTGCCCGGAGTCCGGTAGAAGCACTCTGGCGGGCTGTGCTGATGAAGCAGAACGTCTCCGTGCACAGCACTGTGGTACAGGATACATTCGATGCCTGTACCGACGCTGTTGTGACTGCGTACCGGAATGCTGTTGTTTCCAAAAATTATGCCGCAGCTGCCGGGTATTATTTATCTTTACAGTCGGCAGCATGCCCGATTCCGGAAGATATTATTCAGGAAGCATCAGAACTGGCAGATACGTTGCTTGCCCAGACACCCGGATTAAACCGTAACAGTAATGTATCTGATTCAGCGCCTGCATCAGTGGCATCTTATATAAACGGAACGGTAACTGTCTGGGTCGATTTAGGAATAACGGTATCAAAAGGCGTGGGATATGCGGACAGGGTTATTGGTTCCGGTTTTTTCATCGATACATCCGGTTACATTGTCACTAATTATCATGTGATTCAAACAGAAGTAGATCCTTCGTATGAAGGATATTCCAGGGTATATATAAAACTTGCATCAGATTCTGATACCCGTATTCCGGCAAAAGTTGTGGGCTGGGATCCGCTTTTGGATTTAGCTTTACTGAAAACAGAAGTTGATGCTCCGTATAGTTTTGCTTTGGGCTCTTCTGCGGATTTAGATCCCGGGGACAGGATTTATGCAATAGGATCTCCGGCCGGTTTGGAACGGACGTTAACGTCAGGAATTGTGTCGGCTGTTGACCGGAAATTGTTTACGGTAGGATCGGTGATGCAGATTGATGCGGCAATCAATTCCGGTAATTCCGGCGGACCGATTATTGACCGCAACGGAAATGTTCAAGCTGTCGTGTTTGCCGGTATGTTGCAGTATGAAGGATTGAATTTTGCGATACCGGTGGAGTATTTAAAATCAGAGTTGCCCTATCTTGCTGCCGGAGGATTGCGCCGCCACGGGTGGATTGGAGCCTATGGAAGTGATTGCATCGAGGATTCTTTTACCGGGCGGCCCGCCGGACTAGAAATTCAGTATGTCATGCCCGGCGGCAGTGCATCCAGAGCCGGTTTGGTACAGGGGGATGTTATTACCGGTATTAACGGCAAAGCGGTGGCAGGCTTAGATGCATTTCAGACAGAAATGATACGACAGCAGCCGGATACGATTGTTACTATAACACTCTGGCGGTCTGGAATCGGAGAGATGACGTTGCCGGTGTATCTTGCAGAACGCCCTAAATCTCCTGGTTATGAAATTTACCGTAGGGATGTAGTGTACCATGCCTTTGTTCCAATTTTCGGAATGGAGTTAACGCCGGTTTCTTCCGGAAAAAAGAAATACACTATATCCCGGATACTGAAAGGCAGCACCGCTGATGAATCAGGTTTTTCTGTCCACGACCCGGTTGAAATTGTGAAAATAACGGTATCCGAAGAAGAAGATATCATGTATGCGCAGGTATACACAAAAAAGCGCAAAAACGGATATTTTGAAGTTAATATTATGATTGGAGCTGCATTAGACAGCCCGTATTATTTTTAGTGAAAGGATTACAGATAGAATGGTCGATTTATCCCATAAACGGAATTTCTGCATTGTTGCCCACATAGACCACGGTAAATCAACGCTTTCAGACCGGTTAATTCAAAAAGCCCGGATTATTGATGACCGGCAGTTCCAGAACCAGATTCTTGATTCCATGGACATAGAGCGGGAACGGGGAATCACCATCAAAAGCCAGGCGGTAACAATTCCATATACCGCCGCTGACGGACAGGAATACGAGCTGAATTTTGTTGATACACCGGGGCATGTCGATTTTTCCTATGAGGTATCCCGGGCAATCGCTTCCTGTGAAGGGGCGCTGCTGCTGGTAGATGCGGCACAAGGTGTTGAATCCCAGACTTTATCGAATATGTACCTTGCGCTGGAACACAATCTGGAAATCGTTCCGGTTATCAATAAAATCGATTTACCCGCGGCGGATATTCCCGGTGTAAAGCATCAGATTGAGCATGATTTGGGACTGGACGGGGATGATGCGGTACTGGTTTCTGCAAAGACCGGAAAAGGCATTGATGAACTGTTGGAAGCAATTGTAGCCCGTTTTCCGGCGCCTTCCGGCAACCCCGCCGGCAAAACCCGTGCGCTGATATTCGACTGTCATTATGACCCCTATCGGGGAGTTATCGTTCACATCAGGGTGTTTGACGGTTCAATAAAAACCGGGCAGACAATCCGGTTTATGAACAGTCAGACAGATTATAAAGTGGAGTCAGCCGGTATTTTCCGCATCAAACTGGAAGAAACCGGGCATCTGGTTGCCGGGGATGTAGGCTATATTATTGCCGGCATTAAAACAGTCTCTGATGTTAAAGTTGGCGATACCATTACGCTGGCAGACAATCCTGCGGATACAGTTCTTTCAGGTTTTAAAGAAGTAAAGCCGGTAGTATTTTCTTCAATATATCCTATTGATTCCAATGATTACGAAGAGCTCCGGGACAGCATGGAAAAACTGACGCTGAATGATGCGAGTCTGGTGTATGAAAAGGATTCCTCGCTGGCACTGGGACACGGGTTCCGGTGCGGTTTCCTTGGGCTGCTGCATTTGGAAGTTATTCAGGAACGGTTGGAACGGGATTACGATCAGGCAGTTATTTTTACGGCGCCTTCCGTACGGTATTTGGTGACGCTGACCAATGGCGAAGAAAAATATATTGATAACCCGGCGGATTATCCCGACCAAGGACGAATCAGTTCTGCCCAGGAACCTTACATCAAAGCGTCAATTATTACCCCGGCTACGTATCTGGGCTCCATCATGTCGCTGTGTACCGAAAAACGTGGTATGCAGACAAATATGCAGTATCTTGATGAAAAACGGGTGGAAATCACTTATGAAATGCCGCTTGCAGAAGTGTTGTTTGATTTTTACGACCGGCTGAAAAGCTACAGCAGGGGATATGCGTCTTTCGATTATGATGTGATAGGTTACCGCCCCACAGATCTGGTGAAAATAGATATTCTCATTAACGGGAAAACGGTCGATGCACTCGCCCAGTTGTCATTCAAAGGCAATGCGTATGAGCGGGCCCGGCATGTGTGTTCCCAGCTGAAAGAGGAAATCAGCCGGCAGCAGTTTAAAATCGCAATACAGGGCGCTATCGGCAGCCAGATTATTGCCCGGGAAACCGTCAGCGCATTACGGAAAGATGTTCTGGCAAAATGTTACGGCGGTGATATAACCCGGAAACGGAAACTTCTGGAAAAGCAGAAAGAAGGGAAAAAACGCATGAAAATGGTGGGTGATGTGGAACTTCCCCAGTCAGCCTTTCTTGCGGTATTGAAAACAAAAGAAGAATAATCCGGTATTTTCGGAAGTCTGTTTTGTCAGAAGAGCGGTTTCTGGTGAAAAATGTGAGTGCTGTTCCGGCGTTTTCCGGGCGTGGAGCTGTTTACGGACAGTCTGTTGTTGTGTACCGTATTTTTATTTTCTTGTCCGGTTGTAAATCAGTTCCGCCCTGCCGTTACGGATGTCTTTCAGGAAAAAATCAATTTCTGCCCTGACCCGTTTGAGAAACGGTATTTCTGTGGAAACCCGGTATCCGTCTGGAAAGTGAAGGTACAAATATTCCCGTCCGGAAAGGATGTGTTCCAATTCTCCGTTCCAAGATCCTCCGTACATCAGGCTGTTCCGCAATTCCAGCAGTGCAGCTTCTTCCGCATTATAAAATTCTAGAACCCGTTCTGCCAGTTCCGGGTTGTAGGGCTGCCGGGTGTCATCTGTTCCGTTTTTTTTCTGATTCAAAGTCGTATCCGTTGCCAGTGCTGCCAGTTCAAACAAACCGGTACGGCTGGGAATTCCTAGTCGCATTCCCGAAGAGCCACCGTCAAACAGGTTTTGCACCTGAGCATATCTGGTTTCAAAAATATCCCGGTATTGCATCAGTATCCGGTTTGCGTACACCGGTTTGTCTTTTCCCGGAACCAGTTCTGTCCGTTCTTGGAATGCTGCCTTTGGATTACCTGGCGGACACAGCCTGTTTGCCTGCAAAAGCATTTGTTTTTGCTGCATTGTTCCTGCTGCATGGGTTTTCCCTGGGGGAAATGAAAAATCAAGCCCGGTAACCAGTACCGGAACAGTAGAAGTCTGCCGCAGCATCAGGGCAAGTTCCGTTGCGGTGATTCCAACCGACCCCAGCGGTGGCAGTTCTGCAGGCAGTATACCGGCTTGCTCCATGCGACGGAAAAACTGCGTCGCCGCAAACCGGGATGAAAAAAAGGATACGGGGCCGCCGGCTATATTTTGTATTGTCCCCTGTGCCGGTTGTGCCGGCAGACTCCGGTTGTTTCTCAGTACACCCGGGCGGGAACATACATCGGCATATATTTGAAAGCCGGCGTTTATACAATCTGAATATGCCTGCTGGATTGCTATTTGTGGTTCCAAAGCAACTACAGCATCGGGGACAATCTTATGCAGGATCAACATTCCTGCAGCTGCATCCACTGCCAGAATGAACAGCCGGTTTCGGACAGATTCCGGGAGACGGGCTGCTTCTGCAACTGTTTTTTCCGCAGAAGGTCCTGCCCCGATAACGACGATTGGTTTTGCAACAGATGCTGGTTGTATCGGTTTTGCCCAGGGCAGCAATGCCAGATTTCTGAATATGTTCCGGTGGTACAACCGTCCCATTTGCACAAGGGTAATCCTGTTTTTCCAAAAAACGGCGATACTGTTGTCTGCTATTTGCTGTATTTGCTGGTACCGGTCTGCATCCAGTTGTACCGCACCTGATAAGTCCAGCCGGATGCAACGTCTGAACGTACCGGGCGGAGGAACCGGCACTCCGTTTGATGCAGTGGCACCGGGCGTGTTCAGCAGCCGGGCGAGGGAACCGGTATCTTCCGGGGAAAGCAAGCCGAATCCGTGCGGAATCGTTTGTGAATTATAAAGCGCATATAATTCCGGATCTGTTTCCACAACCAGTACAAAGCACCCGGAAGGCATCCGTTCCGCAAGACTTTCCAAGCCGTACCCCAGCACCGGAGAATTGCATAATATCAATGAATCCGGACGCAACACTGTGGCGGCAACTGTTTTTTCTGCTGTAGCCGCAGGGTTATATCGTGAATATAAATATCTACCTTTGTATAAAACAGACAAGCCCTGTCCGGTTTGCAGGATACAGGGCTTGCTGCTGTCATATTCAGGATTCATTTAGTAATTCAGGAAATATTTGCTGAATACATCAATCACATTATTCTGAACTTTATTACTGGTCATAACAGTATTCTGGGCAGAAACCTGATCCGCCTGATCTATATAGTATTCTGATACGGTAAAAGGCTCTTCTGCAGTTGTAATACCAGTTTGTTTCAGTACGATGATATTAGAACCAAGGACTATCGGGCTGGAAATTTCTCCCGGCTGCAGTTTGTATGCAATGTTCAGGAAATTTTCATTCCATGACGCACTGGCTAAGGATGCTTCCGAGGAACTCATAATCGGGAGCAGCGGGTTGTCCCCGTAATTCAAAGCTGCATCGGTAATTGTTCCTGCAACCGCATTGTATTCCCCGCATAATTCTGTGAAATCACCATTTAGGGCTTCATTTGCAAAATCTTTTGCAATGTCGGTAATGTATGTTTCAATAATACCGGCTTCATAAGATGACATATATGATGCAACAATATCTATTACTGCGTCATTTGTAAAATCAGCCTGAACCGGGGCACCGTCAGCCTTAAAAATCGAGAAACCGTTTGCTGTTTCTATGACGCCGCTCAGTTCCCCTGCTGCAAGGTTTGTTACCGCCTCTAAATCGGCTTCGGTTTCCATAATATTATTCAGCTGATAGCGGTATGCGGTGGTCAGTTTCCCGTCTGTGCTGCTGTAATAGTTCCGGGAATATTCTGCAACGGCATCTGCAAATACCAATTCGTTGTTTTGCATCTGTTTCAGCAGATTCTGGGCTGTTGTTTTGTCGGCAACAGAGATAACGGATAAATCGTATTTTGTGAACAGTTCAGGATGTTCCATACCCCAAGCAGCCGCTTCTGTCCGGGGGTAATCAGCAGTATTGAAAACGGCATACTCAAAGTTTCTGCGGACGGAAGCCATTTCCTGAATAAACGCTGTTTCTGTTGCAGGGGTTTTTAACCCGTACAGAGAGTTTCCATTGATGTATGCTGTTGTGGAACCAAATAAATCTTCTATAAATCGCATATTTGTAAGGGAATCGGTAATAGCTTCCCGGAGTTCAATTTTTGTACTGTCCGGTGTATCATGAAAGATTTTCGCAGAATAAACACCGTTTGAATCATAGAAATACGGAAGCATTGTCCGGTCAATTTCTGTGTCAGGGACAATGTATCCGGATTTTTTTACTGCTTCTGCGTAAGCCATATGTATTACCGTGTCAGTAAATGCGCTGTTCAGAATTCTAAACTCACTTTCAATCTGGTTGCTGCCGGAACCGACCATATCACTGTAATACTGATAGGCGGAGGCAAAATAAGTGCCTTGTTTATATTCAATCGGTTTTTTATTGTAGTACCCTAGCGGTGGCAAGTCTGTGCCAGTGTTCTGTACTATTGCCGGAATAAAAATAAACGACACGGCTGCCAGTACCAGAATAAAAATAGAACCGGCACTCAACAGTATTTTTTTTGTAGAGTGCTTTTTTTTGTCAGCGTCTTTCATGATAACATATTCCTTGTTTTTGATAGAAATATAATAGATAATAGTTTTTTGATTTTAACATGGAGGTTTTTTTGTGTCAATGTCGCTTTAAAAAGTACCGGAACATTTTGAATGATTGCCGGAAAGTATTTCTGTTGTTGTTTTGTTTCCGGGGATGGTTTTCGTGATGTATTTTTGTACCGGGATGCCGGTAGTTTTCATAATTCTTTCAGAGTGGTATATTCCCGTTTTTCGTATAGTTTGTCGTATATATCCAATAATATTATTTTCTCCTGCTAAAAACTGATAATTTATAAAATATTTAATAATAATCTGTGTGTTTTTCATAATAAAGCATTATAATACATTTTATAGAATTATGGTTTGTTGTATTAATGTAATTTAGGTAATGTAAACGTGTTCAACAGGGATAATTACATATGGGTAAGAAAAATATAAAGCAATATTTGTTGTTTGTTATGGCTGTTTATGTTGTGGTGATTACCGGTTGCGGGATGTTTAACCAGTCTGTTCCCGGTTTTCTTGAGTACTGGACAGATGTTTCACAGGTAAGCAAGCACAGCTTTGACGGCTCCTACCCGGAAACCGGCGGGCTTACCAACCTGCCCTCCGGAGGTGACCGGGTGATGACCTATTACCTGGTGAACCCCCAGAATTATGACCTGGATGTGAGCGTCAAATTTGCCCACGATGACAGCCTGTCCGTAGACAACAAAACCCCGGCTGACTTTGCCACCGTGGAACAAGATGCCGTAGACAAAAGTATTATCCGTCTTACATTAAAAAACTCTGTAGGGGCTACCGGTATTCTTCCCCTGGACGGAGACGGAACGGACATAAGCCCCATGGTGAGCATAACGGAACCCAACTCCGGCAGGAACTTCGGAAGTTACACGGTTCCGGTACGGGTGAACTCTGCGCCGGAGGCGGTACAGAACGCCGGTGTAATATATGATCCAGATGACAATACCTATGTGATCTGTTTTAATATGCCGGACATGACCGGCATCCACCGGGATATAGTGTCGCTTTCTGTGAGTGGTGACTATGCAAAAACGTATACCGTGACACCTCCCGTTGACAGTTCAGGCAACGGGCTTTCTTCCGGTGAGGGAATCATCAGTACGTACAGCGACACATGGAAGCCTGTTTCCGGAGGAGGGGCTTTTACCGGTGACAGAAATGTTCGTTTTGCAGCCATAAAAACCGGTATAGATGTTGCTTCAAATACAAATCCCCGGGTCACGCTTACCTTGACAGATTCTTCCGGTCTTACAGCAACAGCAACGGCAACTACAGAAGCCCAACCGCTGTCTGCCGTTGTTGCAGACAAAGCTTCCGGTTCTGTTTTGAAAGAAAATGAGACCGTAACGTTCAGTCATCCGGCAAAGGGTGTAAAAGTCCACATAACCTGTAGTCCTATGAAAGGTGTACAGCACAACGGCGCAGATTTATCTGACAGTGTAACAGGTGATGGTGCCGTAACCTTAACCTTTACTACAGCCGGTACCTATACAATTACCGCTTATGCCACTATGGACGGTGCCGGAGATTCAGAGCCGGTTACCTTTACGTATGCTGTTGAAGGTGAATCCGGTGGTGGTATAACGCCTCCTCCCGATTTGACAAATTACAGGATAAAGGCTGTGCAGGGAGGTACCGAACTTACAAAAACAGGTTCCTATTTTGTACTGGATGCCGGTAATCCTGAAGTTACCTTTTCTCTGGCAGATAAAAACGGAACAGAAATATCTGATGACACGATCCAGTGGAAACTTTCTGTTGACGGCACTTTTGTCGGACAGGAAAGTACCGGTTCTAACTATAATTTTACCTTTACTGATGCTGATTATCCAACCGATACCTATGCGCTGACGGTTTATGCCTATGTAAGCGGATACCTGTATTCAGAATCCTTTACGGTGGCAAAGATTTCTTCCGGCAGCAGCGTTATAGACAAACCCATAACTATAGACCGCTCTGTTACCATTGCCCCGGTTTCCGGGGAAGAGGTAATAATCACCGCCGGTGTTGATCAGCCTGTTTTTGAAATAACCGGTGGCGGTGAACTGACCCTGGGTGGAGGTGGCGGCACCGTCACCGTGGACGGCGGGGAATCTAGTACACCTAACGGTAGCAAGTCTCTGATAACAGTGGGTACCGGCGGGACATTAAACATAACAACAGGTGCCACTATTCAAAATAATAAGATGTCCAGCGGTAATGGCGGTGGTATAGCGGTAAGTGGCGGCGGTACCGTGAATATGGATGGTGGAAGTATTACCAATTGTCAAGGTAAAAGCTCTGGTGGAGGTATATATATTCAAAATGGTACGTTTAATATGAGTGGCGGTACCATAGATAACTGTTTTGCTACATATCAAGATAGTTCTACATGGGGCGGCGGCGGCGTTACTATAGGATCCAAAGGTATATTTAATATGAGCGGTAATGCAACAATTCAAAATTGTCGAGCCCGTATAGGTGGCAGTGTGTACGTGGATGGCGGAACCTTTAATATGAGCGGAGGCAAAATCCTAAAAAATGTAGCGGAAGGTTCAAAATCCGGAAATGCGTGGGGTGGTGGAGGCGTATTCGTAACCAGTTCTTCTACTAATATTTTTAAATTGACAGGTGGATATATTCAAAATAACAACGTGGAAGATACA
>CALXOI010000012.1 GCA_944389965.1 uncultured Treponema sp.
GGTATGCAGAAGCTGATGGATTATCATTGGCCGGGAAATATCCGGGAATTAAAAAACTGTCTGTTGCGTGCTCGGATTCTTTCCGGACAGGAAGTTATTCAGGACAAATATATTCTGTTTTAGCTGCGGCTTTTCCTGCCAGACCCGCTGCTTTTGTGAATATCTTTTCTATGTATTGACATTCCCCTTCTGACAGTGCTGCCCGGGAAAATACAGCCCTCCAAAACTGTTCCATTTCAGGTCTGCCGGTAACTGAAAAAAAACCTATTTTTTTCAGATTATCTGTTACTGATGTGACAGTTTCATCAATCCGTGACAATGATACAGGTGTATATCCGGGTGATCGGAGTGTCGATTTCCGGTAAAGAGTATAGCAGATAATTTGTACTGCATGGGAAAGATTTAACGATGCAAATGTCGGTGAGGATGGAATGGTGACACCGAGTGTACACTCATTCAGTTCCTCATCTGTTAGACCTGTCCGTTCGTTTCCAAATACTATGGCACCTCCGGGAACAGCCGCTGTATGTTGAGCCAATTCTTCTGGTAAAAGAAGTTTATCTTTGCGTTTTTTTCCTGCCCGGCGGGTTGTACCGGCTGCAAAAGAGCAATCTGCTGTTGCTGCGGTAATAGTGTCAAAAAAAGATGCCTGTTCCCATATATACGCTGCATGGATTGCAAGTATCCGGACTTTTTCATCATCATAATCCTGCCGCCGTCCGACAATACGCAGCCGGGTAATTCCTGAATTTGCCATGGCTCTGCATACAGCACCTATATTGCGGCTTTCTTCCGGCCTGCATAATACAATACAAATTTTTGATAAATCCATACCGGTACTATACGTTTTTTTTATATTTTGCGCTACAATATTTAGTATGGATAGGCTTACGGGAAAAAAAGCAGTGGTTGTCGGTGGCTCCGGTGGAATTGGAGCATCCGTCTCCCGGATGTTGTTGCAAGAGGGTGCCAATGTGGTGGTACACGGAGGACACTCTTTAGAAAAACTGCATCAGCTGGAATGTAGAGAAGATTGGAGCGGTCAGATTACTTCCGTACTGCAGGAAATAACTGTTGAAAATTTTTCCAGGTTGCCAGAAACAGCTCTTTTTAAAGAAATAAGACATTGTAGTGTTTTATGTATTTTCTTTGGTCCGTTTATGCAGGTGTCACTGGAAGAAATGACTGTGACAGATTGGATGGCACAATCGCTTTTAAATTATGCATTACCCGGGGTATGTATATCTGCCGCGCTTCCATATATGCGGCAACAGCACTGGGGCCGGATTATTCTTGCCGGAGGAACCAGAACGCACCAGATAAATGGTTTTTTTACAAATGCGGCTTATGCGGGGGCAAAAACCGGTACATCCAGTTTGGTAAAATCTGTTGCAGCTGCATATGGAACAGGGGGAATTACCTGTAATGGAATTTGTCCCGGCTTTACTGATACAGAGTATCAGTCTGCGGAAACAAAGCGTTCATTGGCACATAAAATGCCGTCCGGTACGCTTATCCGTCCTGAAACCATTGCTGATGCTGTCCGGATGTTGTTATTATCACCGGATTTTAATGGTGTTCTGTTGAATGTTGACGGAGGCTGGCAGCCGTAATCTGCCCGGGTGGAATCAAATCATTTGACAGAGATAGAAAATAAGTATATTATTATATATATATAGTAAATATTTTCGCTATATTTACTTTGTTGTGCCGGAACCCGGATTTGTTTGTGGATATAAATAGGAAATGCGTATGAACAACAATGAAATTATACAAGACTTTGATGCGGAAGTAGATACAAGTTTAAAAATTTCTTTACAAGAAAACGGGCTGATTCCTCAGGGAATTATAATTTCGTTGAATGGTTATATGGATATTTACAATACATCTTTTTTCCAGAATCAGATAAAAAAAGTTATAGCTGCCGGATATATAAATATTGTTTTTAATTGTACCGGTTTAAATTATGTTTCTTCTACTGGAATCGGAGCTTTTTCATTATTTTTGAAATTGGTGAAGGCACAGGCAGGAGATATTGTTTTATTTGGGTTAAATCACAAAGTTGAAGAAATCATGACACTTTTAGGTTTTACACAGATTTTTAAAATTGTGAACACCGAGGATGAAGCTGTCTTGTATTTCAAGCAGGAGGAAGCACCTGCCGAGAGCGTTTTTCCAAAAGTATTTGCATGTCCGGTGTGCTCAAAGAGGTTAAAGGCAGGGAACGCCGGTCGTTTCCGTTGTTCTGAATGTAAAGCTATTCTGGCTGTTGATGTTCAGGGAAATATCCTTTTAGGCTAACTATCTTTTGTGGATAAGTTGTGCAAAAAATTATATATAAAACAACCCCTCGGAAACAGCCGGGGGGTTCTTTTTTATAAAATTTGAGTAATTAATAATCGTGATATATAATTATTTATAATATAATAAATTAACACAAGGTAGCGTTTGTTTTTTATATGTGTGGTTTATTTTATTATGTTGTATGCATATATACCCTTTGGTGGATAAATTGTGGATATCATAGGATAAACTTGTGAATATTATGGTAAAAAAATCGGAATAAACGCAGTGTGTTCTGTTGTCTTTGGTGCAGGTTCATGATATGCTGTTAACAATGAAAACATTTGTTTCTCTTGCCGGTATTTTTCTATTTGTTTGCCTTATTGGTGCATGTATTGGAACCTGTGGTTGTATGTTATTTGTGCAGGCGACACATCTGGTTGCCGGATATACATCTTCCGTATCTTTCAGTAAGTTATTTTTACCGTGTTTGTTTTTTTCCGTATCTATTTCTGCTGTCGTTTCCTGTATTTTTATGATTACATATACAATTCGCCATCCGCAACATGGGATAGCACGTTTTATTTCTTTTACTGTTTTGATGGGACTCATTTGGATGGTTATTCTTCCGGTGTGTTTATATGTTGCAGATGTATATATGCCGGATACCGCATCCCGGATCCTGCAGCCTCCCAGCAAGAATTATTTCAGACCTGATGGGGATGGTATTTATTTTTATTCCAAAATAGAAAACGTTTCGAAAACAGGAACAGGTTTATACATAGACTTGACAGGATTTACCGGAGTTCCCGGCGGAGTAATTCCCATAGAAAATGCCCCGTTAAATCTTGAAAGTGCTCTTCCTTTTTCTGATGTTCTTATCCGTGATTCCTTAAAGATTCCTTCTTTTCTGGAAAAGATATTGCAGTTTGTGGTGGATTCTATAAAATTAGCGACAGCAGCAGTACACAGTGGCTGGCGGTTTTGGTTGCCATGGCTTTCTGCCGGTTTTGCGTTTTGGTCTTTGCTGGGGGTACGAAGGATTTCCCGCTGGCGTTTGCTGAATTGTTTTTTTGTGATAATGTTTTTTACCGGTATCTGCATTATTAATTCTTTTTATCTCGCAGGATGGGACGGACAGGTTTTTCATGCAATGACTATTCCCGTTTGGGCAATGAACTGTATCATTGGAACTGTTACGGGTATTATTGGAATATTGCTGGCAATATTCCGGCAGGATCCGAATGTGGAGCATATAGAATGAAACGACTGGTTTTACTGTCATTTCTGTACAGCCTTTGTGTGCTGTTGTTTTCAGGTCTTATCGCTTTTTTTTATCACCGGGTTCCGTCGTTGCTTTTGGGTTCGGTGAGAATGTACCGTCTTGCAGACACTTTCCTTCTGTTTTTTAAAATATTACCATCAGTGTTGCTGGCAACATATCTTGTGAGTTATTCCGTGATGTTTAAAACTGAACGTCATGTATTGATTCGTTTTTCACCGGTATTATTTGTTTTTTTTAAAAAAGTCATTCTTGCAGCACTTGGTGGAACTATTATTGTGTTTCTTGTTGCAGAGATTGCAGTACCTGCCGTGACCCGGTACATGGATGAGCAGAAACAGGCTCCGGCATTATATGCTCAATATATTGCATCTGCACAAAAGTATCTTGAAGAAGAATCTTATTCTGTTGCATATCAATATGCTGTTGCTGCAGAAGAAATATACCCCGGATCAACGGATGCAATATATTTGAAAGAAACAGCTGAAGTTCATTTTGGTCCCCAACCGCAGGGTCTTTCTGCGGATTCTTCCGCTGCTTCAATTCCTGTTCCGGAAGATTCAGATATTATTTTTAGTGATAATGCCTCATCATATGAATTGCTGCAACGCGCCCAAGTCTTGTATCAGCAGGAAAATTGGATAGATGCCCACTATTATTCCTGCCTTGCTCAAGTGGCAGCAGTTCCGGGAAGTGCAAATGAAACGGACGCGAAAATTCTTGCTGCAGATGCTTGGAACCAACTGGAAAATATACGGTATTTTTCTGATCCAGAGGCAGAGTCTTTGTTTTACCGGAAAAAAACGGCATACCAACATTTAATGTCAGGGGATATTTTCAGTGCATATTATGCTTTTCGGGAACTTGCAGATGAATATCCTTCTGACCCTGATGTTGTCCGGTATTTTTCTATTGCTGCCCATGAGATGGAACAGCAATATTTCTTTTTTGATGAAATTCCTGGCTCAGAAATCATAGAAGATTTTTCAAATACTTGTTTCCGTGTTTCCCGGGCCGACGGAAAATACTATGTTGTATATATACGAGGTGCTGCTGCGGTACATAATACGGGTCGCATGATACAGTATCTGCGTGATGTTACTGTATACCAGTATTCACGGATAGGAACATTTGAGCAGTCTTTATATGTTCCGTATGCAAAAGTTCTTGCGCAGCCGGTATCGTCTTTGGATAGTCAAACCCGCAATGAATTGGGTGTCACTGGCAGGAATGCCGCCGTACCGGTTTTGATGTTGGAATCAGCTGACCGGATGAATCCGGAGCCGGCATCCCGTCCTGAATATGTATTTTCAGAAGAATCTGCTGTGGCGGGGGAAATTTCCAATGTTTTGTTACTTCCGATGCCATTCAGTGATTTTGTGCTGTTGCAGGATGTATCTTACAATCCAGATGATATGACACTGTTCGATTTACTGATGTTTGCAGGTAAAGCCTCTGAATATGGATATGCTGCCGAGGTATATACGCAGGCGTTGTGCTCACGCATCTGTTATCCGCTTATTTATATTTCATTGTTTATTTTTATGGCAATTATCGGTTGGAATTACCGGTTGCTTCCTGGAGTTAGTTTCCGGTTAAGCTGGGTATTGATATTACCGGTTTTGACGGTTGTTATGTATGGGTTGATTCAAATATTCCGATATATCGGGCAGTTGTTGAATTATGGAATAATAGAAATTTTCGGAGTGGCAACTGTACCGGTTATTATTGTATGTTCGGTACTATTGATGGTAATTGTTTCTATTCTTTTTGTTTCAAGAAAGAGTTAAGTCTCCTGTACCGGTTGGATTTGGCGTTTGTCACCATACTGCTCCGGTACAGGATTGACTGGTGTTGTCAGCTGCAACAATCTGTTTTTTCAATGTGTGCACCCAAGGACTTTAACCGGTCTGTCAAATGTTCATAGCCCCGTTCTACTTGATAAACGTTGCTGATGACACTTTCTCCCCGGGCTGCCATTGCCGCGATAACCATTGCCATTCCAGCCCTGACATCGGGTGATACCAGATGGTCGCCATGTAGGGTGCATGCTCCGGATACTACGGCCCGGTGAGGGTCACAAAGTGTGATTCTAGCCCCCATATTTATCAGTTTGTCTACAAAAAACATTCTAGATTCAAACATTTTTTCATGTATCAGAACGGTACCGTCCACTTGTGTTGCCACTACAGTCATAATACTTGTTAAATCCGGTGGAAACCCCGGCCACGGTGCATCATCAATTTTGGGAATCATTCCGCCCAAATCAGTATTCACCTGCATTGATTGTGTTCCGGGGACAGTCAATGTATCTTCTTCAATATGCCAAGTGATTCCCAGTTTTCCGAATGCCAGTTTGATTGGCCGCATATCCCGGGGGGCGACACCTTTAATAGAAATACAGCCTCGGGTTGCCGCTGCAAGTCCAATAAATGAACCGATTTCCATGTAATCAGGCCCGATACGGTATGTACATCCGTGAAGTTCCGGTACTCCGTCTATTTCAAGAATGTTACTGCCAATTCCGGTAATTTGTGCTCCCATCGCATTCAGCATTTTGCACAAGTCCTGAACATGGGGTTCGCTGGCTGCATTTGTAATGATTGTGTGACCTTCTGCCAGTACAGCTGCCATGACGGCATTTTCCGTCGCGGTGACTGATGTTTCATCAAGAAAAATATCTGCACCGACCAGTTTGTTTGCGCTGAATGAAAATTGACCGTTTACCGCAACCCGTGCGCCCAGTTCTGTTAAAGCAAGAAAGTGGGTGTCCAGCCGCCGGCGCCCGATAACATCACCTCCGGGAGGTGGCAGAAATGCTTTACCGGTACGGGCAACCAATGGTCCTGCAAAGAGGATTGATGCCCGGAGTTTTTTTGAGAGTTCTTGTGGTATTTCAGGATGCAGATTTCCTGCTGCATGAATTTTCCAGCTGTTTTCACCGTTTTTTTCAACAGAAACACCTAAAGATTCCAATATCTGCATCATTACACCGGTATCTTTTATATTGGGGATGTTTTCCAGAATAACCGGCTCTGATGTGAGTAGTGCCGCTGCAATGCAGGGTAACGCCGCATTTTTATTTCCGCTGGCTGTGATAGTTCCTTTTATAGGGAAGCCGCCTTCAATGCGGTAATTATAATTGTTGTTCATAGTATTCCTCCAAGGCTGCTGCAAACTGATCCGGGCAGCTTGTCGGTTTTATTCCGCACCGGATTCCCTTCAGCCGGGAGATTACTTCTGCAGGAATCATCCCTTCCACCAGTTTACTGATGCCCTGCAGATTTCCGTTGCAGCCTCCCTGAAATGCAACGTTGGTAATTTTTCCATCTACAATATCAAATACAATTTTACGGGAACAGACTCCCCGGGGTGTAAATTCTTTCATTATATACTCCTGATGACAAAGCTATGTTAAGTATCGGAGTGAATACGGATGATATTAAGTACGGTTTCAACTCCATACAGCATTTGTGATAACGAAGCCCATTCTGTCCGGGAATGAAAATTATGCCCTCCGGTAAAAATATTAGGGCAGGGAATACCCATTTCTGTCAGCCGGGAGCCGTCTGTGCCGCCTCTGATTGGTTTGAAGCACGGTGTGATTCCGCTTTGTTCTACAGCCTTTACGAGAAGTTCTGTCACCTGGGGATGCTGCCGGATATTTTCTTTCATATTAAGATATTGTTTTGTATGCACTGTTTTAATACCGGCACCGGGATATTTGAGTCTGAGAGTTTCGGCAATGGCATCTATAGTTGCAATCCTCCGTTGCATTTGCTCCCGGTCAAAATCCCGGAGCAGTAAAGATATGCTTGCTGATTCAATATGTCCGGTAACATTCATGGGTGCATAGAAGCCCTGATAACCATCAGTAGTTTCAGGAGCTTCGTTCCGGGGCAGGGATGAAATAAATTCCGCTGCCAGCGTCACTGCATTTATCATGTCCGGCCGGGCGGAACCGGTGTGTTTTGCTTTACCGGTAATGACAATATCGCTCTGCCATGCATTGAAGCATTCAGTTTCAATTTCTCCTCCGTTTCCGCCGTCTAATGTATAACAGAAACGGGCTGTAAGCCAGTCCAGCGGTACGTTGTCCATACCGTGTCCGGTTTCTTCATCAGGACTGAACAGGATTTCTACCGGTCCGTGGGAATATACCGGTTTCCTGTTTGCATCAGTACACATCAGTTGTTCTGCAGCTGTCATGATGATTGCAATGCCGGCTTTGTCATCGGCACCCAGCAACGTCGTTCCGTCGCTGGTAATGATGGTATCTCCGGTTGCATTTTTTAGTTCGGGATCTGTTTCCGGATCAAGGACAAGTCCGTCTGCAAGATGCACCGGTTTTCCGTCGTAATCAGTGATGACTGATGGTGCGACATTTTTTCCGCTTACTTCCTCGGAAGTGTCAAGATGGGCAGAAAAGCCTATGGCAGGTACGTGTTCCATTCCCGGTGTTGCAGGAATACGGGCACAGACATACCCGTATCCGGTTATTTGGGTATCGGTAATCCCCAGTCTGTTCAATTCATTTACCAGTTTTTTTGCAAAATCCTGTTGCCCCTGTGTTGACGGGGAAATACCTTGGTCTGCCAGCTCACTGTCGCTGGTTGTCCATTGGCGGACATATTCCAGAAAACGTTCCAACAATGCCGGTGCGTATGTTTTTGAAAGATTCTTCGGTGTCATTGTATCTCCTAAAATTCAGCGGCCGCTGTAATTGTGTTCAAGCCATTTTAAGTATTCGCCGCTTCTGATACGGGCTATCCAATCGGGATGGGACAGGTTCCAATGTACTGTTGCGGAAAGACCTTCTTCAAAAGTCATTTTCCGTTCCCATCCTAATTCTGTCTTAATTTTTGAACAGTCTATGGCGTACCGGCGGTCATGTCCCGGTCTGTCTTTTACGTATGTGATAGTTTTCCTGATAGTATCAGCCGGAATGGAAAGTTCCCGGGCAGTCAGATCAATGAGTTTTTCCAGAAGCCGGATATTTTCCCATTCATTCTCTCCGCCGATGTTGTATTTTTCACCACTGCGTCCTTGTTTCATAACCTGCCACACAGCCCGGTTATGGTCTTCCACATAAATCCAATCCCGGATATTTTTTCCGTCTCCATATACCGGTAACGGTTTATGTTCTGACATATTCAAAATCATCAGGGGAATCAGTTTTTCAGGGAATTGATAGGGACCGTAATTGTTGCTACAGTTTGATATTGTTACCGGTAAACCGTAGGTATGAAAATAAGCGGATACCAGATGGTCACTGGCCGCTTTACTGGCTGAATAGGGACTCCTTGGATCATACGGGGTTGTTTCCGTAAAATATCCTGTTTCTCCCAGAGAACCATATACTTCGTCGGTAGATATGTGGTGGAATAAAACTCCTGGTTTGAACGAACCATCTGATTGTACCCAGAATTTCCGGGCCGTATCCAATAAAGTGTACGTTCCGGTGACATTTGTGCGGACAAATGCTTCCGGGCCAAGAATGGATCGGTCTACATGGCTTTCTGCAGCAAAATGTACGATTGTATCAATATGATAGGCATTCAGTATTTTTTCCACCGCAGCCCGGTCGCAGATGTCAGCTTTTTCAAAGAAGTATCGTCGGGCGGCAGGATTTACGCAGCCGGTTCCGAATATACGGTCAATATCAGCAAGACTTTCCGGGTTTCCGGCATAGGTGAGATTGTCCAGATTTACAATAATTCCGTCAAACTGTGCATCGGTGAACGCACTGCTACCGGAAGTTGACATACCAAGAAGATAGTGGATGAAATTACAGCCGATGAAGCCGCATCCGCCGGTAACCAGAATATTTTTCAATGTTCGCTGTGGTGTCATGTGAAAACTCCTCTATTTTATATGCAGTTTTGTATAACTCAATATAAGCTGCTACCGTTTACGGATGTTCCGTAAACGCAGGACTGCTCATAAATGCCAGCAGGCTTTCCTGCCATGACGGCAGTTTTATCTGTAGTGCTTTTTTCAGCTTTGATTTTGACAGTACAGAATATGCCGGACGCTCTACCGTTGCCCCATACTCTTCTGTCGTACAAGGATTGACAGTGCATTTATGGGTGATCAAGCCTTTTTTTGTTCCGATGCGGTATATTTCCCGGGCAAATTCATACCAGGTTGTTTCACCTTCTCCTGTACAGTGATAGATTCCCGGTGGAACAGGAATATGGGGATTTCCGGGTATATCCTGTCCACCAAGAACAACCATTATCAGATACCGGGCAAGGTCGATAGTACAAGTTGGTGTCCCGAACTGGTCATTGACGACGGTGAGGGAATCACGGGTATTCATCAAGTTTACCATAGTATATACAAAGTTTTTGCCACGGGGTCCGTACAGCCATGCGGTTCTGAAAATATATGCGTCCGGAAGGTGTTGCAACACCAGTGTTTCACCCCGGGCTTTTGTCCTTCCGTACACACCTAACGGAGAAACCGGCATCAGCTCTGTGTACGGAGTTTTACCGGTTCCGTCAAATACATAGTCGGTGGAAATCTGAATCATCCGGGCTCCAATCTGTGCAGCCGTCGCAGCAATGTTTCCTGCTCCCTCTGCATTCAATTTGTCGGCGATCTCCGGTTCTGCTTCAGCTTTTTCTACTGCTGTGTAGGCAGCGCAGTTTATAATCCAGTTAATGCCAGGGTGATCGTCTGCAAACGCATTTAGCGCTACCGGATTGGTAATATCTACGTCCCGGTCTGTACCAATCCATGCAATTTCATTCTGTTCCAGTTGGCGGGCGAGCTCGCTGCCCAGCATACCGTTGTTTCCTATAACCCAAACCATAATTTCTCCTCAAAACTGGTTCTGCGGCAGATAAAATGCCGGCCGTATTTTTTTCAAACCGGTCGGAATATGTTCTGCCGGCTTGAGTATGTCTGTAATATTCATGACAGAACGCATTCAAGCTGTTCCGGACAATTTATTTTGCACAACCAGAGTTGCTGTTCCGTACCGTAACTGTTGTCCGCCGGTAAGTGGTTTTTCTGCAGCAGAAAACTGCCGGTATCCGGACGCAGATTATACCGGTACCGGCGGTATTTTTTTCCCTGCATCATACCGCATATTGGTCTGATTACAACGTGTCCGGTTGCTGCCGCACCCATCCGATCACAAAACGCTATATGCCGCACCACCGGCCGTGTATGTCAAAATACGCAGTATCGGGATTGAATGCCGGGTGCTGTGTATCTTTTTCTGACAGAACCGGCGCAATATCCGGTGCAACAGATGTCCAATCAATGCCGATCAGAGGATCATTCCACATGAGTCCGCCTTCGTCTTCAGGATGGTAAAAGTCAGTGCATTTGTAAGCGAATACGGCTGTTTCGCTCAGTACAAAAAAACCATGAGCAAAACCTTCCGGAATGTAAAACTGGTTCTGTTTTTCACTATCTAAAACAACCCCGTAATATTTCCCAAAGGAAGGAGACCCGGTTCTGATATCTACCGCCACATCATATACCTGTCCGGATAGTGCCCGTACTAACTTCCCCTGGGGGTGATGCTTTTGAAAGTGTAATCCACGGAGAACACCTTTTACGGAGCGGGACTGATTATCCTGCACAAAATGCATGTCCAAACCCGCTGCGGAAAAATCTTTTTTGCTGTAGGTTTCTAAAAAGTAACCCCGGTTGTCACCGAATATTTTTGGTTGGATTTCATACAGTCCTGAAATAGGGCATGGGGTAATTGTAAATGGCATAGTTTCCTCAATTTAATCCGGCAATATATGATAAATATGTGCCGTAATCTGTTTTATATCCGGTTGCGGTGTCAAGCAACTGCTGCCGGCTTATCCATTTGTTGCGGTATGCAATTTCTTCTATACAGGATACGTACATACCCTGCCGTTTTTGTATTGTTGCAATGAAGTTGGATGCTTCCAGCAATCCGTCATAAGTGCCGGTATCAAGCCAAGCCATTCCGCGGCCCAGCAGTTCCACCGAAAGCTGCTGCCGCTTCAGATATGTGTTATTTACAGCGGTGATTTCTATTTCTCCCCGGGATGAAGGCTGTACGGATGCTGCAATATCTACAACGGTGTTGTCATAGAAGTATAATCCTGGTACAGCATAATTTGATTTTGGAACAGACGGCTTTTCTTCAATGTCGAGAACTTTTCCTGTTTTGTCAAATTCGACGACGCCGTAAGAAGTCGGATCTTTAACATAATAGCCAAAAATTACTGCGCCGCCGTTGTGTTCTATTTTATTTGCTGCATTCCGCAGGGTTTTTGTAAAACTTTGACCATAAAAAATATTGTCCCCTAAAACCAATGCAACGGAATCGTTCCCGATAAAATCTTTACCGACAATGAATGCATCAGCAAGTCCCCGGGGGGTATTCTGTACAGCATATTCAAATGTCATACCCAGTTGTTTTCCGGAGCCAAACAGTTCCTGAAACAGGGTGATATCCCGGGGAGAGGAAATAATCAGTACATCCCGGATACCTGCCAGCATCAGTACTGACAGGGGATAATATACCATCGGTTTATCATAGAGGGGTAAAATCTGTTTTGAAACCGCCTTAGTAATCGGATACAACCGGGTTCCGGAACCGCCTGCAAGTATAATTCCTTTCATCGATATTCTCCTGATAATTTATCTGTGTTGCCCCGTCTTCTATTCCAGTCCGGATGTCATAGCGGGTGCCGCTTATTTTTATAGTTACCGGTTTATTTATCCGGTATATGTAAATCTATCTGGTTACAATATTGTACAATCTGTCCAAATCATCCCGGGAAAAATATTCTATGACCAGAGATCCTTTGTCTAATGTTCCTTTTAGTGTTACTTTTGTACCAAACACATCAATAAATTGTTGTTCCAGCCGGGCAATATCAGGATCCCGGGCAGGAGATTTTTTCATTGGTTTCCCTTTGACAACAGCTCTGCCCCCGTTGTTCATTTCAGCAGCGTACTGCTCTGATTCTCTGACGGACAAGCCGCTACCGGTAATCCGGCCGAACAAGACCCGCTGGTCAGCGGGATTTGTAACAGACAGTAATGCCCGTGCATGTCCTGCAGTTATGCTGCCTTCTATCAGTGCATGCTGCATATCTTCCGGTAATTTGAGAAGGCGCAATGCGTTTGCTACGGTTGAGCGGTTTTTACCTACCCGGCGGGCCAGTTCTTCCTGATTGATACTGCCTATTTCCATGAGGTTTTGATATGCGACAGCTTCTTCCACCGGATTCAAATTTTCCCGCTGAATATTTTCTATCAGGGCAATTTCCAGCCGCCGCTCTTCGGAATATTTTTTGAGCTGAACCGGAATCCGATCCAGACCTGCCAGTTTTGCTGCCCGGGTGCGCCGTTCTCCTGCTATTATATAAAACGTTCCGTTACCGGCGTCTTCTATGGTAACTGGCTGAATAATTCCGTGTTCCCGTATGGAATCAGACAGTTCCTGTAAAGCATCCGGTTCAAATTCCTGCCGGGGTTGATGCGGGTTTGGTTCCAGTTTTGTAATATCTGCCGTCAGAGTTCCGTCTGCTTCCTGAATAATACCGTCAGGTAAGACAATGCCCGGTGTTTGAAACCCGGGTTGTGTATCACCTGCATTTTCGTGCAGCAGTGCATCAAGTCCTCTTCCTAAACCTGTTTTAGCCACGGTTGACTACCTCATCTGCAAGATTTTTATATCCCCGGGCGCCGGCACAGGAGGGATCGTACCGGCAGATAGGCAATCCGTGGGACGGAGCTTCCGACAGCCGGACATTGCGTGGTATAATGGTGGAGAAAACCGTGTCTCCGAAATATGACTTTACCTGCGTTACTACATCCTGCGCTAACCGGGTACGGGAATCGTACATGGTAAAAAAAATACCGCCGATTCTTAATTTAGGATTAATACTTTTCTGTACTTTTTTTACTGTCTGGAGTAGCAGTGTTATTCCTTCCAATGCGAAATATTCACACTGCATAGGAATCAATACCGCATCAGCAGCAGCCAGTCCGTTCAATGTGAGTATGCCAAGAGATGGAGGACAGTCAATCAATACGTAGTCGTATTCAGGGATAAGGGGAACGAGTGCGTTTTTCAAATAAAAATCCCTGTCATCCTGGCTGGCAAGTTCAATTGCTGCTCCGGAAAGGTCAATAGAGGCAGGGATAACGTCAAGGTTATCGATACAGGATTTTCGTACTGTTTGCTGCGCAGAAGCTTGTTCCGCCATTAGTTCGTATACCGTGGGTTTTTCTTTTGCAATACCCATGCCCGATGTCATGTTGCCCTGGGAATCAAAATCCACCAGCAGAACTTTTTTGCCTGCTTCTGCAAGATAGGCACCAAGATTAATTACAGACGTGGTTTTGCCGACGCCGCCTTTTTGGTTCACAAAAACAAATACCTTTCCCATACAGTATAGTATATCATTTTTTTGAAAATGAGTATATATTGAATCGGCATAACTGGTGGATACAGTAACGGTTGAACAGGAGGTCTGATGGAAGAGTTTTCTATTACAGAAAAAACAGCTGGTTGTACCGGGAAAAGTGCTGTAGCAGTGGATACAGGCCGGATTTTATCGGTAACTTTTTCGGTGCCTGCAAGGGCTGCTTCCGGTTGTACTTGCTATGCTGACCGGAAAATCCCGGTGGCGGCAGCAGAACTTATTCCGGTACCCGCCAGGCAGGTGTGTATCCGGATAAAAATAAAACCAGCACAAAACAATGGCTGTGGCAGTATGTTTTCTGCGGAATTTTTTACTGAGCGGCAAACTTTCCACCGGACGTTATCAGCAGCAGATGTGCTTTTGTTGGTAAAATCCCTGCCCGGTACTCTGTTTAAAATTGCGGTAGTTCGGCAACGAACCTGTCCAGACCAGGATGAGACGCAAACTGGAGTGCAGGCAGCTGTAATTCAAGGAAATAATTCCCTGGTACCATGCACTGGTACTGCCGGTAAAAAACGGACAGGTTGTTCAACGGGGGCAACTTTAGTTATTGACGTGATTACATTCCGGGCGAATAAACGGGGAAAAGTCAGAATTCAGTATCATCAAGAGTCGGAAAAGCCCGCCTTAACCGAAGCAAATCCGGGGAATGTGTCTGCGGGGATGCCGGTCGGCAAAACAGTGTCTGCATCAGGCAAGCAATATATCCTGCCAGAAGGAGTTCCTGTCCCTTTTTTGGTTCATCTGGGAGTTATGACGCCGGCAGGTAAGGTTATTCATTCCAAATATGATAAATTCCGGCAAATTAACCGCTTTTTGGAGTATATTGACGATATTTTACCGGCAGTGATCCGTTGCACGGAGCCGCTTTCAGAGAACCGCCCTCTGCGGGTTATAGATTTTGGTTGTGGTAAATCATATCTGACTTTTGCAATTCATTATTATCTTCATGACATACACCGGCTGCCGGTACATATTACCGGGCTTGATTTACGGCAGGATGTAATAAATGTCTGTTCTACCCTTGCCGGTCAGCTGGGATGCCGGGGATTGGAATTTATCCGGGGGGATATTGCCCGGTATGGTGCAGAATATTCCGCGCCTGAACCGGATATTATGGTTACACTTCATGCCTGTGATACTGCTACAGATTATGCATTGGCTTACGGGGTGAATCATCGTTGTACAGCTATCCTTTCTGTTCCCTGCTGCCAGCACGAAGCAAATAGTTTGTTGAAAGCTGACAGGGCGGAACAGGAATTCCGTCTGCTGCTCCGGCATGGATTACTGAAGGAACGGTTTGCGGCATTAGTAACAGATGCCGTGCGGGTGTCACTTTTAGAACAGGCAGGATATTCAGTACAGGTGCTGGAATTCATTGACATGACCCATACACCCAAAAACCTTCTGATCAGGGCGGTACGGAAGAAAAACAGATCTGAATATCTCAATGATGGTGTTGATACGATTGAACCTTCCGGTACCGCTCTGACGACTGACAGTCCGCATCAAACGTATCAGATGCCGGAAAAACCGAGAGCTTCTTCCGGTCGTTTTTCTGACACAGCCCCGTGCCCTTCCCGGAATGTATCTGTGTTTTCTGCCTACGGTTCTTGTTCCGGTCAGGAGTCCGGCTTTGCGTCCGGTTCGGCGTACTTTGCTGCAGACTGTACCGGGAGAGGAAAAAATAACGGCAGTTCGGCTGTTGTTTTGCCCGGACAAATTCCGTATTCTACTGATACTGAACTGACTGGGAAATTAGGTATTACGCTGACGCTCCAGAAATTATTGGATGGCAGCAACCGGATGCCGTAAAGCTGCTGTATTAAAACGGTGTAAAAGAACGGATCGGGTATAGCCGTTCTATTTTTTTTTCTGTGCACAGTTCCGGACTGGTGTACGCTGTTGAATCTGCGGATTGTTTCTATCAGTTGGTTGTGTTTCTTTATTTTACCGGGGACGGTTGTTTTCTATTTTTTTGCTGAAGTGAAGGCAAAAACAGCTGTTGCCGGTATTTCCGATAATACAGGAATCCGGTTATGTCCGCTAAAATCCAGCCGGCAGGAACTGCCCACCAGATTCCGGTAACACCGATGCTGTCAACCGCAGAAAATATGTATGCAAGAATTACCCTGGTTCCCAAAGAAATGACGGTAAGCACTACCGATATTCCTGGATGCTGTACTGCCCGGTACAGTCCGTACAACAGAAACAGGCATCCGATTCCCCAATAAAAAGAGCCTTCAATCCGCAAATACGTGATACCTGCAGTGATAACAGCTGTTTCTTCCGGTTGTACAAAAAGCTGCATCAGCCAGGGAGCCCCTGCCCAGACAAATATTGAAATAACCACACTGAAGAAAGTGGTAATCAGTACAGCCTTCTGAATACCTTTGTGTATACGGGCTTCCTTTCCGGCACCGTAATTCTGGGCGACGAAAGTGGAAAACGCATTTCCAAAATCTTGAACCGGCATATACGCAAAAGAGTCAATTTTAACTGCAGCCGCAAACGCCGCCATAATAACTGTTCCGAAACTGTTGACCAGACCTTGTACCATAAGAATACCAAAATTCATTACTGACTGCTGCAGGGATGTCAAGAATGAAAGCCGGGCTATTTCCTTCAGTGCTGCTTTTTGCGGTATCAAGTATGCATGTGTTAACCTGCATTCTTTCATGCGAATCCAGGTATATAGGGCTAGCCCTGTACCGGATACATACTGGGAAATAATTGTTGCCGTAGCAGCTCCGGGAATTCCACGTGAAAGTGTCATAACAAAAAATATGTCAAGGATAATGTTTAGAACTGCACATATTGATAAAAAAATCAACGGTGTCCGGGAATTTCCTAGTGAACGGAGTAGCGAAGCAAAATAATTGTATAGAAAAACACCCGGTATTCCCCAAAAAAATAATCTGGACATATTCCTTCATGGGTAGGAATACATCTGATGGTACTTGTAATAAATTCAGAACCGGTTCTGTATATAGAAATACTGCTGTGGTAAGGACGATGGTAACGCCGAGAATCAATACAAAGGATGCTCCCATACTTTCATGCAGTTTGTCCGTATTTTCTTCTCCGTATCTGATGGAAAAGACGGCTCCACTCCCCATGCATAAACCTAATAAAATTGAAGTGATGAATGTCATCAGTGTATATGATGAACCTGCTGCAGCCAACGCATTCGGTCCTAAAAAACGTCCGACAATAAGTGTGTCGGTGATATTGTACAGCTGTTGCAGCAGATTACCTGCGATCAAGGGGAGGGAAAAACGTATGAGTGCACCGGTTATAGAACCACGGGTAAGATTTATCTGCATATAGTTATCCTGTCTGCTGTATTAAATTCGTATGTCCATAACTGAACAGCCGGAATCGTAATTTTAGGCGGTATTTCCGGAAATTTCTATGTGCTGCAACACCCGTTTGGAAACAGTTTTTAGTTGTCGTTTTTTTGTGTCGCACCGGTTTTCCGTTGTTGTACTGCCACGCATCAATGTAGTCAGTGTAATAAAAAAATGCATTTGCAACCACTGATTTTGGGTAGCTGCAAATGCATTGTATGGGATTACTGTAATGCTATATGCTCCGGATTTTTTCCCCTGTATCGGTACCGTTTTGTGTTATGACTTATTGTCAGAACCGTAACTTCCACCGGTTCGTTGCAGTACAATAATTGTTAAGTCATCTTTCAGGGGAACACCTGCGGTAAAATTGGCGAGAGAGGCCAACAGCGTATTGAGTTTTGTCTGGGCATCTCCGGTACCCGCAGATGCAAATGCTTCTTTAATCCGGTCTTCCCCGAATTCTTCCCCTGCTTTATTCCGGGATTCCGGAAGACAGTCTGTATAACAGAGCAGGGCATCCCCTTCTTTCATAGGAAATGCAATAGATGAAAAATCTGTAGGTAAACCTGGAATACCTACAATACTACCCTGAGGTGATTGTCCGGCAACTGCAGCCGGTACAACTGTACCTTTAGGACTTCTCCAGAACATCATAGGATGGGCTGCATTCACATATTCTATTTTATTTCCTGTTATCCGCATTAGAATTCCTGTCATGTAGTTTTCTATATCACCCTTGTCATGAACAAGACTGTCACTGATTTTTTTCATAACATTTGCCAACAGGGTATTTTCTCCACTCTTGAATTCCCGGGCAATGATTGTTTTAGCAAGCATGGCAACCAATCCTGCCGCAATGCCATGTCCTGAAACATCAAACAGCGCCAATCCAGCCAAATTATTTCCGCTTGTATAAAAATCAAATAAATCGCCGGAAACTCCGGACATGGGGCGGAACTCATAGGCAATATCCCAGCCCTGTACAGCGGGAGCTTTTCTGGGATAAAAACTTTGCTGCACATATACCGCAAGCCTCATGTCTTTTTCAGCCTGCATGTTTGCTTCTGAAAGTTGTGCGTTTGCATCTGCCAATTCCCGGCTTCTTCTGATAATCGTGATGACAGTACCGATAATGATGAGCACTGATACCAAAATAATAATAATTGCACTGACCGGGAAGGCAGAAACCAGCAGTACAGATTCAGGGACTACAAGATGGATTGTGTATGATGTATCTGGAACTGTTGTCCGGGTGAGTAGTGCGCGTCTGCCGCTCCAATCAAAAAATAATTGAGATTCTTGTTTGTCCATTGCCTCCAGAATTTCTGGTGGAAGTATATCTTTTGTAATCAGCCCGTATTCTGCGCTTGCTATGTCTCGGTACATTCTGATGGAAGAATTGTATTCGTAGCAGGTCATAACATGGGTATCATCAGAAGTGATAATTACCATGGAGTTAGTTCCAAATTCCTGTTCAAAATCTGCCAAAAGCTGGGTCATGGTTGTTACCAATGACTGGGCATCCACTGCACAACCAATGAGTCCGTCAATACCATCCTGATTTTTAACAGATGCAGCAATCATCAATATTTTTGATGAGTCAATTTCTGAAATAAAAAGTTCAGAAATTATCTGCATATCCCGTTGCTGTGTGTTGTCAGTTATCAGTCTTTGAAAATATGATGTATCAGAAATATTCATAAGCGGTGCAGAAGGATCTGCATCATTGTTGGATACTTTGAAATTGTATGCGGGGTTTCCCCTCGTTCCACTGTACCAGAATGTTCCGTCTGTATCCGCAAGAATAAAACTGGTAATATTCCGATGATCAAGGACAAAACGATCAAAAATCGGATCAAGTTGATCCCATTGTTTTTGCTGAACCCCAGGCATTTTACTCAGCAGTTCTACTGCCAGAGTCCAGTTTTCAAAGTAACTGGCCAGACCTTGATTTATTGATTCTGTATATCTGACTGCAGAATCTGTACCCGCTTGGATTAAATTGCTGCGGATAAAACGGTACAGAATAACCACCCCGACAATAAAAAATAATAATGCAAATGGCAGGAGTGTTATTGTCAATAGCTTTTTCTGTTTCATGGTATATAGTTCCTTATAAATAGCATTTAATTATACTACAATATATTAGTGTATCACGCATTGCAATATTTGCAATATTAAAAAACTGAAAAATCAAATTTTATTAAAATTTCTTCTACAATATTTACTATTTTTCGGTTAACGGGAGGATCTGTTTGTGCCCTCTTGATTAAAATGCCGGAAAAGATTATATAATTACTATGGATTGCGCAGATATAGATAGTAGAAATAATCTGATTTTACAATTTGTAGATAAAAATGTTTTGGTTGCAATAACGGTTTTTTCATTGAAAGATGCGTCCATACCTGCCCTAGATCAAATACAAGCTGTTGCGGAAACTTTCTGTTCCGGTTCATCATCCGAGATGCTTTTATCTGCACTGGCAGGGACAGATCCCGGCGCTGAACAAAAACTGATAGACAGTTTTTATAATAATCTGAAACTTTTAGTAGAAAAAACTTGGGTAGAACCGTCTGATGCGGCGGTAAAAGATCAGGTTTTGTATCAGATTGATAAGGTTCACAATAAGATGGAACAACGGAATTTTGCTGATTGTTATGTGGATTTTGTCAATTTATTGGCGGATGTCGTATATCTATTGTTCGGCCCCCAGTCCAAAAAAGATGATTTTCAGGAATATGCCCTGCGGATTGACCCGGAATTTGGAATTTTTTGGTGGTATGTCCAGTCTTTGCCAAAAACTTCCGTCTGGGAAAATGAAAAAAGTAGAGCAGCAGTTCTGTTAGGAATGTATTTTCTGGCAAATTACTGATTGAACCGGCTGCCGGAACCGCTGCGTTGAGTGTGGCTGGAATAAGGCGGAGAATTATGGATGATATAACACGGATGTGCCGGAGTCTGCGCAGCAGCGCGGCTATTCTTGCCCGGCAGACTGCCCGGCAGAAAAATCTTGCTTTGCAAGCTGTTGCCGGAGCTATTGATGCCGGCAGAGAATCTGTTCTGACAGCAAATGCCCGGGATGTAGAACGGGCACTTGCCGCAGGTATGAAAGAAAGTTTAATCGACCGGCTTAAATTAACCCATCAACGCATAGATGCAATGCTTGACAGTATAGAAATTATTATCAAACAGACAGATCCTGTTGGGCAGTGTGTGGCCGGATGGGTAACGCCTGACGGACTGGATATACGGCAGGTACGGGTTCCGCTGGGTGTTGCTGCAATTATTTATGAATCCCGGCCTAATGTAACTATAGATGCTTTTGCGTTGGCGTATAAAAGTGGTAATGCAATCCTGTTGCGGGGCAGTTCTTCTGCATTGGAATCAAACAAAGCGCTGGTTGCGGCAATAAAAGAGGGTCTCTCATCTGCAGTAGAGAAATACGGTCTTGGGGTTCCCGGGGCGGTGGAACTGGCATGTTCCGGGAACAGGGAAGAAGTTGATACGATTTTGAATGCAGTCGGTTTGATAGATGTTGTATTGCCCCGGGGCGGTGCCGCATTGATAAAAATGGTTGTAGAAAAAGCCCGGGTTCCGGTCATAGAAACCGGCAGCGGCGTATGTCATCTTTATATTGATGACAGTGCGGATATTTGCGCATCCTGTGCTGTAGCGGAAAATGCAAAGTTGCAACGCCCCGGAGTCTGTAATGCCATAGAAACATTGGTGGTGCATCGGGATATTCTGGATCAGTTTTTGCCGGTACTGGAACAGCGGTTTGCCGGTCGCGCGGAATTCCGGTGTGATGCAGCGTCATATCCGGTGCTCAAGCGTGCAGCAGACAGTGCTGGCAGGGAGGATCGGGTTGTTCCTGCTGTGCCGGAAGATTTCGGTTATGAATTTTTAGATAATATTCTTGCGGTTAAAACGGTAGGTTCCGTGGAAGAAGCAATTGAATTCATCAATGGTCATAATACCCGTCATTCAGAATCTATTATGACTGCTTCTATAGAACATGCGGCATTGTTCCAGCAGTGTATTGATGCCGCATGCGTATATGTAAATGCATCCACAAGGTTCACTGATGGCGGTGAATTCGGATTCGGGGCGGAACTGGGAATCAGTACCCAGAAGCTTCATGCCCGGGGACCCATGGGACTGACTGCACTGACAACTACAAAATATCTTATCAATGGGAAAGGACATATACGGTGATTATCAAGGAAGCAATCTGTGCTGCCCGTAAAATCGTGATAAAAATCGGTTCAAATACACTGGCAAAGACCGATGGCACGATTAATTTTGAATTTATGCAGGACTTTGCCCGGCAATGTAGCGCTTTGATTCATTCAGGCAAACAAATTGTTCTTGTTTCGTCCGGTGCGCAGGTTGCCGGAGTTTCCACTTTGGACCGCTGGTCCCGGAAAAAAGATATTCATTACCGGCAGGCGTTGTGTGCTATCGGACAGGTGGAGCTGATGGATAAATGGCGCAGTGCATTCGGGGAATATTCCCTTCATATTGGACAATTGCTGCTTACAAAAGATGATTTTGCTGATGACCACCGGACACTGAACATGAGGAACACCCTCTTTACGCTGGTGGATGAAGGGGTTGTTCCTGTCATTAACGAAAATGATTCTGTTGCTTTTGATGAAATCCGCATTGGCGATAATGATAATTTGAGTGCGCTGACCGCAGTTTTATGGAATGCGGATTTATTGATTTTGTTCAGCGATATTGACGGGGTTTTTACGGATAATCCGAAAGATAATCCGGATGCGGAACTGATTGAACAGGTATCCAATATCAGTGAATTGCGGACACATATCATTATCGGGAATGCCAATAGTTTTGGAACCGGCGGTATGGAAACAAAAATTGAAGCTGCTGAAAAAACGGTGTCCTACGGAATACCGATGATTCTTGCTAATGGCAGTTATCCTCATGCGTTGGAGCAGCTGGCAGCAGGAACTATGAAAGCAACATATTTTGACGCTTCGTGACGGAGTGCTTGCAAAAAGAGGCTTGATTATGGAAAAAACAGTACCGGTTTCACTCAGGGTTGCATGTATCGGAACAGGAATGATGGGGGCCGCCTTGATGAGGGCGGTAGTTAAGGTTACCGGGGAAAAAGCGTTAACGGTAACAGATAATGATACGGATAAGGCTCGTAAATTTGCGGAAGAAACCGGTTGTTTGTACGCTGCTTCTAACCGTGAGGCAGTGAAGACAGCCGATGTTGTTTTTCTTGCGGTTAAACCGGCCGGACTGGCCGCTGTTTTTGATGAAATCAGACCGCTTCTCGCAAAAAAAATTGTTGTATCAATTGCGGCCGGAGTGTCACTGGCTTCGATCCGGGAAATGTGTTGTTTTTCTGCAATGGCGCCCGGAGAGATGGCAGAACCTGCTGCGTTTGTGCGTCTGATGCCTAACCTGCCGGCTTTGGTGGGCGAAGGAATGATTGCATTGTGTACGGAACAAAACCCTGATGCAGAAAATACTGCTGATGTTACGGATTTGGTTGCTTCATTGCTGGCCTGCGCTGGCAAAGTAGAACCGGTTCCGGAACGGATGATGGATGCGGTGACTGCTGTCAGCGGTTCCGGTCCGGCGTACGCTTTTATGTTTATTGAAGCTCTTGCAGATGCCGCTGTCCGGATGGGTATGGGGCGCGGACAGGCATATACTTATGCCGCCCAGACATTGAAAGGGGCAGCCGTGATGCAGCTGGAAACAGGCCGGCATCCGGCTGATTTAAAAGATGCCGTCTGTTCGCCTGCCGGAACAACTATTGAAGCCGTGTCTGTCCTAGAAAAACAAGGGTTTCGTTCCGCAATTATTACTGCGGCTCAGGCTGCGTATGAACGGTCCCGAAATTTAGGACAAAAAAAGTAAGCTGGATGGCAGCTTTGACTTTTTACCGGAAAAGAAGTATTCTATAACCGTATTATGAGTGTCATATCAGGTTTTCCTGCATTAAAAACAATTACAATTGATATGGCTGCAGAGCTTCAACCCCTCTGTGCCGCATTGCCTGATGGAATCAGTGAGTTTTGCTTTCCGAATTTATTTTTGGATGCAGAGAAATACGGATTCCAAATAGCCAGAATTGCACCGTCATCTTTTATTGTGTGTGGCAGAGAGTGTGCCCGTAGTGTTGACGGCGTTACCTTGCCGGAATCATATTTTTCAATAATCGGAGAGTTGCCTTCCAAAGAAATTATTTCAGCGTTGCTTAAACAATACAGGTATTGGAAAAATATGCCGGAATCTTTTGGGACATTGCTTCCCCGGTTGTTGCCAAAGCAGTCTTTTCGTATTATCGAAGACCGGGATAATTTTGATTATATATACCGGCGGAATGATTTGGCATTGTTACAGGGGAAGGCACTTCATAAAAAGAAGAATCTTGTTAATGCATTTATAGCAGCTCATAGCGGGGAAATAAAACAACTGGATGTTTATTCGTTGCCAGATGCGCTGACCGTATTAGAAAGTTGGAAAACAAGCCGCCCCGAGGATCAATCAGGTGATTACCGGCAGTGTCGCAAAGCACTGGATTTGATGCAGGAATTGAAATTAAGCGGTATTGTTGTATATGCAGACGGAGTGCCGGTTGGTTTTTCCGCAGGGACGTTTCTGAGGAAGGATACTGTTTTTGTTGTTCTGTTTGAAAAAGGTATTAACAGTTACAAAGGGGTTTATCAGTTTGTAAACCGGGCTCAAGCACTGAATCTTCCTGCAGGGGTAGAATTTATCAACCGGGAACAGGATCTTGGAGATTCAGGTTTACGGCAGGCAAAAATGACATATCGGCCCTGTGATTTTATTAAAAAATATCTGGTAGTTCCGGTTTGAATATGATACTATAATGCAAATGGGTGAGGAAATTTTATGCAGTTTGTAAGTACCCGGAACAATAAAGAACTTATCAGTTTTTCTCAGGCGATTACGCAATGTCTAGGCAGTGATGGCGGTTTATATGTTCCTGCGTATGCGGAGAATCTTGCTCCATGGATTTATTATCTGAATGAGACGACGTCATTTTCATCTTTGGCGGGCGCACTGACTTCTGCATTGATAAAAGAGGAATTCAGTCCGATTATTTCGGAAGCAATTGCTACGAAAGCGTTTCCATATAATCCTGCGTTCCGCCAGCTGGATAACAATTTGTATACTTTGGATTTGTTTACCGGTCCCTCTGGTTCCCATAAAGATTTTGGTGTGTCATATCTGGCTGCGTGTCTTGAATATACACTTCTTATGCAGGATAAATATGCTGTTGTATTTGGTATTTCTGATGGGGAAATTGGAACCTGTGTTGCCCAGGCAATGCGGGGAAAAACCCGGTTGAAATCTGTTTTGCTGTATGCAAAAGGAACGCTCCGGGGATTTGATCCTCAGGATTGTGTGTGGAACGGCGGCAATATTTATCCGGTAGAAGTTGACGGTTCGTTTGAAGATTGCAGCAGGCTGGCCGGTGCGGTTTTTGCAGATACCGGACTGGTAAAAGAATACGGCTTGACTTTGGCAAATACAGTAAATATTGGCCGCTTGTTGCCGCAGACATTTTTCTATATTTATGCATTTTCCCGGTTGAAGGGAAAAGTATTTGGTGACATATTTTATGCACTGGCGCCGGGAAATTATGGGAATTTAGTGGCAGGCTTGTATGGCTGGAAATTTTCCCTGCCGGTTAATGGTTTTATCACGGAATGTACTCCTGCGGTAACGGTAGATTCGTTCGGACAGTGTCAGGTATTGGATGCAGTTGTTCCACTGGATAAACGGGGACCCACCGATCCCGGCAGTCCCTCTAATTTGGAGCGGTTGGAAGAAGTTTTTTTTGCAAATCCTGCGGTTCTGAAAGGTCTGGTATATCCTTCGCCGGTTTCAGAAAAAGAACGGGAAGCCGCCTGCAAAGAATTGTTTATAAAGTACGGAATGTTTGCGGATGGTGAAACCGCCGGTGCATATGCTGCCGCCAAAAAACATACGGATGCGTTCCAAAGTGAAGACAGTACTATCGTTCTGGTATCCCGGGATCATCCTTCGTATCATGCTGAGCAAATCCGCCATTGGTGCGGGGAAGCACCTACCGTACCTGACCGGATACAGCCGCTGTTACAGCCGGTTGTACCGGAAAGACGGATTCCTGCTGACAAAGCTGCGGTAGTGCGGATTCTGGAAGAACTCGGGCGGTTGTAATAGCCGGATAGTATGCAGCGCTGGTATTGGTGTTTTTAAGAACCGGTCCGTGCTGCAGCGCAGGCTGCCGTCCGGCAATGTCTGTGTGATGGATATTACCATGCATGGGTGCCGGGAGCCGCTATCCATTGTGTTGCCGTGCAGGGATTGTGGTTCCGCGGTATTGTTTATACCTTGATATGCCTGTAGCTGATGTGGGTGAGAGTTGTTGAGGGCAGCCGGAGCTGCGGCTTTGTCTGTTTTAGTATAAATATACTTGGCTTTATCCGGTATATCATGTGCCGGTTAATAAAAAAGGACTGCCGTCCGGCAGCCCTTCCTATTTCAAACACCGTTGTTATCAGAAATTGATTCCGATTCCTACATGGGGTCTGACGGCAAACCGGAAAAAATCAGATAAGCTTTCAGTGTAGTTTGAGGTTTCCATGGAACCTATACCATATTCATTTTCAACATAGAATTTATCCCTGTTGGAAGTGTAATAGAAGTCAAAAATAAGGTCACAACCGGCAACAAAACAAACCCGTTTTGTATTTCCAATCCGAACCTGCGGTGTTACTGCAAGACCCAGCATGATAAAATCTTCATAACAATTGTCATAACCCATTACCGCTTTTGTTGAAGTCATGCCTCCCAAAAAATGGAATCCGAGTCCTGTCTGGAACCGGATGTCTGGTGAGCCGCAGTCAATTCCGAATGCAGGTCCGATGGCAAATTCCCATAACGTCACCGCTTCATTAAAGCCGCTTTCTGCCGCTGCATTAGCTTTTTCTCCGTTGACGTTAAGCTTTTCAAACAGGAAGCCGCCCATGGGACAAATGGAAACGGTTGCAAAGGCTCCCAGCATGTCGTTTACCAGAAAAAAGTTATAGGAACTGACTTTTAAATCCACTGTAAAATCATTACGGGTAAAATCTACTTGCGGATAGATGTTTTTTTCATTAGTATTGTTCGAATTAAACTCCTGTAAATTTTCCAGTCCCACCGATTGGAATCCCCAGCCACCGCCTAAAGTTATATCAAGTCCGTATTTTCCAGCAAAAGCAGTGAATGTGCAACAGAACAGTACAAATGTTATCAGTATTTTTTTCATAAAATAAAACCTCCTCTGAAAAAACGTGATATTTTGTTACTTTTGCACAATTATTTTGTACGTATTTATTATTTTAGATGTATTATGTTTATTTGTCAAATTTTAATTACCGGTAATTCAGGTTTGCAACCGGTAAAATATAATGCCGCGGAAGTAAAAAGGTTTCTTTGAACTGCGAACCGTTATAATTTTGTTACCACACAAAAATAATACTATGGAAGAAAGAAGCCTTATGGAACGTGAGGTAGAAAAGGGAAAAAATTCACGTATTTTAAGTATGAGAAAAGATTTGTTCCGGAATTTTATCTGAAAGGCACAAAACGTTTTCCCATAATAACGAAAACAGAATTTATGGATTTTGGCAGTATTGAAAAATCAAGGAACGGAACAAACTGAACCGCGTTCTGTTTTGCACATCCCTATCGCGCCGATGAACAGAAACCAATGAAAACCGCAACAGGTATTCAAATTAAAAAAACGGCGGCATTATTATTTGCAAGTGGCTACGGTAATTCAGGCTGAAGGTGTAATATACTTTATACTGTACTGCGGACATCAGATTGTGGAAGTAATTCTGTATTTTACAAAATAATTTTGTTTGTGTGGTGCCAGTATGATTTTTCCCTGTGGAATTCCGTGTAAAAGATCGGGGCCGTCCTGTTAGAACAGCCCCGGCGTGCAAAACACGCATATATAAAATAAAAGGGAAAGAGTTTTTTATTACCGCGCAGTATAATTCGCAGGCAGAACAATGCGGTCCGTATCCACGGCTTTCCCCATAAAAGAAAAGAACCGCTTGCACGGTTCTTTTCAAAAGGCGCCAATCAGAATCGAACTGATGAATAACGGTTTTGCAGACCGCTCCCTTACCACTTGGGCATGGCGCCATAACGCATATACATTACCAAAAAAAAACTCTCTTGTCTAGTATCTCTTCTTAAAAAAAGGTATAATCATTCGTATGGAATTTGAAAAGTATGATGTAATTATTATCGGGGCTGGTGTCGCAGGCTTGTCATCTGCCGGATACGCTGCCCGTTCCTGTTTAAAAACACTTGTTCTGGATGCAGGCGGTAGTCAGGCACAGAATATCCGGGATTTGGAAAATTATCCCGGTGTATATCCTCCTGTATCCGGGCATGAATTTATTGAAACCTTGAAGAAACAGGCTGTTGTGTTCGGTGCTGAAATAAGAAGCAGCAGGGTTGGGGCGGTGGATAAAATTAATAATACTTTTGTCGTGCATACTGCATCAGAGTCTGTTGTTTCAGATGCACTGATTCTTGCGACCGGTGCTGTTCCCCGCAAACTGGATGTTCCCGGCGAGGATTACTTTGCCGGGAGAGGCGTATCTTATTGTGCTGCCTGTGACGGCCCGTTCTTTAAAAATAAACGGATTGCGGTTATCGGCGGCGGTGATGCTGCCTGTGATGAAGCGGTTGTCCTGTCTGATTATGCATCATCGGTAACGGTGATTCACCGGAAAAGCCGGTTCCGGGCACAAAAAGCTATAGCAGATCGTGTGCTGAAAAATGACCGTATTAATGTTAAATTCAATACGGTTGTTCAGGAAATTACCGGAACCGTTGCAGTGGAAGCGCTCCGGTTAAAAAATACGGTTACCGGCGAAGAATCATTGTGTGCGGTTGACGGTGTTTTTATTTTTGTAGGAACAATTCCGGTGACAGATTTAATGCCGGTGCTGAAACATGATGAAAAAGGGTTTGTGCTGACTGATGAATATATGTCTACCAGAGTTCCCGGTTTATTCTGTGCCGGAGACGTCCGGGTAAAACCGTTCCGTCAGGTGGTGACAGCTGCTGCCGACGGTGCTGTGGCCGCACATTCTGCTGCTGCATATATCCGCAGTATCCGCGACGGAGTTTACATCTGATGTTGCGTCGGTTGCTGCGACAGGTTGTGGGTGTTGTGCTGCTGTGTGCCGGTACATCATTTTTACCGGCTGCTGCCCAATCTGTTGATGGTTTACCTGATGATATTACTTTCTGGAGTGATTATCCGTCAGATATTCTGGCACCGGCACTGGTTGCCCGGATGACCGATGAAGAACTGTTATCCCAGATTTTTATGTTTGGATGGGCAGGACAGGAACCATCTGAATTACTCAACCAGTGGGTTCTGGACCGGGGATTGGGGAGTGTAAAAGTATTCGGCTGGAACACAGATGATATTGTTCTTGTTGCAGAATCAATTACAAGCCTTCAGCAAAAAGCAATGCAACGGCGTTTTCAGATTCCTCTGTTTGTGGCTACAGACCAGGAAGGTGGCTGGATACGTCATGTAAAGGGGGAAACAAGTGAAACCCCTGGTAATCTGGCAATCGGTGCTTCCGGGTATCCGGCGGATGCGTGGTATTCCGGGTATTACATCAGCCGGGAACTGCGGGTCTTGGGTATCAATATGAATTTTGCACCTACCGTTGATTTGTACACTAACCATGATTCTTCTGTAATCGGGCCCCGTTCTTTCAGTGAGAATCCTGAACATGCAGGTATCCTTGGTGCAGCTTTTGCTGCAGGGTCGATGGCGGCTGGTGTTATTCCTACTGCAAAACATTTTCCTGGACACGGGGATACCGGAATTGATTCCCACGGCAGCCTTCCTGTCATTTCAATTGACTATGATACATTGATGAACCGGGAACTGGTTCCATTTAAATATTTAATAGAAGAAAATATTCCTGCCGTCATGTCCGGGCATTTGAGTTTTCCGGAAATCACGGAAACGGGGGAACCGGCATCGCTGTCAAAAACTTTTTTAACTGATATTTTACGGAATGAACTGGGATTTAACGGACTTATTATTACCGATGATATGATGATGAACGGTGCAACTATGTGGGCCGGCAGTTTGTCCGCTGCATTCCGGATGGCAATTGAAGCTGGTAATGATATCATTATCTCTTCTACAACAGCCCGGCTGGATGAAGCATTGTGGACTGTAAATCTTGATTTAATGAAGTCATCTCCGGAATTCCGCCGGCAGGTTGCAGACGCTGCCCGCAGGGTGATACAGACAAAACTTGACTATTTTAAAGGTAGTAATCCGGTTCCGTTGTATCCCGATATTTCAAAGATTTCGGAACTTATTCCGGACCCTGACGGGCAGTCTTTTTTTCTTGCACAGGCATGCCGGTCTATCACGCTGTATAAAGGCGGGGATTTTCCTTACCAGCCGGAACCCGGAGAACGGATTCTGTTGGCGGGGCAAACCCAGTTTCCTGAATTTTTTGAGGAGGGGTTACGCCGTTATCCTGATGCAAAACGGTTGCAGTTCAATTATTCCATGGGACCGAACGAAACCGATTGGATGTCTAATTATATCGAAGAACTTGCTGCCGGTTATGATACAGTAATTATTTGTGTTGCGGACAGTGGCAGTGCTGCGGTGGCATCCCGGTTGAAATATCTGGGAGTAAAGACAATTGTGATTTCTGTCCTTGCCCCAATACCGGCTCTGCCGACTGCCGGTTGGGCTGATACTGTGCTGATGGCATATAGTTATTCTCCATATTCTTTTAATGCCGTATTCGGTGCCCTTTCCGGTGAATTTCCGGTACGGGGAATTTTCCCGTTGTCGGATTAAGTCATGTGTGCTTCTGTTTGTGTGGTTCCCGTTCAGGATTTTTCCCCGGATTTGCTTTGTCAATTTTTGTTCAGGTATGAGTGTTATTGCGTATCTCTGATGGAACGTTTGCACAGTTCTTCCGGTTTAGGTAATGGCGTGTGTTTTTCTGACGGAACTACAATATATGGAGTGCTCTGGCTGTCTCCTGCAGGATTATTGTTGCATTGTATTCCCGGCAGGTATAGTCCGGATATGGCACAGAAAATTACCGGTGCTGCTGCGGAGTTTCTGCGGGGAAAAAAAATATACTGTATTAGTGGTCCGGAAGCTGGAACTGATCTGCTGGTTCATGGTGCTGCCGCCGGTTTGTGCCGGGAATCGGATACCGTGTCGGGTTCCGGTTCTGCCGGTACTGGCATTATTCTGCCCGGTTTGCCGCTTGAAATGCGCCGGTACCATTTAATGTGCCGTACCGGGGGAATATCAGAAACGATGGTGGTAAAACCTGCTGGCTATATGAATAAACTAAAGAGGGTTAGCCCGGTTCCGGTTGTTCAGTGTTGCCCCGGTGATGAAGCCGGCTTGTATCTATTACAGAAAGAATACGATAGGGTTGAAGTTTTACCGGCGGCATTCCCGTTTGATGAACGTTTGTGCAGGGTTAATTTGCGGCGGGCCCTGGCTGCCGGCAGAGTGTATGCTGTTCCTGATACCGGCAGCGGCTTTACTGCAAAGGCTGCAATAAGCGCTGTTTCTCCGCATTTTGTTCTGATAGGCGGTGTGTTTACGCTTCCAAAATACCGTCGCCGTGGGTATGCGGCCGGTTTAGTAACATTTCTTGCCGAAAACGCCGCAGTGCAGGGAAAGCATGCCGTTTTATTTGTGCGGCGTAATAATATGACAGCTCTGCACGCATATGAACGTGCGGGGTTCTCTGTTACCGGATCGTATGCTATTGCATATTACTGAGAGACTACATTTTCACTGGACCAGTTATTCATGAACAGGGTAAATTCTTCTACCGGTAGCGGCTGGGAATAAATGAATCCCTGTATAATATCACACTCTGCATCCTGCAGGAACATTGCTTGGGAACTTGTTTCAATGCCTTCTGCCACGACCTGCATATCAAGCTGTTTTGCCATTGAGATTACCGATGCAATGATCCGGCTGTTTCGGATTTTTTTGTATGGATCAAATCTGAAAAAAACCTTATCCATTTTTAAGACATCAGCAGGAATATCTCCTAAAGCATTAAGGGATGAATATCCGCTTCCAAAATCATCAATTGAACAGGTAAAACCTGCTTCATGTATTTTCTGGATAACAGTTCCCATTATTTTCAACTGTTCAAATGCCATAGATTCTGTGATTTCAAATTCAAGAAATGTTGCAGGAATACCGTATTTTTTTCTGATAGCAATAAAGTCATCTAAAAACCGGGGATTATATAAGTGGATCCGGGATAAATTAACTGAAATAGGAATAAGCGGCTTATCCTGTTGCATTTGTTTCTGGAGAAATATACACGCCTGTTCAAATAATTCCAAATCAATCCGGGTGATAAAACCGTTCTTTTCAAAGACGGGGATAAATTCCCCTGGCGACATGAATCCGTACACCGGGGATTGCCACCGAACTAATGCCTCTGCGCCTACGACGGTTCCTGTCTGGATATTAATTTTTGGCTGCAGGTACATTTTGAATTCTTTATTTCGCAAAGCCTGCTCCATGCAGTTTTCTAATTCCCGCTCATGAGTCTGCCGGGTAAGTTCTGCATCATTGAAAAACTCATACGTAAAAAGCTTTGTTGTTTTCTGATCCTGTGCAGTTTTCCGGGCGATATTACTGCGATCTTTAATTGTCATAAAACTGAGCCATCCGTTCGGAATTGTATAAAATCCGGCTTTAATTCTCAAATAATATTTATCTTGGCGGGAGTTATTGAATCCGTTTAAGGCTGCTGCAAATTCTGATAATGTAAGAACCATTTGTTCTGGTGATTTCGTTTTGACCAGCATAGCAAAGACATCGGCATTGACTCTGCACATGATGTCTTCCGGTTCAAGGAATTTCTGTAACACAGTATACATATGTATCAAAACTGCGTTACCTCCGCCGCCTCCGTTCATATCATTGATAAGTTTAAAACCATAAAGATCAAGGGATATATAGGTGTATGTCTCAGGATCTGCCTTTCTGATACGTTCCCGGGCAAGTTGTTCGAATTTTGCATTGCTCATTCCTCCGGTTATCGGGTCCGTATACAGAATATTTTCCAATGATTTACGGTATTGTTCTGTTTTGTTTTGAAATAAAATAGTAATGATACAGGCAAGACTAATAATAAGAACCCCGATTAGACCGAAATATCCGGGTATCCGGTAAAATTCCATCTGGAGAGAATCTGTTGGTAAAATTATCAGTAAATACCAGTCAGCAAAATCTAAAGGTAGATAATATAGTAATCTCTCTGTATTGTCAGGTAGTCGGTAATAGA
>CALXOI010000013.1 GCA_944389965.1 uncultured Treponema sp.
GGCACAGTGCCGGAAGCATATGCGGCACACATTGCTGCGGAATACAACTCCGCAACCGGACAAAATTCCGGCTGCGGCAGCTTTACCCGCTGCCGGCAAAGAACTTTCTCCAGACAAAAAAAACAATGCCGGAAATATTTCAACATATTGCAGCATACACTGCACAAAATGCAACCCGCAACCGGTTACTGCGCAACTACAGCGGCACATACAACCGGCTGATTCAAGCCCCGGTTCAGGAAACAAAATCGGATCACCTGAACCCTGAACCGGCACAGTGCCGGAAGCATATGCGGCACACATTGCTGCGGAATACAACTCCGCAACCGGACAAAATTCCGGCTGCGGGAACTTTACCCGCTGCCGGCAAAAAATTCTTCCCAGACAAAAATGATGCCGCAGGTTGCGGTTCCGTCAGTTTCGGTGCAAAGCATTTCTTCCGGGCAAAAATGCAACCGGGCCGGTATCCCGGCTGCATCCATCCGAATACGGAACTATGGCTGGCACTCTATAAAAACTCACCGGCAGCCGTGTTCCCCGCAGGAATGCCCACCGGCATCATGATGGTGATTACATTGTCCTGCCGGATTATCCCGCAAATCCCCGTTCAAATAGAACCGGACTGCGGCTTCTGCAGAACCGGATTGTCCCGCAATAACCTTCATACCACCTGAAGCCAACGCATCCCGGGCACCCTGTCCGATACCCCCGCAGATAACCGTATTGATTCCTCTGTCTGCTAGAAACTGGAATAACGCAGAATGTCCGCTTCCATCAGTTGAAACAACTTCTGTTGAAACAATCTGTTTTTCTTCCGTTGTTACTATCAGAAATGCCGGTGCCTTACCAAAATGCTGAAATATTTCGTTGTTTTCATACGTGACGGCTATTTTTTCCATAAAAACCTCCATAATTTGTGCAATATATACACAATAAATATAATTTCCGGTACTTTTACATTCCGGATAAGTGCGACACTAATATTTTTATCCCGATTCCGATTAAAATGCATCCGCCAAGAATTTCTGCCTTGTCATTCAAAATAGTTCCAAACCGGCGGCCGATAAATACGGCGGGAAAACAACACAGCGCGGTAATTCCACCGATAGTCAGTGCAGAAACAAGGATATCTGCATTGACTGCAGACAATGTAATTCCCACCGCCAAAGCATCTATGCTGGTGGCAACTCCCTGCAGTAACAGCTGTTTTACAGTCAATCCGTTTCCTGCAGGACATGATTCCCCTGCAGGATCAGGCTGCAATGCAGCATAAATCATTTTTCCCCCAAGAAACGCCAAAAGCACAAATCCAATCCAGTGGTCGACAGATTGTATAACATCATAAAAAAACATTCCGCACCAGAATCCTATAACCGGCATAACTGCCTGAAAGACTCCGAACGTAAGCGCTATAATTGCCGGCTGACGGAAGCGGAATTGTTTCATACACATGCCGTCTGTAACAGATACCGCAAAAGCATCCATCGCAAGTCCGACGGCCAACAGACACAACTCTAAAAAAAACATTATGTTACCATATACAGATAATAAAACCCCTCTTATACATTGTATAAAGAGGGGTACTCACTAAAAGAACACAGTCATCAGACAATTACAACGCTGTTATCTGTGTTGGAAAACGGAGCCGGAATATATTTATCCGCAGCCCAGTCATTTTCCCACCGTTTACCGTCGAGCAAATATCTGAACTGATATTCCCGTCCGGTTTCCAGAGTCAACGTTACCGTAAAACTTCCATTTTTCTGTTTTTTCATCGGTGTATCAACGCTGCTCCAACTGTTAAAATCTCCGGCAAGCCACACTTTTTCTGCTCCACCGGCTGCCTCAGCAGACAACTCAAATTTAACTCTGCAAGTTTTCTGTGACTTTGTCTTTGGATACGTTTTAGTTAATGCCATACAATCCTCCCGCTGGAATTCTCTAAAATGCAGTTTGCTGCTTCGTTATCTGCGATAGAGTATACTATATTTTAGTTATATGGTATAGTCTTTATGATTTTTATTATTAACTTTTTTCAAGTTGATTTCTATAATTTTCCAGAAGGAGTTTGTAATGGATAAAAATACATATTTGTTTACATCAGAATCTGTAGGAGAAGGTCATCCTGACAAACTCTGCGACCAAATATCCGATGCAGTACTGGATGAATGTCTCCGTAACGATCCAGAAAGCCATGTTGCCTGCGAAACATTCGCGTCCACTGCACTGGTTCTGATCGGTGGAGAAATCACCACAAATACCTTTGTGGATGTACAACAAATTGCCCGGGATATTGCCCGGGATATCGGCTACACCGATGCTGACTTTGGCCTTGACTGTGATTCCATGGCTGTATTGAATATGATTCATGCACAATCCCCGGATATCAATCAAGGTGTAACCGGAAACGGACTGAATGAATACAAGGGTATGCAAGGTGCCGGCGACCAGGGAATGATGTTCGGCTTTGCCTGTTCAGAAACACCGGAATTTATGCCGGCACCCATCATGTATGCCCATACATTACTCCGGCAAGCCGCCCTGTTACGGAAAAACGGAACATTAAACTGGCTGCGCCCGGATGCAAAAAGCCAGGTTACGGTTGAGTATGACGGACACAAACCTGTCCACATTGATACCGTTGTCATTTCCCACCAGCACAATCCTGATGTTTCATACACAACCATTAAAGAAGGAATAATAGAAGAAATCATCAAACCGGTTCTTGAGCAGACAGGTTTGATGGACAATAAAACAAAGTTTTATATCAATCCGACAGGGAGGTTTGTTGTCGGGGGGCCTTGCGGTGACACCGGGCTGACCGGGCGGAAAATTATCGTAGACACATACGGTGGAATGGGACGCCATGGAGGCGGTTGTTTCTCAGGTAAAGATCCATCCAAAGTTGACCGGTCTGCTGCATACATGGCCCGGTACATTGCGAAAAACATTGTTGCAGCCGGATTAGCAGAACGGTGCGAAATACAACTGGCATACGCTATCGGAGTTCCGTTTCCGGTGTCTGTTATGGCAGAAACTTTTGGGACAGGAATTGTTCCCGATGCCATTATTGCAGAAGCTGTGGAAAAAGTCTTTGACTGTACACCTGCAGGTATTACCGCCCGGCTTGATTTGAAGAAACCTATATACAAAGCGACTGCCGCGTACGGTCATTTCGGCCGGCCGGAATTCACTTGGGAAAAGACGGATAGAATCGATGAGCTCAAAAAAGCAATCCGGTGACACCGGAACCTGTTCCGGAAACAGCATCCGCCTGTTGAATTCACAACAGATTACTGCACTGTTTGAACGTTTCAAAAAAGCAAATCCGGAACCTGCCACAGAACTTTCTGCACCGAATCCGTATACATTGCTTGTTTCCGTAGTTTTGTCCGCACAAGCAACAGATAAAAGCGTAAACAAAGCAACGTCGCCGTTATACCAGATAGTTGATACACCCCAGAAAATGCTGGAACTGGGAGAAGAAGGGCTAATCAGTTATATAAAATCAATCGGTTTATACCGGGCAAAGGCAAAAAACATTATCGGTCTCAGCCGGATGCTTATAAACAACTACAATGGACAGCTTCCCCGTACCCGGGAAGAACTACAAAAACTTCCCGGCGTAGGCCGTAAAACAGCAAACGTCATTTTGAACATAGTATACGGAGAACCGGTAATGCCGGTAGATACACATTTACTGCGTATCAGCCCCCGGCTTGGGCTTTCTGCCGGAACAACACCGGAAGCAGTGGAAAAAGATTTAACGACGGTTATTCCACCGGAGTATATGAAACATGCACACCATTGGCTTATATTACATGGCAGATATATCTGCACAGCCCGTTCGCCTAAATGCGGCATATGCCCGGTAGCAGATATATGTATGCACAATAATCTTACTGAAAAAGAGAACTCTCATGTCAACAATTCTTAAAACTTATTTTACTGATGATCTTATCCGCAAAATAATTACAACTATCCTCGGACTGATAGTATTTACCGTTATTTATCTTATTATCAACAGAATTTTAAAACGGGTAACGAAACAAAAACTAAAACCGCAAACCGCCATAATACTGCAAAAAGTATTCAAATATCTCTATTATACGCTGGCTGTCATTTATATATTGGGAATTTTTGACATCAAGGTCACTGCATTATTTGGTGCCGCAGGAATTGCCGGTGTCGCAATTGGTTTTGCAGCCCAAACATCATTCAGTAATATTATCAGCGGTTTTTTTGTTCTTACAGAACACTCTCTAAAAATCGGTGACTACATTACTGTTGACGATGTATCCGGTACAGTAGATTCCATTGATATGCTTTCTATTAAATTAAAGACACCGGATCATCAGATGGTCCGCATTCCGAATGAAACGATATTAAAAGCAAATCTACACAATACATCATATTTCCCAACCAGACGACTGAACGTAACCGTTTCCGTATCGTATAATACAGATTTACAGTTTGCATTGGATACATTGGCAACAGTTCCGGCAAAATGTCCATTAGTACTCACTGATCCTGCCCCGATTATTTTTTACGACGGCTTCGGTGATTCCGGTATAAATCTGGTACTTGGTGTCTGGTTGAATAACAGCGATTTAATTGCCGTTAAAAACCAGGTGTTTATTGCAATCAAAAAGACTTTTGATGATGCAGGTATTGAAATTCCATTCCCCCAGATTGATATACATACAAGAGATTAATTCCGTATCAGCCATATACAGGCAGCATAATTATATCACATCAAGAAACCCGTCCGGGAAAATTCACTGAAACCGTAATCCCAATCCGTATATGTTTTATCTTGCCCTATCGGATAGATTTGTATTATACTGCCGGTATGGCTCAACAAAAAAACAAGGCAGGCATCGCTGTCGCCGCATGGATTTTAATCGCCCTCGTTTTACTTATTGTGTTTCTTATTAAGCAGGATGATATTTTACGGACATTGAAAGAAACCGGCTTTTTCACTCATACAATTGGAAAGGAGCCTGATTTTATAGAACAATACGAACCGGAAGAAAACTTTGCAGAAGCGAATGAATCTGAACCCGGTTACAATGAAGTAATAATAGCTGACTCGGAACAACCGGTTCAGGAAACATCCCCACAGCTTTCAGAACAAAAGGAATCCGTATCCAACCCACAGGAAGAAAATCCTCCCGTTGCAGAAGAACAGCAGGAAATAAACGCCAGTACCCCGCCGGAAGCGGTACAGGAACCAGAGCCGGCAGCAGTACCGCCGTCAACCACAGCGAAATTGTATTTTGTATCAATCGGCAATGACGGAACCGTTTCCCGGCAGGAAAGTGTCAGAACATTACAAAAAACTGATTCTCCGCTTACAACCGCAATTATGGCGCTGTTGACGGGACCGAATCTGGAAGAAACCGGGCACGGTTATATGTCACTGATACCGGAAGGAACCCGGTTACTGTCAGCAAAAGTAAGCAACAAAACCGCAACGTTAAATTTCAGCGAAGACTTTGAATTCAACCGTTATGGTGTTGAAGGATATATCGGCCAGCTTATGCAGGTTGTTTATACGGCAACCGCTTTTCCCACCGTTGATAACGTACAATTTTTAGTGGAAGGACAAAAGAAAGATTATATTGGCAGCGAAGGTGTCTGGATAGGTTCCCCCTTATCCCAGAGCAGCTTTAAATAAACCGCAGCAATATGTATGTACCGCACGGGCAATATGTATATCCCGCTTTTTTCACTGACAATTTTTCTATGGGCATCGAATTCAATCCGCTGCCGGAATCGGATCTCCGGCAGCGTTTGAGTTGAAAATAACGGCGCCTGAGTAACCACCCTGCCCCGCATTGCTTTACTTTACGGCTGGTAACTTTCCAGCAACACATCAAAGTAGTGGCGGTTTGCCTTATATGCATTATCAAATACGGTCAGACTCAGCACATTCCAGCTTCCGTCAGCTTTTTTATGCAGAATTTTAAAATCCCGGGAAATCGCATTGCTTTCCGGCATATAATATAATATTTCCACCGACAGAGAATCCTCTGTCCTGGTTACCACTCTGTTCCGCCAGTCGGAATATGTACCGGTTGAACCAAGACAAAAATTCCGGCTATATACATCAAAAATTTCCGATATGTCTCCTGTAGCAGAAAAATCAGACATTACCAGTAAAGCGGCATCACCCAGCATGAACATATTATCAGCAGCCTGGGACCACTGCGGATCTAACAATACCTGCTGGCTGTTGAACCTGACCTGAATAGACGGCTCTGCCTGCTGCGTTCTAAAATTCCGCTCTTTATCAACCAGAGGAACCGGAAAACCTTTGAAATCAGAAAATGAAGTGTCATCAGATGATGCCAGTGCACCTACCGATACCAGTTCAAACAGCATGGCTCCATCGGCGGCTTTTATTGACTGCAACCCGAATACAGGAACAGCAGAAGAATAGGTCATCAGCACACTCCCGCCGAACTGGAGAAATTCATCCCGGACTTCAACCGGTTCGGCTACCGGTACTTCGTACAGCTGGCGGCGGCGGGCAGACAGTTCATACACTAAATCATGCATATAATTGACGATTTCAGTATCACTGCTACTCAACGTAGTTATAAACTTTTCTCCGGTCATATCAGTGTAGTTGACCCCGGTATTAACAGTGAACAGCAGCTCGATAGAATTCGGAACTCCGGTTGTCTGCCCGCTGCTCCCAATACCTGGCAATGGTTGGGCCGGGGAAAAATACCGCATTGCGTATGTTCCCTCATCATAATACAGAAACCCGATATATGCTTCATATTGGAACGAATAATCCCGGTAATATACATATTGACCGGAAACATCCGGCAGCTGTGAATTAATTCCGGGAAAAGCAGGTACCGGACTCACTGAAAAACACAGGAAAGCTGCCGATACACAAAAAAATGTACAAAATTTCCGGACGACATTCATAGTAGCAACCTCGGATTATTGATTCAAAACCGAAAGCGCTGTCCGGACAATTCCAGCGGCAACATCCGCTGCGTCCCCGGCCGGTACCAGCCGGACGTCTGATTCCGCCCGGATTTTTATTTCTACATTCGGCAGTGTTTTTTCACCAACAACAATCCGTACCGGAATACCAATTAAATCCATATCTTTAAATTTAACACCGGGCCGTTCATTCCGGTCATCAAGCAGAACTTCTATTCCGTTCCGGCACAGGGCCTCGTACACGGTGTCAGCGGTTTCTTTCATTGCACCCTCATATTTCACCGGCACCACGACAACTTGGTAGGGAGCGGCACTCATCGGCCACACAATACCGTCTTTATCATGGTGTTCTTCGATGATGGACGCCAAAGCCCGATCAACACCGATACCGTAACATCCCATAACCGGTACCTGCTGCTTTCCGTTTTCATCAAGATACGATACGTTCATAGAGCGGGAATACTTGTATCCTAATTTAAAAATATGCCCCAGCTCATTCCCTTTTTTACTATAAAATTCTGCACCACAGTGGGGGCATTTATCACCGGCAACAACTGTCCGGACATCGGCTGTCATAAACGGAACAAAATCCCTGCCCGGTTCCACATGCATATTATCTACATCAGCCTGTCCGCCGCCGGTAACCGTATCATGCACATGAATTTCAAAAGAACCGTTTTCTGTCGCTGTCATGACACTGTTGTCCGCCAACAGGGGAAGTTTTGTTAATCCTACCGGTCCCACAAACCCGTGGGGCGCACCGGAAAAACCGATTACATCATCCTCACAGGCAAGTTCCACTTCACTGGCTTTTAATACAGCAGCAAGTTTTGCTTCATTAACATCCAAATCCCCCCGGATTGCAACTGCAAAAAAAGATTCCGGATAATGGGGTATACCATCGTTTTCTGCCACCCGTTTAAATGTCATTCCACCGGGGGCAGCGCGCAAATCCAGTTCACTGTTATATACTTTGTAAATCAACACTTTTATAAACTGTTGCGCCGGCATTTTAAAAAATTCTTCCATCTGCGCAATCGTTTCCACACCGGGGCAGGGAACTTTTTCTATCTCTGAAACAGCAGGCTGTTGCGGGTTACCGTGTTTATCCACCGGTGCATCAGGAGCACACGCTGCTTTTTCTGTATTCGCGGCATAACCGCAGCCAGGACACAGAATCAGCGTATCATCACCGACGGCACTTTCTACCATAAATTCTTCTGAACCACTGCCCCCCATGGCCCCGGAATCAGCGGAGACGGGAATTACAGACAGTCCCAGACGCTTAAAAATCCGCTTATACGCTTTTTCCATAGCGAGATACGTTTTGTCCAGACTTTCTGCTGTTGCATGAAAAGAATACGCATCTTTCATTGTAAATTCCCTTCCCCGCATTACACCATACCGGGGCCGGATTTCATCCCGGTATTTTGTATTTATCTGGTACAGTGTCAACGGGAGCTGCTTATACGAATTCAATTCATCCCGCACCAATGCCGTAAAAGCTTCTTCCGCAGTGGGGCTCACCACAAGTTCCTCGTCATCACGGTTTTTTATTGTGAGCATTCCGGCCCCCATGGTTTCCCACCGGCCGGATTCCCGCCATAACTCACCGGGTACAACTACCGGCGGACGGCACTCCAATGCACCGATGGCATCCATTTCTTCACGTATTATATTTTCCACTTTGCGGAACGCCCGTAACCCCAGGGGAAAATATGCAAACAGTCCGTTTCCCAGTTTACGGATTAAACCCGCCCGCAACATCAGCTGATGGCTGGAAATAACAGCTTCAGCGGGAACTTCCCGCAACGTGGCAATCAATGTTTCAGATGTTTTCATAGTTTCAGTATTTTATAGCAGATATAAAATTTGGTAAAGACGGTAAAAATTCCAGAATATCCATATAAAAACACACAGGTACACTGACAAAATATATAGAAACAGCTATAATATTACTTCAAATATAAATACGAGAGGAATTATTATGTCTCAACACCGTGAAACCCTGGCATCACGCCTGGGATTTATTTTTCTATCTGCCGGCTGTGCTATCGGCTTGGGAAATGTATGGCGTTTCCCATATATAACCGGAAAATACGGCGGGGCACTGTTCGTCTTGATATACTTAGTGTTTCTGGTAATACTCGGCCTGCCAATTATGGTAATGGAATTTTCCATCGGAAGGGCGTCCCGGCAGAATATCGGCAAGGCATTTAAAACCTTGGAACCAGCAGGAACAAAATGGCATTGGTACGGGCCAGGTGCAATTGCCGGCAACTATATTCTGATGATGTTTTACACAACAGTAACGGGATGGCTTCTGGCATATTGCTTTGCAAGTGGCGGCGGTTCTTTTAACGGACTGGATGCAGCCGGGGTAGAAACCTATTTCAACCAGCTGCTGGCAAATCCTCTCCGGCAGATTTTATGGATGGTGCTGGCGGTTATACTGGGCTTTTCTGTTACTGGACTGGGACTCCGTGGTGGCGTAGAAAAAATCACTAAAATCATGATGTCCTGTCTGCTGGTACTGATTGTTATCCTTGCAGTGCATTCCGTACTTATTCCCGGCGGCGGGGAAGGCGTCAAATTTTACCTGTTACCCGACTTCAGTAAAGTCACAGAATCCGGTTTTGGTGAAGTTATTTTTGCTGCCATGGGACAGGCATTTTTTACGCTGAGTCTGGGAATCGGCGCGATGGAAATATTCGGTTCATACATTGATAAAAAACAATCCCTGACGGGAGAATCTATCCGCATCATTGTCCTTGATACTTTTGTTGCCATTATGAGCGGACTGATTATTTTCCCGGCCTGCTTTGCATACAATGTAAACCCCGGGGCAGGCCCGCAGCTGTTGTTTGTGACAATGCCCAATATCTTCAACCATATGGCAGGCAGCCGTATCTGGGGAACGTTGTTTTTTATATTCATGAGTTTTGCGGCATTATCCACACTTATCGCAGTATTTGAAAATATTATCAGTTACTGGATGGATGTGCACGGCTGGAGCCGCACAAAAGCGTGCCTGATTAACGCAGTTATTATAGCAGTCCTTTCCCTGCCCTGTGTATTCGGATTCAATTTCTGGGCTGGATTCAAACCCTTTGGGGCAGGAACCGGCGTCCTTGATTTGGAAGATTTCATTGTTAGTTCAACCCTTTTACCGCTGGGTTCTCTGGTATTCCTGCTCTTCTGCTGCTCAAAGAAAGGCTGGGGCTGGAATAACTTTATCAGCGAAGCCGACATCGGTGAAGGCATAAAATTTCCGGCAAAAACACGGTTTTACATCACCTGGATTCTTCCGCTGATTGTGCTGGTGATTTTTGTCAAAGGGTACTTTGACACATTCAGTAAATTATTCTGAAAAGACTGGATAAAAAATAGAGCTGTCCCATAGAGGCGCTTCCAATACGGACAGCTGGACTTTTTTCTCCATAACGCTTTAAAAATACACAGACTTTCCGTACGGTATTTCTACCGGCCGGAAAGTCTCTCCGTTGCATAATTCAGATAGAACCGCATATCGGAGTTGCATCCTGTCCTGAATCCCCGGCATTAAATCTTAAACAGTAAATCCCCGTAAGTCGGAAACGGCCAGTAACGCTCACCAACGAGCGTCTCCAATTCATCGGCAACAGCCCGCAACTCATTCATTGCCGGAATGACAGAGGACGTGTAAAAATTAGCTTCCGCAGTTACATCACCGCATTCTTTAGTAGAACGGAGTACCGTTTCCAAGGCGGATACTTTCTTTGCCGCAGCATCACAAAGCGCAGAAACAGTCTGGATCAGTGATGTTTCTGCGCTGCATTCCGCAGAAGGCACCAGCGCCCTGATATGTTCGGCAGCAGAAGACACAGTCGTCAAATATTCAAATACTGCCGGAAGGATCTGTTTCCGGGCCATTTCTATCATTGTCAGAGCTTCAATATTCAATACTTTAACATATTCTTCCATTTGGATGTCGTACCGGGCTTTCATTTCTGTTTCCGTATAGACATTATGTATCTTAAACAATTCGATATTTTTCCGGGCAAGGAATGTAGGCATGGCATCTGATGTAGTTTTTAAATTCAGCAGACCGCGGCGTTCCGCTTCTTTTACCCATTCATCGGAATAGCCGTTGCCATTAAAAATAATGCGGCTGTGTTCATTTAGTGTCCGTTTAATCAGATTTGTCAATGTTGCGTTAAAATCCTCAGCCAGCTCCAGAATATCTGCAAACTGACGGAATTCTTCTGCCACAATGGTATTCAGCATAATATTCGGGCAGGAAATCGACAGGCTGGACCCCAACGACCGGAACTCGAATTTGTTACCGGTAAAAGCGAATGGAGAGGTCCTGTTACGGTCCGTGTTATCCTTTGGGAACGCAGGCAATGCGTCAACACCAAGTTTAAGCACTTCCTTTGCTTTGCGGTCATACGGTTTACCGGTTCTAATAGATTCCAGAATGGCTTCCAGTTCATCACCCAAAAACATTGAAATGATTGCCGGAGGTGCTTCGTTGGCACCCAGACGGTGGTCATTTCCTGCAGTTGCCACCGATGCCCGCAATAAATCCTGATACTCATCGACACCTTTGATGATTGCGGCAAGTACCAGAAGAAACTGGGCGTTATCTTCCGGCGTACTGCCCGGTTCCAGCAGGTTTTCACCTTTATCAGTGGAAAGCGACCAGTTATTATGTTTACCGGAACCGTTTACCCCGGCGAAAGGTTTTTCGTGGAGCAGGCAGACCAAGCCGTGGCGTTCCGCAATCTTTTTCATCATTTCCATAGTCAGCTGGTTATCATCCGCCGCAATGTTGGTAGTCGTAAAAATCGGAGCCATCTCATGCTGGGCCGGCGCAACTTCATTATGTTTTGTTTTGGAAAGAACGCCGAGTTTCCACAACTCCTCATCAAGTTCTTTCATATATGCTGAAACCCGCGGCTTTATTGTGCCAAAGTAATGATCTTCCAGTTCCTGCCCTTTCGGCGGCTTTGCCCCGAACAGGGTTCTACCGGTAAAAATCAAATCTTTGCGCTGTTCCCACAACTTTCTGTCAATCAGAAAATATTCCTGTTCCGGCCCCACCGTTGTTGATACCCGCCGGACGTTTTTTCCGAACAGTTTTAATATACGCTTTGCCTGCTTGTCGATGGCATCCATGGAACGCAGGAGCGGCGTTTTTTTATCCAGCGCTTCCCCTCCATATGAACAAAATGCCGTGGGAATGCACAGGGAGCCGTCTTTGATAAACGCAGGGGACGTAGGGTCCCAGGTTGTGTATCCCCGGGCTTCACAGGTTGCACGGATACCGCCGGAAGGAAAACTGGAACCGTCAGGCTCACCCCGAACTAATTCTTTACCGGAAAATTCCATGATGACAGTACCATTTCCCTGGGGAGTGATAAAACTGTCATGTTTTTCCGCAGTAATACCGGTCATCGGCTGAAACCAATGGGTAAAATGAGTTGCCCCTTTTTCCACAGCCCAATCTTTCATTGCATTGGCAACAATATTTGCCACACCGGCATCAAGCGGAATGCCTTCATCCATCGTTTTTTTCAGCGCTCTGAATGTTTCTTTAGGAAGCCGTTCTTTCATCACGGTTTCGTCAAACACCATGCTTCCAAAAATTTCTGAAATTCTGATCATTCTATGCCCCTTGTCTGTCCGGCAACCCGGATTTTGGATGTAATATAATAAAAAAGGCGGTGCGAACGCTTGTATACCGTTCACATCGCCTTTGATTCTTACGAGAGTAGTTATACACATTCTTAGGGAAAAAGTCAACCGGGTTACAGGAATTTATCCGGCAGGAAACAAACAGGCTGTGTATTTCTGCACAAAATATCCAGAAACAGAAAACAGGATTCCTGATTTGCCATACTTTTTGTGAACACCGGCACACCATAACTGCTGTCCCGGTATCCACCACGTACAGATAATTCTGTGGGATACCGCACGTTATAGATCACCGCAAATATCTGCCGGCATACTTGTACCACCCTTTTGTCCCGGCATACACGGGTTGCCGTACCGGGCTTAGATGTACCCCTTATGTCGCCCCGCACTGCTTTTATTATGCCGCCCCGGGAAAAAACATTTGTTTGGATAATATTCCTTATTCCACCCCGCACTGCGGCTCTGTATACCGGCATGAAACCATTGCCCGACTATGGACTACTCCTGCTGAATCCAGCCCAGACTGCGGTTTACAGCCCGGTGCCATCCGTCTAAAAGTGTTTCCTGCTGAGTCCGGGAAATTTCCGGCACAAATTCCGTATCAAACCGGTGCTGCTTTTTTATTTCCCCGGTATCTTTCCAGACACCAGTGGCCAGCCCTGCCAAAAAAGCTGCGCCAAGCGCTGTTGTTTCCCGGATTTCAGGGCGGATAACCTTTTTACCCAGTATGTCTGCCTGAAACTGCATTAAAAATCCGTCCCTGGTAGCACCGCCATCAGCGTTCAGCACCGATATTTCTGCCCCGGTATCTTTTTCCATAGCCCGAACCAAATCATAACTTTGATACGCAATGGATTCCTGTGCTGCCCGGATGATATGTTCCCGTCTTGTGCCCCGGGTAATACCCACCAGACAGCCCCGGGCATACATATCCCAATAGGGGGCACCCAGTCCGGTAAAAGCAGGCACAAGATACACTCCACCGGAATCAGGTACTTTTTGTGCATAATATTCAGCATCCCGGGCCTCCGTTATCAGCCGTAATTCATCCCGCAACCACTGAATTACCGCACCACCAACAAAAACACTGCCTTCCAGCGCATACTGTACGGCATTCCCCGTACCGGCGGCAATTGTTGATAACAATCCGTTACTGCTTCTGACAAGATTACTGCCGGTGTTCATCAGCAGGAAGCAACCTGTTCCATAAGTATTCTTCACTTCCCCTGAATCAAAACACGTCTGGCCGAACAAAGCTGCCTGCTGATCTCCGGCGATACCGGCAAGAGGAACAGCTACACCTTGGATATTCATTGTACCGTACACCTGGCTGGACGGGCGTACTTCCGGCAACATGGATAGAGGAATATCAAGCCGGCGGCAGATTTCTGGATCCCAACATAAATCTTTTATGTTGAATAACATAGTCCGGCTGGCATTGGTAAAATCTGTAATATGAAGCCGGCCGCCGGACAATTTCCACAAAAGCCACGTATCAACCGTACCGAACAACAGGCGTCCATCCCGGGCTTTTTGCCGGGCACCTTCCACATTATCCAGAATCCACTTGATTTTTGTCGCGGAAAAATATGCGTCAATCAGAAGACCGGTCCGTTCTTTAACCAACCGGGAAAATTCCAGGTCTTTATTTAATTCGTCACACAAACCTGCAGTACGGCGGCACTGCCACACCACGGCATTGTATACCGGCTGTCCTGTTTCTTTATCCCAGACAACGGTTGTTTCCCGCTGGTTCGTAATACCGATTCCCGCGATTTCTTCCACCGGAATACTGCTTTGGGCCAGAACTTCCATCAGTACACCGTATTGGCAAGAGTAAAGTTCCATCGGGGACTGTTCAACCCATCCCGGTTGCGGGTAATACTGGGGAAATTCCCGCTGAACTTGACAAACAATCTGCTGATTTGTATCAAAAATAATACACCGGCTGCTCGTAGTCCCTTGATCCAGTGCAACAATATATTTTTTCATATAACCTCCGCCATTCCGTGTAACACCTGATTTATACTTGAATTGTAGCATAGATATTACCGGTTGACAAACACAAAGGCTTTACGCTATTATAATAAAGCCTTTTTTGGAGCGGTGGCCGAGTGGTTTAAGGCGGCGGTCTTGAAAACCGTTGTGCTGAGAGGTACCGGGGGTTCGAATCCCCCCTGCTCCGTCAAGTGATACTTGAATAAAAGGCCGGGCAGGGGCATACTCTGCAACGGTATGGAAGCGTGGTAGAGCGGTAATACAACGGATTGCTAATCCGTCGGTTCTTCACAGGCCGGGCAGGTTCGACTCCTGTCGCTTCCGTATCATGAGACTATAGCTCAGCTGGATAGAGCGTCAGATTGCGGATCTGAAGGCCGGTGGTTCGAATCCACTTAGTCTCGTTAGGGTTTTTATAACCCCAAAACAATAATACTGCTGGAGAGATGCGAGAGCGGTCGAATCGGGCGGTCTCGAAAACCGTTGTACTGCAAAGTACCGGGGGTTCGAATCCCCCTCTCTCCGTACCGGGGATTCAGAACAGAATTATAACCGGTACGTTCTGCTGTTTAAGCAATCTAATCCGGCAAAGAATTATTTTTGGAAAGATGTCCGAGTGGTCGATGGTGCAGTCTTGGAAAGGCTGTGTACCGAAAGGTACCGGGGGTTCGAATCCCCCTCTTTCCGTTACCGCTTACACACAAAGCACAAGACCTTTCCGGCGAGTCCAGGTGCTATGCAAGAAGTTACCGTCCAACCCCGTCAGGTTCGGAAGAAAGCAGCGGCAGATGGATAATTTCTGTGCCGTAGATTACCTGGGCTCTTCGGAAAGGTTTTTTCTATTCTGCCGGTTATTCCGGGTTATTAAAAAAGGTTTATTATGCAACCCATTGACTATGTCGGTTATATTTCTATGGCTGTCGTATTGATTTCCCTTGCAGCCTTTAAATCACGGATTAAATTCTATACGGTAAATGCGGTCGGATGCATTGGACTGGGCTTTTATGCATTTCAGATTCATTCCATGCCGGTACTCTGCCTTTGCATGGCAGTCGCTATCTATGATATATACCGGTTGCACCAGCGGTTCCACATACAGTCAACCTTTGATATTCTGGAAGTTGATCCTGACGGGTTTGTATGCAAATTCTACTGTGAAAAAAACAAGAAGGCACTGGATGCAGCATTCGGAATAAACGCAATAAATGACGCAAAAAATGCGGTTTTTATATTCAGGGACAATGATATTGTCGGACTGATTGCTTATACCGTTACAGAACCGGGAACCGCCCGCATCTGTATTGATTATGTATCACCAAAATATCAGGACGGAGCAACCGGAAAACATTTCTTTATCAAAGATTTATCATTTTGGCACGACCGGAATATAGAAAAGCTGGAAGTATACGCCCCGAACCCGAAAAATATCCCATATATAGAAAAACTGGGGTTTAAACAGAGTATTGATCCTGCCACTTGGGAAAAAGAACTGTAAACGTCCGTTTTTGCGGCGGCAGGATTTTACCTGTTACTGTTTAAAAACGGGAATTCCCCGGTGATACACCCGGCAGACCCGCCCGTACAGATTTTTACCCTCCAGCGGAGTATACTTTCCTTTAGACCGGAATAAATCCCCCTGCACCATCCACGCTTCATCCAGATTGCACAAAACCAGATCGGCCGCATAGCCTGGGAGTAACCGCCCGCGGGGAAATTCCCCGGTATCCAGCCCCAGAATACGGGCAGGACGGGCAGACATCAGTGCCGATAACTGCCGGGCATCCAGCACACCCTCTCTGACCAGAACCGTGTTGCACAACGCATACGCTGTTTCCAACCCGGAAAATCCCGGAGCGCCACCGGCTTTATCCGCAACCGTATGGGGCGCATGATCCGTCGCAATGACATCAGCTGTACCATCCGCTAAAGCTGCAACAACCGCCGCCCGGTCACGCTCACTGCGCAGGGGCGGATTCACCAGGTGCCGCAGTGCAGGATCTCCGGTGGCAACACTCAATCCCAGATGGTGGGGCGTAACTTCACACGTAACCCGCTGACCGGCATCTTTTGCCCGGCGGATGTACTCCATGGAACCGGACGTACTTACATGGGCGATATGCACCGCACAACCCGCCGCACGGGCCAGCTCCAGATTCCGTGCCGTGGCTGTATCCTCTGCCAGAGACAGCAACCGGTTCGCCGCTTCCAACGCTTCGTATGCCTGCAGCTTTCCTGCGGTAGTACCCTGCGCCAGCAGTTCCAGCGCCTTCTGCCGGTACGGACGGGCGGCCGCAGCCAAAGAAGAATCTTCGCTGTGGCAGGAAACAATGATATTTTTCCGGGCACATTTTTCCATTGCTTCCAGCATCACCGCCGCAGATGCCACATCCCGTCCGTCTTCTGTTACTACCGGTACAGCTCCTGCGGTACCAGACATTCCTGCAGCATACACAGCCAGCGAATCCAGATGGGTTGTATCCGTACCATCAAAATTCCTGGTAAGCGACACCGTCTGATATACATCAGCCATTCCCCGTTCCGCAGCTTCACGGCAGATGCGGAGGGCATCCGGCGCACTTGAAACCACGGGACTCGTATTCGGCATAAGTACCACGGTTCCGAATCCGCCGGCAGCGGCAGCAGAAAGGCCGCTGTCCAAATCTTCTTTTTGGGTTTGCCCCGGATACCGGAAATGGGCGTGCATATCCACAAAAGCCGGCTGCAACGCTAATCCGGCGGCATCTGTTACCGTAACGGAATCCACCGGCACCCCGGCAACCGCCGCTGCGGCATAAACCGCCGGTTCACGGGAAAAATTTCCCTGCAACACAGCCAGTATCTTTCCGTTTTTCAACACCACGGCACCCGGACAATCCAAGGCTTCGTCTATCAGCCGGGTGTTCCAGATACATTCAATTCCGCAGGCACAGGAAATATTACCGTTCACAGTATTTCCCCTACGCCGGCCCGGTACAGTTCATCGCAGTATTCACAGCGGTATTCAGCCCGTTTTTTATCCACCAGCCGGAACACCTGGGGTAAATATGATTCGGTACTGGTAATGCACCGGGGATTTTTGCACTTAATGATGTTTTCTACCCGGTCCGGTAACGAAAGGGATATTTTCCGCACAATATGTTCATCCGAAACGACATTTACCGTGATGTTAGGATCAATAAATCCCAATACGGAATAATCAATATTAATGATGTTGTCAATTTTAATAATGTCCTTCCGCCCGTACTGTTTTGACGGAACATTCATAATCAGGGCAACGCAAAAATTCGCCCGGTCAAGTCCCAGCCAGGAAAAAATCCGCGGTCCTGAACCAGCACGGATATGATCGATAACCAGCCCGTTTTTTATTGTATCTACATTCAACATTATAATGCTCCTGTCAGTTTTGCCATCAACGCCATACGTGCAAACATACCGTACCGAACCTGCTTAAAATATGCAGCCCGGGGATCAGAATCAACTTCCGGGGAAATTTCGTTTACCCGGGGCAGCGGATGCAGCACTATCATTGAATCCTTTGCCAGCTTCATTTTTTCCCGGTCAAGAATATAACTGTCTTTCAAACGGATATAATCCTGTTCATTGAAAAACCGTTCCGCCTGCACCCGGGTCATATATAGAATATCCAGATCGCCGATAACGTCTTCCAGCCGTAAAGCTTCGGTGTACTCCACACCGGCAGGGCGCAACACCTGGTCAGTGATATATTGCGGGATAGCCAGTTCCGGCGGACTTATCAGAACAAATTTATTGTTCCGGTACCGGCTCATAGCTTTTGCCAGACTGTGTACGGTCCGTCCGAATTTCAAATCCCCGCAGAAACCGATAGTGTGTCCTTCAAAACCACCTTTCAGCGCCCGGATTGTCAACAGATCAGTTAAAGTCTGCGTAGGATGGTGATGTCCGCCGTCACCTGCATTGATGACCGGAACTGATGAATACTGGGACGCAACCAATGCAGAACCTTCTTTAGGATTACGCATGGCAATAATGTCCACATATGACGACACTACACGGATAGTGTCCGCAAGGGTTTCACCCTTTGTGGAAGAACTGGATGCGGCATCCGCAAATCCTAGTACGGAACCGCCCAGCCGGAGCATTGCCGCTTCAAAGGACAGTCTGGTTCTGGTACTCGGTTCAAAAAAAAGTGTCGCAAGAATTTTCCCGCGACACACATCAGTAAAAGCAGCTGGATCAACAATTATCTGTTCCGCCAATGCACATATTGTATCGATTTCGTGAACCGAAAGATCGGCGGGTTCTATCAAATGACGCCCGTTCAGCATACAACCTCCATTCGGTTCATCATACACAGAGAAACAGGGAAAATCAAGGCACCGCAAAAAAAAAACACCGGCAGAGGCCGGATGATTCTGAAACACAACAATGAAAACTACGGAATACATAAAACAATCAGCAGACTTACTGGACGGTATCGGCTACCCATGGTATAGTGCGGATATGCGTACAATAAAGAAAGCAGCTGCACTGATATGTATTGCTACACTACTGGCACTAACCATGTCCTGCAGCTTCATCAATGATGTTATTTCTACTTTATTTGAACCATCTGTTGACGACTGGAACGGTGAAACAGAAACGTGGAATTATCCGTCTGCAGAGTCTCCCATGTTTCTGGTTTCATCACAAACCCGGCAGGTTGACATTAAACTTGACGGTCCGTCAGATATTTTTATGGTACGTATGAATCCTTCCACAACAACAATACCGAGCCAGCAAAGCCGGTATGTTGTTTCAACCGGTTCCTCAGCAGATAATTCCGGCAGAACAGCAGAAATACCGGAAACGGGAAACCAGCTGCCGGTATACACAACAGACACAGCTGCCGCAACAACCGCTGCCGTACATCCCGGAAACACCGGCTTTTACCGCACCGATTTTACCCCCGCACAGAACTTTGTGCCACCGCTGGATTTTTTGCGTCCGTCTTCCGGCCGGAACGCATCAGGCACGGCAGCGGCTACCACCGTTACGCCGCTGACCCCGGTACCAGGCACCACACAAAAAAAGCTTTGGGTTGACCTGCCGGCTTCTGCACTGAGAACCCCCTCTGAAACGGTAACAATTAATTCCGTCCAGTACACCAAGCGGAGTGCGACACTGAGAGCTGTAGGGAACCACTGCTATATCTGGGTTGTGGACGGGTATTATAGTACGGACAGCGGTGCTGTTTCCAGTGCAGCGGTAACTAAAGAACAGATTATAACGCTCAGGGAAAAATTTGACGGAATGTATCCGCTCATCCGGGAAATTTTTGGGAAAGAAGCAGAAGTCATGGTTGACGGTAACTCCATTGTCCCGATAAACCAAGTATCCGATACGGGTTCAAAAGTAAATATTGTTGTGTACGACATCAACGGGGATTATAAGACCTCACAACAGGGCGGCGTTTTCGGGTATTTTTGGGCAAAAGATTATTATACTCCGGAAACGGCGACAAGTTCCGCCACTGATGTAATCAAGCTGTCCAATTCAGGCAAATACTTTTACATCGATTCCTATTTTACACAGAATTCTAACTGGGCACCTTCCATGTATTCCACTCTTGCCCACGAATTCCAGCACATGATTAACTTTGGGGTAAAAACCCTGACACCTGCAGATAAAGGAAACAACAATCCGCCTTCATCTGCCACCTGGTACACGGAAATGATGTCCATGCTCTGCGAAGATATGATGCAACAGAATCTTGAATGCAACGATACGGCTTCCCCCAAAAGCAGATTATCCCAGTTCTGTACGTATTATACTTCATCCGGCATCACGGAATGGAACGATAATGACCAGCTTGCATCTTATGCGGTAGCGTATACATTCGGCGCATACCTGGCCCGGAACTACGGCGGGGCGGAACTGATACAAAAAGTAGCCCAAAACGACAGTGTTGACAAAGATTCTATTACTGAAGCGTTAAAAGCAATGGGTTATGACGAAACATTTGACAGTGCATATATAAAATTCGCACAGGCATTGGTTCTGAACAACACTGACAAACAGAATACCGTCACACTTAATAAAGATGCCAAGACATACCAGTTTTCTGGTTATACGTATCCCATGACGGCAATAGACCTGTGGTCGTATAATACTGTCAACAATGCAAATGTATCCGGACCGGTATTGTATTCCGCCCAAAAAGACAGACAGCTTGCAGTACGTCCGTACGGTTTTACCCTGCACCAGATTGGATATACCCAGAATGCCGGTTCGGTTTCACTGACGTTCAGCAGTCCGGTGTCGCAGACGGAACAGATATACCTGTTGGTTCAGCCCCGTTCATAACTATGGAGGATACAGTAATGAAATATAAACTGACAGCAGGAATTGCAGCGCTGATGTTGTGCAGCATTCTGCTGCTGTATCCGGCAGCGGGCAGAAAAAAGGCTGAAGCAGCCCGGCAGACGCCGGTTACAGTAACCGGACTGGTCACTATATTCGGCAACGAGCCCCATACTTGGACAGGATTTACAACCACTGACGGTACGGTTTACCGGGTCACCGGCGACCCGGAATTGACGGAAAGCCTGCCCGGCAGACAAGGGATTATGCTGGAAATTACCGGGTATCTGGAAGCACCGGAACCGGCGGATGGGAACGAGACCGTATCACCGGTTTCCATACCGGGTACCGGCAGCGGCACAATTCATATTACCGGAATTACAGAAAAACACTGACCGGTCAGTCCCGGAAAGCTTTGAAAAAAAATCCACAATAACCGGATAACGTATTGTTTTCCGCCGGGTGCCTGTCTTTTGCACCGGTGCCGGGGGCGTTACGGGGAACTCCCCGTAAGAGAGGGGAGCGGAAGACGGCAACGCCGGCTGCAGCGGGGGAGAGACATCTCCCCCGGCACAAAACACAGGGATTTACCGCTTTTAATGTAGGAAAAAGAATCTGCCGCTACTTGTCTCCGTCCCGGGATTCTACACCGTATTGTTCCATCAGGGATTTGCGGGTTAAAGCTTCTGCGTCTTTCAGCAAAGCGGCGGGCACTCCGTATGCTTTTTCCAGCGCATCCCGGGTCAGCACTTCTTCCGGCGTACCGAAATCCATATCACGGTTAGGATAAAACAGCAAAATATTGTCGGGGTACATCCGGTTCAATTCCAGCTCATGCATGGAAATATATACCGTTGTCCCGAATGCGGCGCACCATTGCTTGATGTATGCCAGCACCCGGTGTTTCCGGGGAGTTTCCAGCGCAAACAGCGGTTCATCCATAAAAACGCTGCGGCTGCCGTACAGCAGGGAAAAGGCGATGATTACCCGCTGCAATTCGCCTTTTGACAGCCCGGACAACCGGTGGTGCAGCAGGGGTTCCAGTTCAAGCACGGCAACAACCTGGTCCAGCAGAGCCGGAGAGCCGCTGTCCGCCGCCGCAATACCGGTTTGACCGGCAGTACCGCTGTTTTTTCCGGGTGCACCGTCAGCCCCCAAGCTGCCGCCGGCACCGCACGGAAAATTTCCGGGTACCGGCTGCGCATTGCCGGCAAAACTGCCGGCGGCATACACCTGGTTCAGCAGGACAGAAACCGTGTCATCTGATTCAAACTCCATGTTCTGATAGATAAAAGATGCCAGCCGGTCACGGGCTTCCGGGGAAAGGGAAGCCGTGTCGTGACCTTCCAGAAAAACAGTACCGTGCAGCGGCAACAGCCGGCCGGCTGCCAGCAACATGAATGTCGATTTTCCTGAAGCGTTCGGTCCCACCAGGCTGATAAAACCTCCGGGCAGGGTGGCGGTAAAATGATCGAACAATACCGGTGGCTTTACCGGGTTCCCGTTTTCATCTGTGTCGCCTTCCACCGGTGGATACGCAAACCGGACATCCTGAAACTGCAAAAAATCCATATACGCTACACCTCCTGCACCGCCACTACTGAAGCAACATCCGGTCACTGACAAGTGACTGCTGTTTGATGGACCGGAACCGTTGTATCAATGTATCCATAGTCAGCCGGCGTTTTTCCGCTTGATTTATATCAAGAATAATTTCGCCGGAGTCCATCATCAACAGCCGGTTACCGTACTCCAGCGCATGGTTCATGTTGTGGGTAATCATCATCACAGTAAGCCCGTAGGATGCGGCAAATTTCAGCGTCAATTCCATGACTAAATCCGCATTTGCCGGGTCTAACGCCGCTGTGTGTTCATCCAACAGCAATAGGGCTGGACGGGACATAACCGCCATCAATAAAGTCAGAGCCTGCCGTTGTCCGCCGGAAAACTGTTCCACATTGTCCCGAAGCCTGTTTTCCAACCCCATACCCAGTTCTTCCAGCCGGCTTTTGAAATAATCCCGCATTGCATGGTTCAGACTGATTTTCAGTCCTTTATATCCTTTCCGGGAACAAATCATCATATTGTCTTCCAGACTCATTTTTCCGGCAGTACCCAACAACGGGTTCTGGAATATTCTGCCGATGTAATGAGCCCGGCGGTATTCCTTATCCCGTGTTATATCCCGCACACCTGACGGGTTCCTGTTTTCTGCCAGTGCTGATGTATCCAAAAGGATGCGGCCGGATGTGGGGGTCAGCGTACCGGCAATTACATTGTACAGTGTGGATTTTCCTGCACCGTTGGAACCTATTACAGTGATAAAATCACCTTTATTTACACAGAGATTAACATCTTTTAACGCCCGGTTTTCATCCGGCGTACCTGGTGCGAACACCATTCCGATATGCTCAAGATTCAACATCTGCTGTTTCCTCCCTGCTGTCCGGCTGCCTGGTGGGGGTTCCGGCTTCCGCTCCGTGTTGTTCCCCGCCAAACTGCCCCGGCGTATTTCCGTTGCTACGAACGATCCGCCGTTCAGATTCGGAACCGGCACAGGCAGCACCGTGTTGTTCCGGGGCATTAAAGCTGCTTTCTGTGGCTGCTGCCGGGTTTATCCCGGAATTACCACCGGTTTGCCCGGAACCGGACCGACGGGCTTCTCCCGGAGACTTTAATCTGCCCGGCAGCTTTGTCCGGGATATAACCAGACAAAGAATAATCAGAATACCGGTAATCAGTTTCAAATCATTTGCCGTCATGTTTATCCGGTAACCGTAGCTCCGGGCAAGGAACATCAATGCCCGGTAAATCACCGATCCCAGCAACGCCCGCAGTGTCAGAACACCGATTTTATTTGATTTAAGGATAAATTCTCCCAGCATCAATGATGCGAGACCGGACACTACCACACCGGTTCCGGAACCGACATCAGCAAAACCACTGTACATGGCAGCAAAACCACCGGCAGTGGCCGCAAGTCCGTTGGCTATACAGATACCGATTGTTTTGATAACCTCCGGGTTCATTCCCTGAGACATAATCAGCTGGGGATTTGAACCTAAAGCACCCATCGTCAGTCCGAAATCCGTATGGAAAAACACGTCCAGCAACAGTTTTATTACCAGTACAACAGCAACCATTACCAGTGCTACCGCCAGATCGGGCGGAAAACCCGTGTTTTCCACAGCAGAAGAAATACCGGTAAACAGAGTCCGGACTTTTATCAGCGACAGGTTTGCCCGGTTCCCCATAATCCTGAGGTTCACAGAATACAGCATGGTCATCGTCAGAATACCGGACAGCAAATCCGGTACTTTAAGCCGGGTATGGATTACAGCTGTCACACACCCCGCGGCTGCACCTGCCGCAAACGCCACTACCAGAGCTGCAACCGGCGGCAAACCTTTGATAATCAACACGGCGAGTACAGCTCCACCCAACGGGAAAGAACCGTCCACCGTCATATCTGCAAAATTCAATACCCGGAATGTAATAAATACGCCCAGCACCATCAGGCCATATATCATTCCTTCCATCAGAATATTTTCTATCATTTTCAATATCCGTTTTTAAGAGACGCAGGGCAGTATACCACGATTTCACCGCTGATACAAGAATCGTCTTACCCTTGTATTTCCCGCAGTTCCGCTATATACTTTACTACCAATCCATGAATATTGTACTTTTTTCGCCGGAAGAAATTCATCATCCCCTGAACCGCAACGACGCGCGGGCTGCCCATATACTGGATATACTGCACAAGCAACCGGGAGACACTTTTGATGCCGGTATCCTGAACGGAACAGCAGGCACCGCCCGCATTACCGGGATTACTGGAACCGGTATCGAATTTGTGTACACACCGGAGACTGACGGCGGTCCGCTTTATCCGCTCCGGATGATTATCGGATTTCCCCGCCCCATCCAGCTGAAGCGGCTGCTCCGGGACATTGCAAGTCTGGGAGCCGGCGAAGTGCATCTGACCGGCACAGAACTGGGGGAAAAATCGTACCTGCAGTCATCTATGGCGGAACACGGCAATGCATACCGGATGCTTACCGATGGCAGTATACAAGCAAAAAGTACCCATGTACCGGAATTGTTTCTGCACCGGAATTTGTCCGCCTGCCTGGAGGCAATTACCGGCAGCGCTTTTTTTTCCGGACACCCGGTACTGGCGGCACTAGACAATGTGCAGCCGGAAATGTCCCTGACCGCATTTCTGGATAAAACAACAGAAGTTACCGCAACAGAACCGTTGTCCGCACAGACAGCAGGTTCAGCACAAGACAGGCAACCTGCAGAAAGAAACGGTACCGTACCAGACAGTACCGGCACATCCGGAACCTGCCCGGCAGACGGAGGTGCCCTGCACCATACCGCAATCCGGCTGCAACATCGGGGCGTAATAGCCGCAATCGGCAGTGAACGGGGCTGGACCGACCGGGAACGGACACAACTAAGCGACGCAGGTTTTACCCGGTGCGGAATGGGAAGCAGGATTCTGCGCACGGAAACTGCAGCTACAGCGGCAGCCACACTGATTCTTTCAAAAATGGAGGTCCTATGAATCAAGACCAGGTTAAAGAAATTCTATTAGATATAGAACCATCCCAACTGGAATTTACCGTAACATTTACCGGTAAAGAAAGCAAAAAAGTGAACGGTTTATACAAGCCGGACACAAAAGAAATTCTGCTGCACAACAAAAATTTCTCTGTAGAAAACCAGCTGATTTATACTGCTATCCATGAATATACTCATCACCTGCTGAATGAAACCCAGTTGAACCAGAGTGGAGGCCTGCGCCCTTCCTATAACCGGGTTCATACGAATGCGTTCTGGGCCCGGTTCCACGGTCTGCTGGAAACCGCAGAAGCCAAGGGTTATTATGTTATCGGTTTGGAAAATTCCCCGGAACTGGCACAGCTGACAGAAGAAATAAAAAAGAATTATCTGGAAACAAACGGCCGGCTGATGCAGGAATTCGGACAGCTTCTGGCAAAAGCCCACCGGCTCTGTCAGGAAGCAAATATCCGCTATGAAGATTACATTGACCGGGTACTGAAACTGCCCCGGACAGCGGCAAAAAGTATTACAAAAGTGGCAGCGACACAAATAAATCCGGCAATTGGTTTTGAAAACATGAAACTGATTGCATCCCTGCCCAAAGAAAAACAACAGGAAGCGGAACAACAACTGCTGAACGGACACAGTCCGGATTCCGTCAGCTCGCTGATGAAAAAAAAGGCAGAAGAAACCGATGCCCGCACCCGGCTGGAAAAGGAAAAGCAGCGCCTTGAAAAAACAATCCGGCAGCTGACCGCCCGGCTGGAACTGGTGGAGGAAAATCTTGCAAACCTGTAAACAGATACAGTTTTTCCTGATTACACTACTGATTACCGCAACCGGAATACCAGCCGTCCCGGCCCTTGACTTTCCGTCCATGCCGTCAGTAAGCAGTCCTTCCATGCCGGAACTGGGCGGAAGCCCTTACCGCCCCGGGGGAATAACCGGAAACACCGGCAACGGAACCAGTACAGAAAATTCCGGCACCGAAAGCAGTACCGGCAGCACTACCCCGGCAGTTCAGTCAGCCGGAACATCCGGCAGTACATCCGGCGCTGCTTCCATACCGACAACAGTTGCAGGCTTGGCGTTGACTGCCCAAAATATATCAGGTCTGGGCGGGTTAAGCGCACTGCAAAACCTTGGGAATCTGACCGGCAGCGGGGATTTATCATCGGTATTGTCTTCCCTGTCCGGTCTTTCCGCCGGAACAGGAGTTTCTGCAGCGGATTCGCTGTCCGCACTCACACAACAGCTGTCATCTTCCGGTTCCAATGGAACAGGAGACACTGCCCTGCTGACGCTGATTCTGGAACAACTCCAGCAGTTGAATGACGCCCGGGCAACACCAGCGGAAGGAGCAGGCACTGCCGCTACCGGTTCCGCCACGCTTTCCGCCGGTTCCGGTACAACAACACAACTGCTCCGGTTCAAAGTTAATGGTGCAGACATCGGCAAAACCTGTTCCGTAATCTATGTTTCAGAACCGGAAGCAACCGGGGCATTTTTGTTCACCGGCGACCGGATTTTTTCTGCCGGCGGGAAACAGTTTGCAGAAACTTTTTATTTTCTCTTCAAACCGGTGCGGCAGGAATCGGGTATCATATACTATGACGTGGAATCTTCCATAATGCAGCCGGAAACTGCGTCCGGCTCCCTGCTCTACCCGCTTACCGCGTCACCCGGAATGACAGCACGGAGAACCGGAAATCTGGTTACCCTGACCCATTCCGGTGACGGCTGGAACCTTGATATACTGCTGGATATGCAGCAGACCTGAATACAGACGCATCCAGAAACGGCAGCCGGTTTTACGGAAGACATTCCGTTCCGTCCGCTTCTACAGAACAACTGAAAAATTCGTTCCCCCGCGGACAACGGACGTGATTTTAAGGAGTATACTATGAAACCAATTATTGCGGTTACCATGGGCGATCCCGCCGGAATCGGACCGGAAATAATCGTAAAAGCATTATCCGATACTGAAATACAGAATTCCGTGCAGTGTATCGTCACCGGCAGCCGTTCAGTGCTGGAATCAGCCTGCCACAATGCGACGCTTCCGGCAACACTACTTGATTCTGCAAACGTACAAGTAATTGATGTACCCGGAGTCGAAGCCGGCGGATTTGAACCGGGAAAGGTGTCCGCCGCCTGCGGAACAGCCTCTTACCGCTACATAGAAAAAGCAGTGGCGTTAGCTTTGGAAGGAACGGTTCAGGCAGTTGTTACCGCTCCGATAAACAAGGAAGCGCTCAGGGCAGGAGGAATCCCGTACACCGGCCACACAGAAATTTTGGGAGAATTAACCAATACTGCAGATCCGCTGACACTGTTTGAAGTCCGCAATCTGCGGATATTTTTCCTGACACGGCACATATCCCTGCGGCGGGTATGCGATTTTGTAACGAAAGAACGGATTATGGATTACGTCATCAGGTGCACCGCAGCCTTGCAGCAACTGGGCATCACCGGCGGAACAATGGCAGTCGCGGGGTTAAACCCCCATTCCGGGGAACACGGACTGTTCGGTTCAGAAGAAGTAACAGCGGTTGCCCCGGCAGTGGAAGAACTGCAACGGGCAGGATATGCGGTTGCCGGCCCGGTCAGCGCAGATTCTGTGTTCCATCAGGCACTGCAGGGAACATACAACAGCGTGCTTTCCCTGTATCATGACCAGGGGCATATTGCTGCAAAAACATATGACTTTGAACGGACTATTTCCATCACCTGCGGTATGAGCATACTGAGAACATCTGTCGACCATGGAACCGCATTTGATATTGCCGGCAAAAACTGCGCATCACCGGTAAGCATGAAGGAAGCAATTCTTGTGGCAGCAAAATACGCCCCCTGCTGGAACGGCCGCCGTTCATGATACGCCTGATACAGCCGGAAAAAGATGCTCCGGCAATTAAACAGATATATGCCCCGTTTGTCACGGATACCGCTGTCACATTTGAATATACGGTTCCATCAGACGCAGAATTCTACAACAGGATTCAGCAGACTGCATCCCGGTTTCCCTGGCTGGTGTGGGAAACATCAACAGGAATCCACGGTTATGCATATGCATCCGCCCATGGGGAACGGCAGGCATTCCAGTGGGCGGCGGATTTATCCATATATATTGAACCGCAGCATCAGCGGGAAGGAAACGGCAGACATCTGTATCGGACACTGTATGGTATATTGGCAGCCCAGGGATACTATTCTGTATACGCAGCAGTTTCCCACCCGAATCCTGCCAGCAGTCTGTTTCATACACACGAAGGATTTACCGAAACCGCCCGTTTTCCGGCAGCCGGTTTTAAGTTTAACCGGTGGTATGATTTAATCTGGTACGAAAAGCAGCTGGTTTCTTACCGGAATGAAAAACCGAATCCGGCAGCGCCACCGGTTCCGATAACAGCACTGTCCGCTGCTGAAATTGCCCGGTGTATTGCAGGTGCTGACCCGGCGCCGCCGGAATACCCACCGCCGGCATTCTGATAACAGGAGTTTTTTATGGCACAGGATTATTTATGCGCAGGCATCGCTGCAATTGGATTCTCCGGCACCCCGGCGGAAACTTTGCAGACTAAGATGGAAAAATACATCAACGAGCTGCTGTTGTTCAATGCGGCTTACGATTTGGTCGGTGCAAATGACCGGGACACCATGATAATCCGGCATATTCTGGACAGTCTGGCGGCGGCGCCGGAAATCGCAGCGCTGGTTCCTGAAAAAAGCCGTCCGGAAGGCTTGAATCCAGCTTTGGCACTTTCCGGCTGTCAGCCTGCCGCCGAAGAAATGGTATCAACCGGTACAAAAACAACATTTACTGCCGGAGACATCGGTTCCGGCGGGGGGCTTCCGGGAATACCGCTGGCGGCAGCATTTCCGGACATACAGTTCATACTGGTAGAGCGGATGAGCAAACGGTGTGCTTTTCTGGAAAACTGTGTAGCCCTGCTGGATTTGAAAAATGTTACCGTACAGAACACCCAAGCGGAGCAGTTGCCGCAGGAACAACTGGATCTTGCTGTATTCCGGGCATTCCGTCCGCTGGACAAAAAGATGGCAAAAACACTGCTACGTACCGTCAAAACCGGCGGCTGGCTGGCAGCATACAAAGCAAAGTCAGAAAATATAACAGCAGAAATGAATGCGGTACAAGAACTTATTCCAGTTTACAATGTCCGTTCCCTTTCAGTTCCGTTTCTCCCGGAACACGAACGGAATTTAGTTCTCATACAAAAAACGTGATTACATACGGGAATCAATACTCTTCAGTATTTTTATCAATCCCGTTTTATCAATTAAATCTATCGGCCGGCCCTCCGTGTAATTCCGGGCTTCATCACTGAACGACCCTGCCGACAGGCACACCCCCCGGCCAGCCTTTACATCTTTAAGCCGCCCATGAAAATCACGGATATGAAGTTCCCCAATGGCACCGGTTGTCCGGTAAAAACGGAACATAATGACATCTTCCCATTTTGAAGTTTCTACTTCTGTCAAAACTTCTGTATTTTCAGTTGAAACATTTATATCAAGTATTTTTACTGATGCACGTCCGTAAAACCCGATAACAATTTTTCTGCACAGCGCAACAAAATCGCTGTTTCCGGCAGTAAGGTAAATCTGAAGATTTGTATTTTGCTTCAATTCCTGATACCGGGAAACAAGCGTCGGTACATCCCGATACGACGGGTTCACCACCAGAATTTCCCGGAGAAGCTGCAACCCTCCGTCAATATCCTTCAGTTGAATATAACAGGTGGCAAGCCGGTACTTGATTTCCAGCAGGATATCCTGGGGTACGTTTACATGCTTTAATCCGATTTCAAAATCCTGTACCGCTTTTTCAATCCCGCCGGTATTCATGTGCATAACTCCCGCAGCGAGACATGACCGGGCGCCAAAATCAGGATCCGGACGCAGGTGCATAAATACTTTCAGTGCTTTTTCGCCAAACCCAGTCTGCTGCATAGCATCCGCCATTGCGTACAGCACTTCTTTTTGTTCAGGATGATCTGTCAGAGCCCGGCGCAGATATGGCAGGGAATCCCGGTACCGTTTGAGGTTATATAAGGACAATCCCAAAAGCTCATACAGTTCCCCGGCATCCTGATTAAGCACCAATGCTTTTTTGAAATATAAAACGGCGTGCTCATAATCACCTGTCTGATAATACGCCTGGGCAAGGGAAGACAATGCTTCAAAACTTGAACTATTTAATTTTACCGCAGACATCAGTCCTTGGAGTGCATCCTGCGGTTTATTCAACTTTAACGCACAGATACCCTGCCTGAGAGCTACTTGAAAAAGATCAATTTCTTTATTGGAAGAAGCCAGTCCCAGCAATAAATCAAACAATGGATATGCTTTTTCCCAAGAATGTTCCTGATAATATAAATCAGATAACTCTTTCAATGCACCTACATGATGTGGATTCTGGGATAATTTCCGGGTTGCATCCCGGATAATTGCAACCCGGTTTTTAACCCGGGGTGTATTTTTATTTTTTTTCTGTATACTGAGAATTCCATACAAAAGAGCCGCAAAAAAAATAACCGCAGCTCCGGCTATTAAAACAGAAGACAACATATCCATAATTATATTATGACGTTGATTTTTTCCGGTGTCAAGAAAGAAACTTGACAAGAACGTACTTCGATAATAACATAGAACAATGAGCAGGAATATCGGCATTAAGCTTGCAGATGGGACATTTTATCCGATTCTGGAAGAAGGTCAACCTAAAAAACGGTTACTCGAACTTACTACCGTAGAAGACAACCAGACAACAGTTATGGTTGATTTGTACCGGTCAGAAACAGGAACCATGGCTGATGCTGAATATGTTGACACCCTTCAAATTTCCGGTTTGGTTCCCCATCCCGAAGGTGAGCCGGCTCTCAACCTCATGATTCAGCTTGATGATAACAATGTTCTTTCCGCAGAAGTAACAGATGTTGAATCCGGTGCATCCAGTAATACTACGGTAAAACTCGTAAACCGGCCGGCAGAAGAACGGGCAGCAACACCGGATTTCCTTCTTTCGGAAATTACCGATGCAGATAGTAAAAATACATCTATACCTGATGAAATGGGTTTTGCAGATGAAGCTTTTCCTGCTGATTTTCCCGAATCAATTCCCTTGGATGCATTCGATGATAGTCTGCCGGATAATTCCGGACAGAATGAACCAACCGAATTTTCCCCTGCGGAAACGGATTTTTTGCCGGATTTTGACACAGGCAGCATGACAATCCCTGATTTTGATGACCCGGGGTTCGATGAAGCCCCCCTGGTAAATGAAGAGCTCCCGGAATATATAGACGATTTTCCAGAAGAAATTGAAGTAAATGATGCTTTAGATGATTTGTTGGAAGGTTTCCCGATAGCCCCCGAAACCACTGACGAAGACACCGCGCCGGCAGACTTTGACACACCGGTTCCGGCTGATGACGGAACTTCTGCCACCGTGGCGGAATCCTCCGAACAAGAAGCAGCAGACGATAACTTTTCCCTCCCGGATTTCAGCGACATTGTATTTGATAAAGATACACCCGCAGAAACTACTGACGCAGACACCGGTTCTACCGGAGAAGACACCGCGCCGGCAGACTTTGACACACCGGTTCCGGCTGATGACGGGACTTCTGCCACCGTGGCGGAATCCTCCGAACAAGAAGCAGCAGACGATAACTTTTCCCTCCCGGATTTCAGCGACAT
>CALXOI010000014.1 GCA_944389965.1 uncultured Treponema sp.
CACCACACTCACGATCAGCTGACCTCACTTGATGTGTCGGGCTGTACAGCGCTGACGAAGTTGTACTGCGACCACGATCAGCTGACATCACTTGATGTGTCGGGCTGTACAGCGCTGACAAAGCTGTACTGCGACAGCAATCAGCTGACAGCACTGGATGTATCAAGCTGTACGGCATTGACAAGGCTGATCTGCGGTGATAATCAGCTGACGGCACTGGATGTATCGGGCTGTACAGGGCTGGAGGTGTTGTACTGTGATGAAAATCAGCTGACGGCACTGGATGTGTCCCAAAACACGGAACTGACGGATCTGTGGTGCAACGACAATCATCATCTGACGGAACTGGATGTGTCGGACTGCACGGCGCTGGAGTATCTGAGCTGCGGCAGCAATCAGCTGGAGACACTGGATGTGTCGAAAAACACGGCGCTGACGACGCTGAACTGTGACGACAATCGGTTGACTGCGCTGGATGTGTCGAAAAACACAGAGCTGACGGATCTGAAGTGTTTTACCAATGCGCTGACATCGCTTGATGTGTCCGCGAATACGTCGCTGACGGCTCTGTACTGTAGTGGCAATCAGCTAACGGTACTGGATGTGTCGGCGAACACGGCGCTGAGGTGGCTGTTCTGCGACAACAATCAGCTGACGGAACTGGATGTATCTGGCTGCACGGCACTGGAGGCGCTCTACTGCGGCGGCCAGACTTCCGACGGGACAACACCGCAGACGCTGACTCTGACCCTGACGGCTGACCAGAAGACACAATGGGACAATGAGTGGAGTACTGACGAAGAATTTAATAAAAATGTCGAACTAAAGGTTAAATAATCTCCGCTTCCGCTGATACGGCAGCTCCCGAAAGGGGGCTGTTTTTTGTGTGCGGGGTATACTGTTTTTAACATTGCAGTAATCAGGATTCAATGGTAAACTGTCGTCATATGCCTTGGGGAAAGCATGGAAAATCATGCGGACAATGCTGAAAGTAGCTTTTTTTTTAATTACTGAATCTTTGTCCGTAAAAAAGGGAGATTGGTGTGAAAACAAAGAGACTGTTGCAGTGTGCCGTTATAGCGGGTGCAGGATTTTTGTTGTGTGCGGGATTGCTGTTTGGTTGCAGGAAAAACAACGGCACTTCAGGCTCTGTTGAAACTGATGACACAGACTTATATATAATCGATATGCAGCCTGCCGGGGAACTGCCGGCTGCGGTAAAATATCCCTCGGTGTATGTCCAGTTTTCCAAACCGGTGGTTGCGGTTTCTGTGCTGGGGGAGCCTTCAGACACTTCCGAATACATGAGCATTACCCCGCCCCTGAAAGGGGTATACCGCTGGTACGGTACCAGCCTTTTGTGCTTTGAATCCTCCGATCCGGTGATTGCCCAGCGGGAATATACGGTGACCATTCCGGAATCAGTTAAATCGGTTGACGGAACCAGGGTGACCGGCCAGCTGGAATATCATTTCCACACGGAAGAGCTTTCCATGCTCAATATAATTCCCGGTTACGAGACAGTGCAGGCCGGCGGTTTTGTAGATACAAACAATATGCTGCCGGAAGAAGCCCGTTCCATCGGTGTCATGTTTTCCTATCCGGTGCAGCCGGAGACAATCAGCCAATCTATCGCGGTGACTGCCCTGTTACCGAAAACCGATGACGGCAGTAGCGGCGGGTCTGTTCTTCTGCCGTTTTCCGCCTCCCTTCCGGATAAAGAACAACCGGAACTTTTGCTGCTTGCATTAAAAGAAGCCCCGCCGGAAAACGCTGAAATCGTGGTTACCCTGGAAGAAGGCGCCCGCTCTGAACCGGAGGCGCTGCCGGTAAGCAAGGATAAGTCTTTTTCTTTCCATACGCTGCAGGATTTCCAGCTGGTATCTGTTTCTCCGGGACGTACCAGCAGCCGGTATTCAAACCCGGTGGAGTTTTATTTTTCCCACCGGCTTGATGAGAATGCCGATTTGTCAAAGATTAAAGTCCGCACAGAACCGGAAATGCCGGTCTCTGCGGATAATCTGGCGGTATCCGGCAGGACACTGATTGTCCACGGCTTGCCGGTGGATTTTGAGCAGACGTATACCATATCGTTGCAAGGCGAGCTTGCCGACGCATACAACCGGGTAAATACCATATCTGCAGGCCCTGAAACCGTCCGTGTTCCCAAGGCGGACAGTTACGCTGCCTTTAAGGATTCCGGCTTTAAAATACTGGAAAACCAGTTTGAACCAAAACTGGTTTTTGAACATCAGAATGCATTGGTCGGCTCTTTTTACCGGGTTAATGCCCTCACAGGTGCCAAAGCCGACATGGAACCTGACCGGGTACGTTTTGAAAAAGATTCTTTTCCGGAAAACACCCGGATTTTACAGCCGGTGGAACTGCGCCCCTATCTGACTGAAACCAACAATGGGAAATTGTCCGGTGCAGTGGAATTCCACGCAGAAATTGTCTGTGATTACGATTACCCCTGGTCTGACAAAAAAACATATACGTATACAAATGAACAGATAATTCAGGTGACAGACTTGGGAATGACGGTGCGGTACGGAGCAGGCAGGGCTGCAGTACTGGTATCCAGCCTTTCCACCGGCAAACCGGTGGAGGGAGCTGTCGTTTCCGCATATATAACAAAGTATTCCTTAAAAGACGAGGACGTAATTACCTTGAATAACCCGGTAGCCCAAAGTACAACCAACAGCGGTGGTTTGGCAGTTATTACCCTACCGGTAGTCTCTGACTCAGACACCGATAACGTATATTTTAGGGCAGAAAAAGACGGAGACACCGTTATTTTCGCACCTGAACAATACGGTAACAGAATATGGGGTTCTTACATAAGAGCTGCCGACGTAGATTTAGGGTATCCTCTACGAACCACAAAGGTTGCGTTCATGTTTACCGACCGGGGATTGTATAAACCCGGGGAAACACTACGGATACGGGGAATCGACCGGAATTTGTGCAAGGGTGAATACAGCCCCTATTCCGGCTCCGGTAAACTGGTTATTCGGGAAGCAAAGTGGGACGGTGAAACCATACTGACCCAGTGGGAAGATGTTTCTGAAACCGGCGGTTTTACATCGACCTTCCAACTGCCCGCTGATATGAAACCCGGTTCTTATTATATAACCTATTCCCGTTCGGATTCTGAAGTAACCCGTATACCTTTTACTGTGTCGTATTTTGAACGGCTGCGTTTTGAAAGTTCCGTTTCCATGCCGGATCTTACCTATATCAGCGGAGACATGGTGTCCGCCGGTATTTCCGCGTCTTATTTGGGCGGCGGCAGTCTGGCCGGCGTATCCTGGTCAGGCAGCTGGTACCGGGAGCCGGTCAGTTTCAGGCCGGAAGGTTCCGCCTACGATAACTTTATATTCGGCCCCCAGCGGGGATATGACGGGCGCACTGCTTTAACAACCGGTTCCGGCGCTTTGGACGGAAACGGCAGCGCCTCCGCATCCCAGCTTTCCGGCGGAGAAAAAACAGCCGGCAGCCCCTATCTGTACCGCTTTGAATCCACGGTGACAGACGCCGGCGGGCAGGCGGTGAGTGCCTTCGGCAGCGCGGTGGTTCACCCCGCCCAGTATTATATCGGCGTATCCAAGCCGAAGGGTGTGAACGGCTTCCCCAAAAAGGGACAACAGATTGACTTTGACTTTGTGCTGGTAACACCGGACAGTACCGCTCCCGGCAGCGACTGTTTCCCGGCAAACAAGGCGGGGCAGGCAATTACGGCGGAACTTTTGCGGGAAGACTGGAAGAAGGTGCAGCAGGTGGGTTTGAACGGCAACCTGATTACCCGGTATGTGCGGGAAATGGTTTCCGAAGAGAAAAAGACGGTTCCCTTGTCGGAAACCGGTTCTTTCTCCATGACGCCGCCTAAAGCCGGAGCTTATATAGTCCGGCTCACTGCTGAAGACAGCAAAAGCCGGCAGATAATTACGGAACGGAGCTTTTATGTATCCGGTTCCGACTGGTCCTATTATTACGGCGATTCTTCCGATGAAATCCCGCTGATAGCGGATAAAACTCTGTATAACGTAGGCGATACGGCTCAAATCATGCTGCAAAGTCCCCTGCCTGCCGGTACGTATCTGATGACAGTGGAACGGGAAACTATTTTCTCTGAAAAAGTATTCCATCTGGATGAACCCACAACGGTGCTGGAAGTACCGATTGATGAAAAATATCTTCCGGTGGTGTACGTAGCGGTTTCCTCCTATTCGGTCAGGACAAAGGAACCGGATCATGATTTTTCCAGCCGGGATATGGATAAACCCAAAGGATACTTTGGTTCCGTTGCCCTTCATGTGGATACGTCCCCGAAGGAATTCGACATAACCGTCATCCAGGACAAGGTTTCTTACCGACCGGGTGAAAAGGCTACCTTTACACTGACCGCTACAAAAGACGGCAAACCTCTGCCGGGGGCGGAACTGACACTGATGGCGGTGGACAGGGGTGTCATTGATTTGATTAACTACCATGTTCCCGACCCCGTTGAGTTTTTCTATGATGAATACCGTTTTCCCAGCCGGGTTGCCGGTGATGACTCCCGTTCACTGTTGATAGATCCTGTCACTTATGAAGTGCGCAACTTGTACGGCGGGGACGAGGGCGGCGATAAATTAAATGAGCGGAAGAACTTTGACCCCACCGCTGTTTTTGAGCCGGTGCTGGTAACCGGCAGCGACGGTACCGTTACCTGTTCTTTTGAATTACCGGATAATCTCACCGAATACCGGGTCACAGTTATCGGAATGAAGGATGACTTGTTCGCCCGCACAGAAGACAAGCTGACCGTGAACAATCCCCTCAGTGCCCGGGACGTGCTGCCCCGCCGGCTGCGGGAAGGGGATGTTTCCGATATCGGTGTGGTTATTTCCAACCTGGACGGGAAAGACCATACGGCGACAATAACAATGGAAATAACCTCCGGCTCTGAAACCGCGGCGGCGGACGCTGAAGAAGCGGGGACAGCCGTAAAAGCGGGAAAAGCTTCCGTTTCCGGAACGGCGGTAAAAACCGTCACCGTTCCAGCCGGAAGAACTGTTCCGGCGTTGTTTGACATGAAGGCTGAAAACAACGGCATGGTGACCGTGTCTTTTACCGTCAAATCCGACGTGCTGAATGAGCGTATCATAAAACCGCTGGAAATAGAGCGGCCGCTGATTTACGAGACGGTCACTACCGTCGGCGAAGTTTCTTCCGGCAGCGTGGAAGAGAAGGGCAGGGCATCCGCAAAGGAGCACATTATCCTGCCTTCCGGTATTACCGCTGAAAATGACGCTTCCGTGTATGTGTCCCTTGATCCCACCCGGCTGGGAACCCTGACGGAAGCCGTTTCCTATGTGTTCCGGTATCCCTATGGCTGTCTTGAGCAGCGGTGCTCCGCCATGATACCTCTGTTGTATTTCAGTGATTACATTGATGTGTTCGGGCTTGAAAGTGAAGTCTCAAATCCCCGGCGGCTGATTGAGAAAGAAATAAAAGACTGGAGTACAACCCAAAAATCTGACGGCGGTTTCCCCTATTGGAAAAACAGTTCTGATGCTTCGCTGGCACCTTCATTACGGTTTGCCGAACTGATTGCAGGGGCTTTGGAAAAAGATATATCTGTTGACCGCAATATTGATATTGATGGTCTGATCGAATACATCCTTGATGCCCGTCAGGATGAGTACCTGTCAAAAAATACCTATTTCCAGGCTTACTCCCTGTATATCCTGCAAAAACTGGGATACCGGGTCACTTCTTCTGCAATACAGAAAGTATACAATATGGAAGGATCCGGATTTTCGGAAAAGGCTTTGTGTGGTCTGATGTATCTTTCTGCCGGAGACAAAACCGGCGCCCAGACTGTGGCGGAGGAAATCCGTGCCCACTGCCGTCCCACAACCAGGGGCATTGATATTACCGATCCTGAATTTAATTCTTCCCCCTGGATGTATTTTAATGATGAATCGGAACGGAACGCCCTGCTGCTCCAATTCTTCACTGCCTTGGATTACTCTGACAGCATAAACGGACGCCTGTTGCACAACCTGCTGGAATTGCAGCGGGCGGGGAACGGTTACTGGAAAAACACTGCGTCCACGGCACGGGTTCTGGAAGCTGTTGCTTATTATATAGAAGCAAATAATCTGGAAAACCTGGACTTTACGGGTATCGCGGAGTTGGACGGTAAAGAAATCATGAAGGAATCTTTCAAAGGTGCCGCTGCAAAACCGGAAGCAGTAATTTTGCCGGTGAACGACCTGATTGTTTCCGGTATTCCTGCAGGAAAAGAAGTACCTTTTGAATTTTCCAAAAACGGCAGGGGCAGTATGTTCTATACCCTGTCCATGAAATATCCGCTGCCGTATGAACAGCAGTATGCCCGGGACGAAGGTTTGAGCGTCTTTGTGGATATTACCGATGTGGCAACCGGCAAAACAGTTACCGGAAACCAGCTGGAATCCGGAAAGATTTACCGGGTACGGGCAACCGTATCCACCACCAAAGACAGAACTTTTGTAGCACTGCGGGTACCCATTCCCTCCGGTGCAGAGGTACTGAACGCAGCCTTTGCCACCACGGCACAGTTTGCCGGCACAGCCCTGGCGGAACAGGAAGCGGATGACGGACGTTCTGTCTACGAGCGGTACAACTTCGGTCTGTCCTCCCAGGAAATCTATGACAACGAAGTCCGGTATTTCTGGGATGCTTTCCGCAAAGGACGGCAGCAGGTGGAATTTATGTTCCGGACGATGCGTATCGGGGAATTCAATGTGCCTTCCGCTACTGCGGAGTGTATGTATGAACCGGAAATATTCGGCCGGTCAAAGGGCGGGGTTTTTGTCATTGCAGAATAAACGCCGGCTTTTCCTGCTGTTGCCGGAAATTGGAATTGTTGCCGGCAGTTCCGGAACTTCTCCGGCTGACAGTGCCGCTGGTACAGATGACCGTTCCGGAACTCTTCCGGCTGGCGGTTCCGTAAGTAATAGCATTGATGTATCTTCTGTGGAAAGAAACCAACCTGTTGTTGTGGAAGTTGCCGGTACCGTTTCTCCCGGTACCGCATACGGCGGTGGTGATCCGGTTGGCAGTGCCGTAAGGAATAGCATTGACGCATCTTCTCCGGGAAAAAAACAGCCTGCTGTTGCAGAAGCTGCCGGTACCGTTTCTCCCGGTACCGCATACGGCGGTGGTGATCCGGTTGGCAGTGCCGCTGGCGCAGATGACCGTTCCGCTGGCGCAGATAAAATTCTACAGACACCGGATTTAGGTAAGATTCCCGGAACAACCGTTTCCCAAACAGATTCGTCCGGTATTCCTGCGGAAGCTGCCGGTTCCGTTTCGCCCGGTACCGCACACGGCGGCACTGGTACAGATGACAGTTCCGGAAATCCTCCTGCCGGCAGTGCCGTAAGGAATAGCATTGACGCATCTTCTCCGGGAAAAAAACAGCCTGCTGTTGCAGAAGCTGCCGGTACAAATTCCTCCGACAGCATAAAAAAATCCGGGGAAACAGACATTCAAACGTCCGGTAGCAAATACAGTTACCGCCGCAATTTGCGCCGTAAACGGTTCCTGCTGCTGGGAATCGCCGGAGGTGTAATAGTACTGTGGCTTTTAATCAGGGCAGGGATGGCGTTGCTACCATTCCCCCAGTTGGACGCCTTTATAAACCGTCCGTGCAGTACGCGGATGTACGACCGCACCGGACAGCTGTTGCAGGTGCTGCCCTTGGATGAAGGACTGCGGCGGGAATGGTACAACCTGTCCGAACTTCCGCCCCGCATTGGGGAAGTATTTATTGCTGCAGAAGACAGCAATTTTTACCGTCACGGCGGAATCGATATTGCTGCTTTAATCCGGGCAGCCTACCAGAATCTGTCTACGGGACAGGTGGTAAGCGGCGCTTCCACTATTACCATGCAGCTTGCCCGTATGGTTATTCCCCGGAAAGAAGGGGAACCGGTAACTCTTGGCGTAAAAATTGCAGAGGCATGGACAGCCCTCCGAATTGAATCAAAACTTTCCAAAGACCGGATTCTGGAACTGTACCTGAATTCCGTTCCTTTCGGTTTACAGGCGGAAGGAATCGGTTCCGCTGCCCGGACGTTTTTCGGCTGTACGCCGGCACAGCTTTCTGACGCCCGGATTCATTTGCTGGCGGTGTTGTTGCGGCGGCCGGCGGCATACAATCCCTTTGAGCACCCGGATGCCTCTTATGATGCCGTCCTGGAATTCGCTTCCCGCACCGGATTTTCTGCCAGTAAAGAAGAATGGCTGGCAGAGGTTTCCGTAACAGAACGCTATACGTACCCCCTGCGGGTTCCACATTTTATAAACTATATCCGGGATAACTTCGCCGGTCAGGAAAAGAACCTGCCGCCGGAAATGCATCTTTCCATAGATTCCGCCCTTACAGAATACATTGAAAATGAAATCAACACTCAAATAGATTTGAACCAGGATGCCCGCTTGTCCCAAGGGGCACTTCTTGCCATAGATAATAGTACCGGCGAAATTGTCTGCTGGTCAGGGGGAAATTTTTTCAGCGAGAATGCGGGGCAAATAGACGGCGTTACTGTCCGTAACCAGAGCGGAAGTACTATGAAGCCCTTTCTGTACGCCTCTGCCCTGGAACAGGGATTCTCCCCGGCAACCGTTTTCGCTGATGTCCCTATGGACTTTGGCTCGGAAGAAGTGTATGTTCCCCTCAATTTCAACAACCAGTACAACGGCCCGGTACTGATGCGCACAGCCCTAGCTTCCAGCCTGAACATTCCCGCTGTGTACCTTTTGTACCGGCTGGGGGTGGACAATTTTATGGAAACTCTGTACCGGCTGGGCTTTGATTCCCTGCAGGGTGAGCGGGGAAGGACAGGCCTTTCCCTGGCACTGGGCAGCGGGGAAGTGACTCTTTGGGAATTGACCCGGGCTTTCAGTGTGTTTTCCCGGGGCGGTTCTGTGCCGGAATTGACCTGGGACGCAGTGTCACCGGGTACAGTAGCACCGGAGTTGGGACAGGTGTTCCAGTCTGATACAACCGCCGTGATATGCAGTATGCTTTCCGACCGCCGGGCTAGGGCGCTGGGCTTCGGTTTCGCCGAAGTGTTCCATACACCTTATCCTGCCATATTCAAGACGGGAACATCAAACCAGTTCCAGAACATCATCGCATTGGGTTCTACCACCGGGTATACGGTGGGTGTGTGGATGGGAAATTTCACCGGGGAAACCGTTATCCGGGAAACAGGAAGCTCCATCCCGGCAGGTATTGTCCGCCGGCTGCTGGATATTCTGGCGGAACAGGAACCGGATTCTGCGGAAGAATTTCCCGAGCCGGTGACCTACCGGAAAGCTCCGGTCTGTGTAACTTCAGGCATGGCTCCGGGACCTTTTTGCAACAGCGTGGCGGAGGAATACATACCGGCGGCTTCCTTGCAGAACAGGCCGGTGTGCACCTGGCACTACAGCATGAACGGCCGGGTTCAGGTACGGTATCCCCAGGAGTACCAGCGGTGGCTGGGAGGAAGGAATGCAGCCGGCACCATGGCAGCCGGTTCAGATTCAAAGCCGGTCATAATGTATCCGGTTGACGGGGCGGTGTTTGTCTACGACCCGGGAATCCCGGCTGAATCCCAGAAACTGCGGGTTGACTGCACCGGTGCCGGGGACTGGGCGTCTTTGTTCGTAAACGGCACCCTGTTTGAAACGGTGGCGCCGCCCTTTGTGTGGTACGTGCCCCTGTCGCCGGGAACCATGCGCCTTGAAGTGTACACGGAAAATCCCGACGCTTCCACCGGCATTACCGTCACGGTGAAATAAAAGGTGTCTGCGGCGGGCGGATGCTGCCGGTTGCTGCCGGCAGCTGTGCGCTTTACCGGACTGGTTTGCGGGCAAGAACGGATGTATGTTCCCTGCCATGTACGTCGGATGATTTTTGATGGATATAAACACTCATTTTCTTTACGTTTGTTGTTGTTTGCGGTTGGGTTGTGCAACCGTGACTTGAGGAATTGTTTTTGCAGCTTTGTGCAGGAGTGGGCAACGGACTGATCAGAAAACGTGCTCGCTCCGGTATTCCCGGGGAGTTTGACCGGTAACTTGCTTGAATTGGTGAGAGAAAGTATATAAATCCGGATATTTAAGCCGGTCCGCTGTTTCTGAACAGTGAAATCCCATAGATAACAACTGTTTTGCGTGTTCAATACGGGCGTGTTGCCGGTATTGAGACGGCGATACGCCATATGTTTTTTCAAAATTCTTGCGGAATGTGTTGTAACTCATCGGAAGTGATTCTGCAATATCCGGCAGGCTGGAGGTAAAATCAGATTCCAGAATATTTTTGGCTTTACGTAACAAACAGTTTTTGTTGTCTATGACAAAATCATGTAAAAAGTGAAGCAGATACCGTTCCACCATTGCCAGCAGAATAAAAAAATCAGTGTTGTCTGCATCTCTGATTTTTTCATATATGTACAGAAATTGTTCAAAGTGCTTTTCCGTCGGTTTAATCCGGAAAACAGGCGGTACCGACATAAGTTCCGGATAAATTTCCAGTAACAATAAAAATAATTCTTTGGGAAGGGACAGGTAGCAGCGGCGATGATGACAGCCGGGGTCAATTGTCAGTTTATAATCCATTAATGGATGCCGGAACAGTATACTATTTTCATGGATATGAAAGATTCCTTCAGGAGTCTCCATTCTTCCTGTTCCGGTGATGATCCACGTGAGCAGCATCCCTTCGTTCATCTTTGCTGTTCTGGTTATAGATTCAGTATTACTGCTGATCCCGATAAATATTTTTCCGTTGAATGTCTTTGCGTATGTTCCTTTGTAGGCATCAAGCCATTGGTAATTGTCATTCATATCCATATCATATACTGGTTGTATCAATTTTGACAAGTTTTTATTAAAAAGCAACATTTTAATCCAGGAAATTCAGTTATAGTATGAAACTGTACCGGAAAGCGGTACTGATGAGGCAAAACTAAATGGATACAACGACAATACTGAACGACGGATTACTGTTGCCGGCTGCTTCTTTCAAAGATAAAGGCGGGTGGTTTTTAGATAGTGAATTTATTCTGACAATGGGTGCCTGTTATCTACTTGCTCATGGATTGGGAAAAAAAGTTGCTCCAGCCCGGACAACTGTCACGTCCGTTAATGAAGGAAATTTCCACATATATGTGTATACATATAACTGGGTTGCCCCTTGGCATCCTGAATATTATCCGGGTATTTTCACCGTATCTGTAAACGGAAGTACCGGTAACGAAGTCGGAAAGGAACCTGTTGCTTGGAATTGGGAATATGCCGGAGAATATATATTCCGCAAAGGGATAAATACAATAATGTTGGAAGACAACAGTGGTTTTGAGGGCAGATGTGCATTCTTGTATATTACCCGTCAACCAGTGTCTTCGTTGCCATCTGGTAAGTCAGCCATATGGGATTTTTACCGGAGAGAAATTTTGTCAAAAAAAACAGTGAATTGCATCTACTATGATTTTGCGGTAATCGGTGGCGGTATTTCCGGTATGTGTGCAGCAGTTGTTGCAGCCCGGCGGGGATTAAAAACGGTACTTATTCAGGACAGAAGTATGCCAGGAGGAAACAACAGTTCTGAAATCAGAGTATGGTTAGGCGGTGGTACTAATTATGCGCCTTTTGATGGAATAGGCAACGTGGTAGGTGAATTTGAACAACAACGTATTGGTCATTACGGATCTGTAAATACTGCTGATTTATATGAAGATGATAAAAAAAAGGCTGTGTTGGCTGCGGAAAAAAATCTGACGGTGTTGTATAACCACTGTCTGGTAGAAGCTGATACGGTTGATACTACGGTTAACCGTGTCCGGGTATTAGATATTCTGAGTGATGCGCTGGTAGAGATTGAAGCTCCGTTATTTGTGGATGCAACGGGGGATGGTCATTTGGGAGCTCTTGCCGGTGCTGATTTTGAAGTGACAACGAATGGGCATATGGGTGTCAGTAATCTATGGCATATAAAAAAAACGGATAATCCTGCACCATTTCCGCCATGTCCATGGGCAGTAAATTTAAAAGATGTAGCATTTCCCGGCAGAAAAGATACGGTGGATATTTACGGTCATTCCCGGGAATTTTCTTTTGGATGCTGGTTTTGGGAAAGCGGCATGACGGAAGACCCCATTACTGATGCGGAACGTTCCCGGGATATGAATTTTAGGGCAATGTACGGAGCCTGGGATACGGTGCGTAATGTTGACCATGATTATCAGGATTATGAACTGGCCTTTGCTGCTGCACCAGCCGGAAAGCGGGAATCCCGGCGGCTTTTGGGTGATGTAGTGCTTACAAAAGCTGATTTTAAATACCACTTTCCGGATGCTTGTGTAGCTACTACATGGAATTTTGATGTTCACTATCCCGATAAGCAGTTTTATGCTGCCTTTCATGAAGGAGATGCGTTTTTAACTATGGATTGCCGGGAAGTTTTTGAAGGACCCTATTTTCTGCCTTACCGGGTACTATATTCACGGAATATTTCAAATCTCTTTATGGCAGGCAGGGACGTAAGTGTTTCCCACGATGCATCCGGTACTGCGCGGGTTATGCGTACCGGGGGGCTTATGGGAGAAGTTGTAGGATATGCCGCGTCCTTGTGCAGAAAGTATAATTGTCTTCCCCGGGACATTTATACTGAACATCTAGAAGAATTTCTGGAACTTCTTAAATCTATTGAACGAAAAGAAGTTGCTAAAGCAGGTAATACAGTCGTGTAATCGGCTTGATTATATTTTTATGGCAGGGAATCTGTACGGGTTACCTGAAAATTGTTTTTTATAGTAGGAGGAAAACAATGAAAAGAGCATTGGCAGTTGCATTTTGTATTTTATTTGCGGGTTCAATGGTTTTTGGCGGTGGTTCAAAAGATAATAATGCCGCAGAACAGACACCGGCACAACTTGTTTGGGCAGGTTGGTCAGGAAATGAAGAATCTTCACGGGATATTTTTACAAAAATGCGGGCACAGTTTGAATCAGTGTCTGGTATTCCGGTTTCTTGGGTAGGATGGACATGGGCGGAAACAGCCCAGCAGCTTCTAATTAGATTACAGGGCGGCGAACAGCTGGATATTGCACAGGTTGACATTGGCATATTTAACACTATTGCAAATACCGGTACTCTTGCTGATCTTACAGAAATTTTTGGCAAAGACTATCTGAACAGTACTTTTGAACAGTCGTCGTTGGACGTCGGTAAATTCGAAGGTAAACAGCTTGCGCTGCCGTGGTCTATGGCGTCCATATCGCTGGTATATAATCCCGAGATTCTGAAAAAAGCCGGGTGGAACACGGTTCCGGTTACTGTTGCCGAATTTGAACAATGTCTTGCTGATATTAAAGCAATGGATTCCAGCATTGTTCCCTACGGTGTTTCTACTAAAAGTGCAACAGCTGCCGGAGATTTGATGCCGTGGTTATGGACATTCGGTTCCTCTGTTTTCAATGCAGACGGCAGTGTGAATTTGGATGCAAAAGCAGTGGAAACTGTAAAATGGTATCAGAAACTGTTAGCTTTTGGATATATTAAGATGGACATTGGTAGAGGTGAAGCCCGGCAATTGTTTGCTCAAGGTAAAATGGCATTCTATGATGATGCGGTCGTAGTCAAAGGACAGGTGGTAAGTAGCGGTGTGTCACCGGAAGAAGTGGTAAACGTCTGCTCTGCAATGCCCCGTCCGGTACTGAACGCTGGGGATCAGCCACAGTCTACAATGTGGAGGCATATGCTAGTAATCTTCAATGCCAGCAAAAATAAAGATAGTGCTGCTGATTTTGCAAAATATTTGGTCAGTGATGGCATTGCTCTGGAATATTTTGAGAAAAACGGTATGCCACCAGTAACAAAAAGTGCTGCTGCTTCTGATGTGGTTAAAAATGATTCGTATTTGAATGGCTTTCTTGAATCAACAGTAACTGCAAAGTTGGACGAAACCGCATGGATGACAAATGCAAATGAGATAAAAAGTATCATTACTGAAGAGCTTCAGGCAGCTTTGGTAGGACAAAAAACAGCAGAGAATGCGGTCGCTGCTATGAAATCCCGCATCAACAGTTATAACATAATGCAGGTACAGGGGGTATAATATGCGTGAAAAATATCGTAACGGTGGACGGCTGTCGGATGCTCAGGTGGGATTCCTTTTGGTTGTTCCCGGACTTGCGGTTTTTATTTCCGTCATCTTGTACCCCTTTATCAGTGCTGTGTTTATGTCATTTACTGATAAATCATTGCTGACATCCGTATCAAACTTTGTCGGGATGGAAAATTACGTTAAATTATTTAGTAATGAATATTTTCTGAAAACCTTTCTGATTACAGTGATTTTTGTAGTGGTTGCAACAATTTGTCCTTTTATTCTTGGACTGATCTGGGCAATTATTCTGAATCAGGGCTTTCGGTTGGCAGAATTATTCCGGGGAGTAACGCTGGTAAACTGGATTATTCCCGGTACAGCAATTGGTTTTTTATGGTCATGGATTTTTAACGGACAGTACGGAATCCTGGTCGGATTAGGTTTTGTATCGTCAGATACATCTTTATTGGGGCAAAGTTCTACTGCTCTGATTTGTGTTATTATTGCCCGGACATGGCAAATGTTACCGTGGTATATGGCATTTCTATTAGGTGGACTGCAGGGAGTTCCGGTTGACCGGATTGAAGCAGCCCGGATTGACGGGGCAAATAATCTGCAAACTTTTTTTTACATCGTATTGCCGTCTATGAAACAGATTGCTGTACTGGTTTTGATTCTCGGTGCCATCGGGAATTTGCAACATTTCGATATTCCGTGGACAATGACGCAAGGCGGACCAGCCCGGGCAACGACAACGTTATCTATTGAAGTGTATAAAACTGCATTTCAGAATTGGAAGTTAGGAGCTGCTGCAACAGCCGGAACCGTATGGGCTGTATTACTGATGTTGTTCAGCTTTGTCTATTTGCGCCAAGTTAATGAAGCCGATTAAGAGGGGAGGAAATATGTTTCAGAACACACCTGCATTCAAAGCTTTCTTCTATTTTTTCATGATAGTCATAGGAGTATTTGTCTTTTTTCCGCTTCTTTGGCTTATCAATACAGCATTGAAACCAGCTGATAAAATGTACTCTCTTTATTTTTTTCTGGGAGAACTGACACTTGATAATATCATCGGGATTATTAAAGACAAAACAATTATGGGGTTTCTCCGGAACAGCTTGTTTGTATCCTTTTTGAGTAGTGCTGCTGCAACATTTGTCAGTGCATTTGCCGGATACAGTTTTTCAAAATTCCGCTACCGGGGAAGAAAACTGATTATGGGTACTTTTTTGATGAGTCAGGCATTTCCCCAGGCAATTCTATTGCTGTCGATTTATTTACTTATGCAAAAAACCGGACTCTTGGGCAGTTATTGGTCGCTGCTTATCAGCTATGTAGTCTTTACTTTACCGGTGGGAACATGGACACTGAAAAGTTATTTTGATACACTCCCGTCTTCTTTGATTGAAAGTGCTAAAATTGACGGGGCAAATCATTTTACCGTCATGGGGCGGATTATTTTTCCTATGGCTGTTCCGGGAATGATTTCTATTGCGATTTATGGCTTTGTGTGGTCGTGGAATGATCTGCTGTATTCCATGACTTTGGTGACTGATCCTGCAAAGCGGACACTGGCACCCGGACTGGTGATGACATTTCTTGGAGAACAAAGTACTAACTGGTCAGCAATGATGAGTGCCAGTGTAATTGCTGCAATCCCGGTTACGGTCTTATTTGTATTTCTCCAGCGCTATTTTATTGCTGGTCTGACCAGTGGTGCAGTAAAGGAATAGTTGGTACCGGAATGCGCATCTCTATGAATATGTATGATGGAGATGTTTTTTTTGTGGAATAGAGGAAATGTTGTCGGGACAGTTTTTTAGATTCACAGATCAGATCTGTCTATTGCATAAAATAAAAGGCAGAAAATCTTTTCTGTTATATTGGCAAATTTTCTAGATATTTTTTAGATTGGTATGCTAAAGAGTTTTTGCTACATTGTAGCCATATAACGCAGGTTTTCACACTGCCGGTAATAATTTATGTAAAAAAACCGTTGTAACTAGGCGACAACTATGTTTTGCAGAAAATATGCCGGTACAACGGTTTTTATTTTATGAACGGACCGGCTGTCTTAACCGTTTACCCGTTCTACATATTCATTTGTTTCTGTATTTACCAGAATTTTTTCATCTTGCTTAATAAATAACGGAACCCGGACTGTCAAACCGGTTTCTGTAACGATGGGCTTTGTAGCACCGGAAACAGTATCTCCTCGGACGTAATTTTCACTTTCTGCAACCGTAAAAACCATCTTCTGGGGAATTTTTACATCAATAGGATTATCTTCCCAGATGACAATGGGGTATTCTTCCCCTTCCTTCAAATAATACTTCAAATTTTCATTTAAGGATTCAGGTACGGCAACTGTATCAAATGTCTGGGAATCCATAAAAATGTAATTTTCACCGTCGTTATATTGGTACTGGCAATCCCTGGTATCAATTTCTGCATCTTCTACCATATCGGGGGTTTTTATCGTCTGTGTCAGTACAGTACCATCTTTCAGGTTCTTCATTTTTACCCGTGCAAAAGCAGTTCCTTTACCGGGATTTACAAATTCGCGTTCAACAACGAGATAAGGAGCATTTTTAATCAGCAGAACAGTTCCTTTTCCTATATCTCCGCCTCTAATCATGATTATATCCTCACTAAACAAAATCAATTTCCATTTATTATACAGAAAATATTTTTTTCTGCCTAGAGGGGAGGTAGAATCGTACCGGATGTCTTTTGTATGCAATAGACCGGAATATATTGTGCCGGAACAGACACAGGTTGTACCAATAGGTATCCGTCCTGTTGTTCTGCTTGACAGATTCCGGTAAGAAATATATCTTTAATCATTATAATAGATGCAGACCCAACTTTCACATAAAACGATATGTTGCGGTGCCGGTAAAACGGATTTCAGAATGCATACATTGTTCCGATACGCGTGATACTATCGCAATGTTTTGACAGATCTGGAGTGTCGTTTAAGAGGGTTGTATAAGGGGTATAATTATGTCTACCGAACAAAAAGAAAAACTGGCGGTTATCCGTCACAGTACGTCCCATGTAATGGCAGAAGCCGTACTGAAACTGTTTCCCGGATCAAAGGTTGCCATTGGTCCGGCTATTGATACCGGTTTTTATTACGATTTTGAATTGACACGCCCCATTACACAGGAAGATTTACCGTTGATAGAAAAGGAAATGCGTCGGATTCTCGCAGGAAACCATGATTTTTCCCGGAAAGAAATTTCCCGGCAGGAAGCTTTAGCACTGTTTGCTGACCAGCCCTATAAAGTGGAACTAATCAATGAACTGCCGGATGATGCCGTTATTTCAATCTATACTCAAGACGGTTTTACGGATTTGTGCCGGGGACCTCATGTAGCAAATACAAAAGAAATCAATGCCCAGGCGTTCAAATTGATGAAGACAGCCGGCGCATATTGGCGAGGGGACGAAAAACGTCCGATGCTTACCCGTATTTATGCTACAGCATGGGAAAAACCTGCTGATTTGAAAAATTATCTTGATATGCTTGCAGAGGCAGAACGGCGTGACCACCGGAAAATCGGAAAAGAATTGGATTTATTCCATATTGATGAAGATAATCCCGGGGAAATTTTCTGGCATCCCAACGGTTGGATGATATATTCCATCATAAAGGATTACGTGCGGGATAAAATCAGGAAAGACGGGTACTTGGAAGTGAATACGCCGTTTGTCATGCCCCGGTCATTGTGGGAACGGTCAGGACATTGGGCTAAATACAAAGAATATATGTTTATCACGGAAAGTGAAAAACGCCTGTTTGCCCTTAAACCAATGAATTGTCCCGGTCATGTGGAAATTTTCAAAAACCGGTTGCGGTCTTATAAAGATTTGCCGCTTCGGATTGCGGAATTTGGTTCATGTACCCGTAATGAAGCATCCGGTGCCCTGCATGGTATTATGCGTGTCCGGGGATTCGTGCAGGATGACGCCCATATTTTCTGTACCGAAGAGCAGATTCCGTCGGAGGTAAAGAAATTCTGTCATCTGTTGAAAGATATGTATAAAGATTTCGGTTTTACCGATGATAAAATTTCCGTTAAATTTTCAACCCGTCCGGAACTGCGTGTTGGCGATGATGCTACGTGGGACCGGGCAGAAGCTGCTCTGGCAGATGCTTGTGTCCAGGCAGGGTTGGAGTATGAAATACAGCCCGGTGAAGGTGCTTTTTACGGACCAAAATTGGAATTCACTTTGGTTGACGCGCTCGGCCGGGAGTGGCAGTGCGGTACGATTCAGGTTGATTACCAGTTACCTTCTGCAGAACGGCTGAATGCGGAATATGTAGGGGATGATAATGCAAAGCATCATCCGGTTATGTTGCACCGGGCGGTATTAGGTTCCTTGGAACGCTTTATGGGCATCCTTATTGAAAATTTCGCAGGGGCATTCCCGCCTTGGCTGCATTTCCAGCAGGCTGTTGTGATTCCGGTAGCACCGGCATTCAACGGATATGCAGTTCAGGTAAAAGGGCTGCTGGCAGATGCCGGTATCCGGGTTGCTGCAGATGAAAGCAATGACCGCATGAATGCGAAAATCCGTCTGGCACAGACCCAGAAGATTCCGTATATGCTGGTTGTTGGAGAGAAAGAATCTGCTGAAGGTACGGTTGCGGTACGGTTCCGGGACGGGCGACCCCAGCAGATTATGACGGTTGATGAATTTTGTACCTATGTCCGGCAGAATGTGGCATCCCATTCAGTAACGTTATAGACTGTTATGATCAATATATCCGGCAGCTGATAGTTGCCGGATTTTTTTATGTCTGTCGTATCATATGGAGCTTCAGAATTTATGGAAGAGAGCGCAAGAATGCAGGCTACGGGAGAGCGGGCGGAATACCTAGGTAAATCAGCTGGCTACTGTCAGTGAAGTGTAGCAGACAGCGTGCTGCGCTAGTGTAATTTGGTTGTGGATTCAATGGAAATGTGCACTAATGGAATAACTGTTCCAGATACGGATACCGGCAGTGTGTAATGGATAAAGATTTTTCCGGACGGTATTATTTTTATAAGATAGTATTCCAATTTCCGGACAGGAATCTTTTTCAAACCGGTGATTGCCGTTTATTGCGGACAGATTAACAGTTTTATTATTGCTGTTCAAGCTGCTGTCCGATTTCAGTCAAGTTTACTGCGATGAATCCACTCCTGCCGGTTTTATAAAAATCTGTTTCTTCCCAGGCAACATATAATGTGGAACCATACACAGCTGTTTCCCCATACACAAACCCTGCCGGTAACCGGGGTAACCGGAGTGCTATTACTGCATCTTCTAATGTATTCCCTGATAATAATGAACGGGTCAAGTATGTTGTTCCGTCGCTGAATACTGCAACAGAACCTGTTTCTGAAACAACTGCACATCCCTGTGCCGTATATCCTCCGGAAACAGAATCTGCATTGTCATAAAGTACAGCTCCAGTATATCCGGGTAACCGGCAGGATAAATAGAAACTTACAGATACCGGAATTTCCCGGAACAGCAGCTGTAAAGATTCCGGCGCCTGTTCAAACGGAAGCGGCCGTTGTGCCTGCCGGAATGTATCAGCGTCGGTTTCTTCAAGAGTCAGCAAAGCGCTGACTGGATCTGGAATAGCTCCGTCTGCAGTTAGTGTGGAAAACCGTATGTATGAAAAATCTGTTTTGTCACTGCCGGTTGTTTTTATTGCTGCCAGCCACGCTCCGTTGCTGGGAATGATACTGGTGATTTCACCGGTATCAGGAATGCCTAGATCCTGATAGGTAAGAATAGGAATACAAAGTTGTTGTCTGGAATTATATCTGACCAACAGCGGCCGGGTCTGTTCTGTTTGCCGGATACTGTTGTCATTAAAAAAAGTGTTCCGGTACAGATGAAATACCGGACCTTCTGGTGTAAACAACAGTGTGTCTGCCGTCACGCCGGTAAATAACTGCATATCCCGGTAGAGTACCGGACTTCCGCTGGAAAAATCAATAATACCCAACCGGTTTACCAGTGCGCAGGAAGTGTTTCCTGATGTTCCTGCGGCGGCAATTCTAACCGCTTCTGTCCAAGGTTTTGTAAGAGTTTCCGCTACATTGCGGGGCGAATCCACCGGTTCAAAACCCGATGGAGTAAACGCATACCAAGTATGGGCTTTCAATTCAGTTATTTCTGTTCCTTCAGGTAATTGTTCTCCTGAAGTGCGGGGGCTGCATGCTGGCAGTAGTATCAGTAACAGAACAGCCGGTATCAGGAACCGGATAAATCCGGTGGATATTCTATCAGTGTGTATACTCATTGAATACCAGTGTACCGTTCAATTTCTGTTATGACAAGACCCGTCTGCCGGTATTTATCCGGTCTGCACAGAAGGATCTTGTTTTGTTGCAGGAACTGGTTTTCCTGATGGACAGAAGGACTTCCGGTACAATCAACAGCCGTCAGCGTAACAGTGCCGCCGTTTGCTGGAATTACCGGAGGATGTTCCGGTATATATGGGCAATATACGGGAGCGTTTGTCGGTGTCTGGATTTGTATGGTAACCGTTTTTTGTACTGACAGACTGCGGCTGGTAGCTTTTCCGGACAGAATTGCGGCTGACAGTTTTTCTGTATCTATAAGCCAGGGACTGTAATATGTACTGTTGCCGGTTGCTGCGGTTTGCTGTTTTGTTATAAGTGATGTAAGTTTTGCCCAATTGAAACGGTCGCATATGCGGTTGATACGGTTCCGGTCTGTACTTGAAGCCGGCAGGGTTTGAAGGCGGGCTAAAATAGCTGCTGTATATCCGTTCTGCCACTCAGCTGTTGTCTGGTAAGGATAGATGCAGCCCCCCGGTCTGAAAAATCGAACCGGATAATCCTGAGTTCCGGTTATGGGGTAGCAAAGAAACGGGATTGCTTTACCGGCAGGAATATCCATCGTAATGCAGTCTGTTTCCGCCGGGATAAATTGCGTGCGGGTAATGCCTCTGCTGACAGTTTCTATATGCCAACCAACAAGCGGTGGATGGGTTTCATTCGGATAATCCGGCAACCTGAACGTAACAGACGTCATTGTACCGCCCGGAAAGTCCGGAATTTCATGGGAACAGCCTGTCATAATGCAGATATGCAGAACGGCAATGCAGAGGACAGCCACCGGTACCTGGCAACCGGAAAACACTGCAAAATGTGCTGCTGCATGGTATGCCCGTAGACCTGGTTTTGCAGCTGTATCTGTACGGTTTTCCGGCTCCGGTGAAAATATTTTTTTTACAGTGCGCATTGTACCGGTTCCGGTGGCTGCAAAAGTATTGTTCTTGATACGGTATGATACCGTAGTACAGGAATCTGATATTGCCGGGTAATTCTCCTGGAGTGCCGGTGTTGCCGGTATCCGGTACTTGCCGGGTGTTTTTTCCCACGGACAGATCATATGGTAACTGCCTGGGTGTTTTGACATATATACCAAGTTCATACTGTATATATAGTATAAATTATTCGTAAAAGGCAGGTTTTCGAATATTTTTCAGGATAAAAATTCGTTTGGATACAATTGACCGGCGTATTGGTACCGTGTCGGAATAGTTACAGTAAATCCCCGGGACACCAGACAGATACATATCTGTCCGGTATAGATTACCGGTTTATTATTGCTCCATGGATCCGGTTGCGCCCCAATCTTTCTGGATGTATGTTGCTTTCGGAATAATTAGAATTTCGACACGTCGATTTTGTGCTCTTCCTTCTTCTGTAGCATTGTCGCCGAGTGGAACAGTTCCGCCGAATCCTTTGTACGTGAATTCCGAAGTATTAACACCACGGTCAGCCATTGCCTGAATAATTGCCTGGGCACGTTCAATTGACAAATTCAGTTCTCCTGTGGGTTTTCCAACACTGGCTGTATGACCTTCTACGGTAATAGAAAATTCATTGCTGTCTGCAATATCTCTCAGCATATCTGCGATGGAATCCAGCCGTTCCTTTTCAGCCGGCAATAATTCCGAAGAATCCGCTACGAACTGAAGGTTCTGAATAGAGATTTGTGTTCCGGTATACGAATTATTGACAACGACATCAGGAACTTTATTTTCATACAGGAACCGGGTAATTTCCCGTAATACGACATAATATGCTTCGTCTTTTTGGGGTACAGCTGCCGGATGTATCAGTTGTTCTTCATCCAACAAGATGACCACTTTTCCGGTACGCAAAAGCTCTAGATTTTCCGGGATGGAAAGAATTTTCAGTGCATCTGTGCGGGATATTACCGGATCTGTCCGGTTGATACCGTATACTTTCCGTGCTTTTATCCATAGAGGATCAATTCCAATCCGTTCCCGGTACCGGATAGCATCTTCTGAATAATCATACGCAACGATACCGTTCTGGCGTGCGGTTTCAGGATTTACCATATTCCGCTCATACAGCAATGTCATAGTTTCGTCCCAGATTTTCGGAAAGAAGCAGGGTTCAACTTCAGCTGAAACAAATTCTCCCTGTACAGGCATAGTACCTCTGGCATCAATGATAATACCGGTATATGGTCGGCTTGCAGTTTGTTCAACAGGAATGTCCGGTGCGTAGGGTTTGTTGTGTTTTATTAACAGCCGCTCTAGGTCCTGAAGATCAAGGGTATGATTTAATGTCAGCTGAAGAGATGTCTGGCTGTAAATTCCAGGAGTTTTTTGTGATGAACCGATAATCGATGTAATGGTGTCATAAGGCAGAGTGGAATTCAATACTAAATCTCCCAGCTGCATGGATGAATCAACGTACAAAGCCAGTAACGGGTCTTTTAAGAGCATAGGGAGTTTTGTGTTGATACTCGTTAATGCAGTATTTTTCCCGGCAGGAAACGTCAGACCTGCTGCTGCCATATCCAACTGCACGGTGGATGTAAAAGTTTTTTGTGTCCAGTCAATAATACTTTCTGAGGAAATATTTTGTGCTGCTGCTGCCGGGATAATACACAGAAACACTGCGCAGCAGATGATACGGGCAATAATTCTGATGGAAAGGGCTTTCTTCACGGGTAGTTACCTCATTCTATTATCGGCACGTACAGAACTTTCCCTATAGGTAAAATTGCGTTCTCTGCAATGTTGTTTGCTTCACAGAGATCCTGGACGGTTAGTCCGTATCTGCGGGAAATTCCCCACAGTGTATCACCCTTAACCACCGTATAGGTTAACTCATAGCTGGGTAGTTCCATCCGGGCTACTGCTTCTGCAGCTTCTTCGCCAGTACCTGCGGGAACCCGTAATTGGTACTCTGTCGCCGGCGGTGTTCTTCCCCGCAACAGCGCCGGATTCAGGAATTGCAGGATACTGGTGTCAAGCTGTAATGCATCTGCCAGTGCTTGCAGGGGAATTGATTTTGTTACCGTAATTTCGTCCCAGGTAAGCATATCTGATTCCGTGATTTTAGGAAATTCCAATCCGTAACAGGTTTCATTGGTAACCAGTTCTGCAACGGCAAGAAATTTCGGTACGTACAGGGCGGTCTGGCTGGTCAGATAATTATTTTCCGACAAATACCAGAAATCATCAGTACCGCCGGCTCTGGCAATCAACCGGCTGATGCCGCCGGCACCGTAATTGTACGCAGCCAACGCAAGTGACCAGTCGTTGAACCATTTATAATTATCTTTCAGTTTTTCAATGGCAGCATCGGTTGATTTCCACGGGTCAAGCCGTTCATCCACCCACTCATTTTTTTCCAAAAAAGGATATATACTGTTTTCCATAAACTGCCATATTCCCAATGCGCCAGACCGGGATTTTGCAGTTGGTTTATATTCCGATTCAATTACCGGCAGGTATTCGAGGCATGCCGGTAAGCCGTTTGCTGCCAGCTGCTGCCGGACATAACTGCGGTATGGGGCTGCCGCTTCCAGCACAGAGGTAAGCCACCGGACACTGTATGGGGTCTGGTATTCTTCCAGATATTTCTGTATGTGTTCATGATCCGGTTCCGGTACCGGTATATCTAATGCTATCCGGTCTGCACAGGTTGCGGTTTCATTGTCTGCAGGAAGGTTTGCAGCCGGTGAATCAGTGTTGTCGGTGTTGTCGGGTTTGCCAGTGTTATCAGTGTTGTCGGATTGGTTGTCGGGTTTGCTAACATTCTGTTTTTCTGCCGAAAAAGACGGTGCTGCATTTTGTATCGGGACTCCCGGTTGTTCCCGTGTATTTTGTATGGAACCGACGGTATGTACGGCAGCCTGACTGAATGCACTCATTTTGCAGGCTGCAAATAGACAGAATAACAGTAGAATAAAGGTTGTGCCACGGGATACGGTCATAACATTTCACCAAAATAAATTCCGGCCCATTCCCAGCGTCCGTGGATTTCCGGGTCAATAGGGAAATTCACTTTGCGGAAATAGAGATACCAGACAGAAACATAATTACTCCATCCCCAAGTGCGTAGATACGCTTCATTCGGGTTTGTAGCTTCATCCAGTTCTGCATTATACCGTATCCGGTTCCCGGTCATAAAACTCCGCATGGAAAAGTTTTCCTGACTGTTTGTATCATATTCATCCTGTTTCCAAGACATGGCAAAAAAATTAACCTTTGATTTATAACTATCCAAAGCCCGGTAATTATAAGATGAAATTGCTTTTTTTATTGCGGATTCTAATGCTTCAAGGCTTTCAAATGTCCAATCTTTCGGGGAATTGTTAAAATCAATAAGCTTTTGTGCCTGACTGTATGCATTCGGTTCTCCGGGAATTTGAATTGTAGAGCAATCAGGCTGCGCCAGAAATGCAGAATATGCTTTCAGTGCCTGGTCCCAGTCCCCTTCAGATTCATATTCTGTTGCAAGGCGGTAGTACAATTCTGTTGTGTTTACTTTTTCCGGAAACCGTTGGATAATCTGAGTAAAATAAGAAATGCGGTTTACAGAAGACTGGCTGATTTGAATCAGATTCTGCAGGCAAAGAAAGTGTATGGTTGTATTTTCTATTTCCAAATCAGGACAGGTATTGATGATACGGTCAAAATAATACTCTGCTGCCGGTTCTGCCCCCATTTGAAGATATACATAGGCGACTGTCAATAACCAGTATCCGTTGTAGATGTTGTCAGGGTGCTTTTCTACATAATCGGTAAGGAACAGAATCAATTCATTGTATTCTTTGACAGCCAGCAGATTATTTGCAAGGCGGTTGATAACGGTATACGTACTTTCCTGTGGCAGGTCTTCTTGCTGAAGCAGCGTGTATAAATGCTGCTGTGTTTCGGCAAACGGATCCTGTGCCTGTCTGCATCCGGAACACAGTAATACCGCAACAATACAGACTCCGCTCAGTACCAACCGGGCGGGGATGGATGTGGATAACTGCATATTTTTTATTCTAACATGACGGTAACTTATTGGCAAGATGTCCTTCATAGTGTATGCTATATATGGAGTATTTTATGCGCAATAATTCTGATTCAGATTCTCAATACCGTGGTTCCCGGCTGCTGAACGGGATTCTTGCAGTGGGTATTTTTATTACTATAGCCGGTATATTTTTATTGATTACGTTTCCGGCAGGAATGACATTGCAACCGGCTGTATTGCGGGCTCTGATAACGTTGATTGCCGGCGGTTTGATTATATATTATACATTTGCGGTTTCCCGGAACAGCTGGATGCTGTGTACCGGATTGTTTCTTTTTCTTACTGGAATTCTCCTGTTACTTATAGATGCTCATATTATTCCGTATTCTATTGGTAATTTATGGCCGGTTGTAGTTATGTTCGGCGGTGTTTGTATTTTGCTGTCTGGGGGATATCGGGCTCACCGGTTACGTCCGGGATTTACGGTTCCTGCAGTGGCTATCATTCTGTTGGGAATATTGTTCCTGTTGTTTTCATTGGATATTATTACGGCACCGTTGTCGCAGGTTGTAGCTTTGTGGTGGCCCGTCTTTCTTATTATTGCCGGTCTAGGGCTGGTGATAATGTTTTTTATGTGGAATAAACGGACTCTTGCTGCCCGGGATGCCGCGGAAGACGATGCCGATGACTTTTCTGATATTGATGACGGAGACGACCGGTAGATATGGAGTCTTTTTTCTGCTATAGAAGTGTGTCTATAGTGGCATTGCTGGTATTCCTGATATGCTGTTCATCATGTGTCAGTACGCCTGGCGATACGGGAGAAGATATGCCGGTATCGGCTCCGGTGGAAAAAACACCGGTTTCCTTACCGGTGCCGGAACAGACAAATCACGGGTATTTTGCTGCGGTAGACAGCGCTGTTATTGCCGATGTGGAAACAGGGTCGCCGGCTTCGCTTCTTTCTGCAGTTGCCCGGTTGAAACGTGCCGCATCGTCATATACAGAAGCGGAAAAAGTACTGCTTTCTATTGCATCATCTTTGATGACTATTGTATGGCCGTCGGAAAAAAATACGGTGGATGTTCCCGCCGGCGGTGTGGAGAACAATCTATATACAGCAGCGATTGAATCAGCAAAAATCGGATTGTATGATGAAAATACTGGTAACGGGGATTTTTTTGCCCTTGTTTTACCGTCCCTGGTGCTGCTGTCCGGGTCTTCTTCTACCGGTTACTATGATTTATCCCGCGCGGCGTTGGATGCAGCCCGGCAGATGAATAACGGGTCAGTGCTGGTTATGTATTTGTCCGGCTGCCTGCATGAAAAACAGCGGGATTATGTTGCTGCCCTGGCAGATTTTGAACAGGCTGCCGCTGCTGCGCCGGGAGTGTATGAAATACAATATGCCCGGTGCCGGGTGTATCTGGCGATGGGGGAGTACAGCAAAGCTTTATCCCTGGCAGAAACTCTGCTTCTCCAATTCCCCAAGGATTTGAAGCTGCTCAAGATGTGTACGGATATTGCTCTTGAACAGAAAAATTATACGGCTGCGGAGCAATATATCATGCAGGTATTACAGCAGGAACCGGAAAACACCCGTTTTCTGCTGTACCGCATTGAAGTACTGATTCATCAGGAAAATTATATTAAGGCAGCGTCTCTGCTGGATGTCTATGCCCGTACTGATTCCAGTTCAAAGGATTACCTGCTGTTGCGGGCGCAGATCCAGTCTGATTGGAACCGGAATACTGCTGCGGCAGCTGCAACATTGGAAGAAGCGTTGCTTTTATACCCTGATGATGCAGATGTAATTTTGTCTGCGGCTAAACTTGCCGCAGAAACCGGTAGCACTGTCCGGGGAAAAAGTGCCGGCAGTCTTGCCAGTCAGATATTGGAACAGGATACTGGTAATCTTCAGGCATTGGAAATCTGTACAGAAGATGCTGTATTCCGCAAAAATTGGGAATATGCGTATAGTTACAGCAGCCGGCTTATACAGCAGCCGGAACCGGATATGACCGCATTGTTACGTCATGTTTCTATTTGTTTGAACACAAACCGGCTGACAGAAGCAGAAAATATGATAATCCGTTTGTATCAGGAAAATCCCGATTTAGAAACTGTTCAGGAAATGTACATCAGAACCCTTGTTGCTACCGGTAAAACAACTGAGGCCGGTACTCTCATCGGACGGCTGTTACCTGGTGCATCGTCGCAGATGAAAAGTTTCCTTTACTATCAGCGCAGTTTTCTTCAGTCCGGTTCCTCTGACCGGTTGTCTGATCTTCGGCAGAGTTTGACTGCAAATCCCCGTAATCCGGAACCTCTGTTTGAAATGTATCGTTATTACTATGACAACAAAGATTACCGGAAGGCCCAATATTATCTGAAACAGGTTGTTGCATTGAATCCTTCTGATGCAGAATTGCTGAAATTTAATGAAGAATTAGAAGATTTGCTTGCACGGTGACAGATTCTCTATTATATTTATAGTATATTTTAGAAATATACCGGTAAGATGGTATAATTCAGGAGGTACTTATGAAATATGTATGTTCAGTATGCGGATATGAATATGATCCCGAAAAAGGTGATCCGGATGGAGGTATCGCTCCGGGAACACCTTTTGATGATATTCCGGCTGACTGGGTATGCCCGGTATGCGGTGTAGGAAAAGATTCCTTTTCACCTGCTGAATAAATTGTTTGATAAAGAGTAATACACTTTTCCGGGATATTGATATATGTTCCGGGTTGCCGGCGGGGATACCTGCCGGTTTTTTGTTTTGTATGGAAGAAGAATATTTCTGTTTTTGATTTTCGGGCAAAAGCGCCGCTTTTATTTTCCAGACGGATAGATTGTAAATTTTCTTATATTCAGTAATTCCGATGTATAATTTGGGTTGCAGATAAAATTATTCTGTTTTTATAAAAAAAAGTATAAATTTGAAATTTATACTAATATAAAGACTGTACAAAATCTCAATTATTGTCGATAATAATACAATAAAGTTTTTTCCGGTACATTGTGTTGTTTTTTTTTGCTGCTGACGACCCGTTTATGAGTGCCGGAGGTGCAAGGAGGCGGAATGTCTGTTCGGAATGTATCTAAGCGTATATTTGTTATTACCAGCTTATGCTTCAGTTTGTTGCTGTTGTCCAACTGTGAAGTTGGTTTGGGTAATTCGGTGGATACACAGCCGCCTTCCGGAACGATTACCAGCCCGTCAAAAGGTGCTGTGATACGGGATGCATTTATCATGCAGGGAACCGCCAAAGATGAAACGTATGTCGATTCTGTTACGGTTGTTTTAAAGTCAACTGCTTCAGCGGTTTCTTTTGCATACTCTGCCGAAGTTGATAAAAAAGCCCAGACATGGTCTGCAAAAATCAATAAAAAATTATCAGATGGTACATTTGAAATTCCCGACGGGGAATACGGTATAACGGTAACCGTAAAAGATTCTGCCGGACGGACATCTACCATAGAATCACTGTACAAAATAGACAACACGCCTCCGGTGGTGGTTATCAAGCGGCCCGGTGTTGATGATACATTCGGCCGTACCATAAAAGTAACCGGCGACATCAGCGATGAAAATACCCTGGAAAAACTGGTGTTTACCGTATACCGTAAAAACCCGTCCGGAACTCTTGAACAGGCAGCGGAACCGCTGGTGTTTACCAATATTTCCGGCGTCGGTCTTGAACTGACCGTGGGGAAATACTTTGACAGCTCTGACGTTGCCGGTTATGATGCAACCTTATCCGAAATCTACAATGCTTTTTACGACGCAGAGACCGGGGGAACCCAGGATTTGTACTGTACCGTCCAAGTGTCCGATTCCGCTGTTGCATATCCTGTTGCCGGCAATGTTTCCGGTTTGTCATCAGAAGCCGGCAGCGGCAATCTGTCTACGGTATACTATTTGTACGACGATATTTATTCCGCCATATACAGCAGTTCCGGTAAAGGGTTGTCCAACAGTGATTTGGTCAAAATTTTCAACGGGACATACGCCGATACTGCAGTTGCGGAAGAAGTTAAATCAATCCTGCAACAGAACGAAAAATCGGTACCGGCAGGAAGTGCTGTACCCGAGCCGGACAATATTTCCAAATTCACTTTGAATCCGGAAAATTCCCCAGTATACGAAGTCAGCGGATACAAAATAGAGGAAGGTGTCTGGTCCGGCATTACCAATGAATCAAAATTCACGTTTTCTGTAACACCGGGACGGGATCAAATCAATCTGAAACCGGATACAATCCGGGTATACGTGCAGCAGTATCAGGACGGGCAGCCGTCAGGAGAACCGGTTGTGCTGATGGAATCCACGGAACAGATCGAATCTTTGAAAGCTGCCGGTAAAACAGAAGAAGCTGCCGCCGCAGAATCCCGGCGGGCAGGTGTGGATATTACGGCATCTTCCGGGGAACGGTTCCAGGCAACAGTACCTATCGGAAAGCTGCCGGTGGGAAAAACGCACCGGATTGTAGTGGAAGGTTCCGACCTGGAGGAAAACGAGGTTGCGCCTTCTGACAATGCCGGCTACGGTTTTACCGTGCAGTCAAACAACAAACCGCCGGAACTCACCGTTGATGACGCTTCCACTGCTGACTTGAAGGTACAGAACCACGTGGGCTTTACGTATTCCGGTACCATCAGCTCTGAATCCGACAACGTAGATCTTGTTTTAACGGTTTCCGCTAAGGATCAAAAGGGCAGCGGAGAAGCGTTGCAGCCAGTAACAATTCCAGTTACCCCGGAACCGGCTGCCGGAACTGCCGGGGGATGGACGTGGCGCGGTACCGTTGACGCCGGTTCCCTGGGCAACTGGAACAATCCCTCTAATGCCCTGTATTTGTATGAGGTAACAATTTCTGCCGGAAATGCAGAAGGCGACGGCGGAAACCGTACGGAAGTAACCCGCCGGGTGTATGTAGATACAGAAGCCCCGGTTCCGGTGATAACCGCAGTTACGCCGCAGGTTGCAACCGGGGAAGGAAATACAAAGCGGGAAAACAACGTAAACGGTGTGATTACTGTAACCGGCAATGCCTCTGACAACCGGGAAGTAGCGGCGACACAGCTGGAATTGTCCCTGTCGGAACAAGAAACCGGTACCTGGACGCCGCTGACGGCGGAGCAGGAAAACTGCATAACAACAATAACCAACACCGGCATGAGCTTTGAATACACCGTGGATACGGCTTTGTTGACAGACAAACGGTGGCTTAAACTGACAGTGACTACTACCGATACTGCCGGCAACACCGGTGCAACAGAGAAAATTGTATATATTGACCAGAGTACGGATTTGCCCGCATTTACATTCAGTAATGTGAAGGCCGGCGGCGGTGACAGCACGGTGACGGCTAAAGACAACCTGT
>CALXOI010000015.1 GCA_944389965.1 uncultured Treponema sp.
CCCGGTTTTAAATCCCCTGGTAATCGAGAAGACCAATTACCTACATCAATATTAGTTTTTTTGGAAATATTCTTTTCTCTTTTTTTCTTTCGCTCTTTTCTCCAATCCTGTTCTATATTTTGCAAAAGTCTTTTTAAATTCTCACGCAACACCTGTGTTTCGGGCAAGTCCCAACTTAAAGACTGTCTATCTGTAGAGATTAAGTCCTCCGGGAATTCATCAATAAAATCGACATCCAACCAACCTGTCAGATAAGAATATCCGTGACTGGATTCCCCGACACCGAAAAACTCGGGAGCATTTGCCAGACGACTGTGTGCATATAATGTAATTCCTCTCAAGCCCGGTTTAAGCGGTTTTTCGGTTGCAAGTATTTTTCCTTTGATGTTCATTTTTGAGAAATATTCAGAACAAACATTGGCATTATCAGGAATAGCCCATTCTGTTTGTATAGCAAGATCCTTATATTTTAATTTGCCGTCAATCTTCAGCGGCTCATCATCATTAAGAGTAATAAATACATTAAAATTCTGGTCAAAAAAATTAAACAGTTTTGAAAGGCTGTCTGTTAATGCCTGTTTATCGAAATCGCTTTTTCTCTTCAAATCGGATAAAATGATTTCCGTTCCTGTCCGTTTATCATCGCAATCGTTAATCCGGAATTTCGGCTTGTATTCCGCATCCGAACAGTTAAGAATATCTTTCCAACACATGATAAATGAAACTTCTTTTCCGTTCTTTCTGGTTTTTATTTCTATTGTATCTCCGATACCAAAAAAAGCCAATTTTCCCAATCCTTTTCGTCCAGACACTTTGCGTTTATGATTAATGCTGTAACCGTTATCCACTTCTCGCCTTTTTTTTCCTATCCTCAGAAAATTGTCGTTAATTTCATCAAAATCCATTCCTACACCGTCATCTGAAACGACTATTTTCTTTCCAGAATCATTATCATAAAGTTTTATATAAACATTGTCGGCTTCGGCATCATAAGCGTTTGCAATCAGCTCTGCCATGGCATTTGGCAGAACGGAATACATTTTAATCCCCAGGTGCTCAATCGTCTGAGGATCAAAAGTCATCGTCAGTTCATCTTTTTTCTCACTCATTCTGTCACCCCTTTTATAGTCAGACCGATTCTTCTTCCGTATTCCGGCGGAACAGCATTTCCGATTAACCGGGCCGCTGTAATCAGACTGTCGGTTTTAAATTTGTAGTCGTACGGGAAAGACTGCAAAGCGGCTCCCTCCCGAATGGATAAACCGCGATCCTGTTCGGGATGCCCGAATCGTCCGTTCGATATACTCAAAAATTTTGTTGTAATTGTAGGTGCCGGTTTATCCCAAAACAGACGGCCGTATACATCAGTAAAATAATGATTTTTACCTTTATAACATTCTAAAAGTAATTCAGGATCATCTTTGTATGCTAACCGGGTTCCACCGTTATGGGGAGTTTTTTTTAACCGTCTGATATTTATTGGGGAAAGTTGTTTTGCTGAATGGAATCGTAACGGATTACTGTCTTTACTTCCTGCTTGAATCGGAGGATATAGCTGGTAATTTCCGATTGTTTCCCGTACAGTTTGGATTTTATCTGTTCGTTCCGGAAAAGAGACTTTTTTATTCAATCGTGTTGCAATCAAGGAAAACCGGCGGCGGTTTTGCGGGACTCCGTAATTCTGCATATTTACAACATCATAAATACAGCGGCCGTTTTCTCTGTTTCCATATCCCAAATCGTCCAGTTTTTGCAAAAATTCATTCAGAATAGTTTCCTTATTGTTCATTATGCCGGGAACATTTTCAACCAAAACATATCCGGGTCGGTAATATTCTACAAATCGCTGAAAATGAAGAAGTAAATCTTTAGTAGCCCGTGATTTGTCTTTTACAGAACGTATCAGGCTGTAAAACTGACAGGGACTGCATCCGACAAAAATCATGTTGTCATCATTCACTTTGATATCAAAGTTTTCCATAAAGTAAGTAAGAGGAAGTTTTGTTATATCCGCATTGACAAATTTTGTTCCGGGATTGTTGATTTCATAGGTTTCTTTTGCATCGGCATCCAAATCCACTCCGGCTATAACGTTAATTCCGGCTTGCCGGAGACCGTATGTCATTCCGCCCCCTCCGCAGAAAAAATCAACTGCTTTGTACCGGCTGTCTGATGGAATCATAAAATAATATCCTTTTGGCTGAATAGCACTTTTATTATATGACAACTGAAGGTGAATTTCAATCAATTTGTTCTTGTGTAAAGATTCACTCAATTATGGATACTATGTCCTCATATATCTCCCCCATTTAACACAAAATTAACTGCTTCCTCACGGAAATGTAATGGATACGATTTAGTATGCAGACTATGAGAACTTCAGAAGCAATGAAAACAGAAACGGAACCGGTTGTTACCGGACAACTGGCTGCGGTTACCGCACCGGAATCGGCTGCGGAGTGTTTCCGGATTTCAGACATGAATTTTTATTACGGAACCCATAAAGCTCTGGAAAACGTGCAGATGGTAATAAAGGAACATTCAATTACCGCCTGTATCGGGCCTTCCGGATGCGGAAAATCCACGTTCCTCCGGTCATTGAACCGTATGAACGATACAATTGACGGTACCCGTGTCGAAGGAACGTTGTTGTACCGGGGACAGAACATTTATGAAGACTGCGACGTGCTTGATTTGCGCAAAAACGTCGGAATGGTGTTCCAAAAGCCCAATCCGTTTCCCATGAGCATCTATGATAATATCGCCTACGGGCCCCGCCTGCACGGGAAAGTTTCAAAATCCCGGCTTGATGAAATTGTGGAACAATGTCTCCGGGATGCAGCCCTGTGGGATGAAGTAAAAGACCGGCTGCATAAGAGTGCGCTGGGGCTGTCCGGCGGTCAGCAGCAGCGGTTGTGCATTGCCCGGACGCTGGCGGTTGAACCGGATGTGATTCTGATGGATGAGCCGACATCCGCGCTGGACCCGGTTTCTACCTCTCACATAGAAGATTTATGTTTCCAGCTGAAAGACCGGCTGACAATTGTCATTGTTACTCACAATATGCAGCAGGCATCCCGGATTTCCGATACCACCGCATTCTTTATGGTGAACGATGAGCGGTGCGGCTACCTGGTGGAATACGGTGATACGGAACAGGTTTTCTATAAACCCCGGAATCCAAAAACAGAAGCATATATTTCCGGGCGGTTCGGTTAATGAGGGGTAAATTATGAGAAATCAATTTGACGCAAAGCTCCGCGCATATTATAACGATACGATTTATCTGGGCACAATGGTCGAAGAATATCTGTCTGACTGTATTAAAGTATTCCGGACCGGTGACATGGAAGGTGCCCGGGAACTGATTTTGCAGGATCGTAAAATAGACGAAATGCAGTTGACGCTGGAACAGGAAAGTGTCAAACTGCTGCTGCTTGAAGCCCCCGTTGCCGGCGACCTGCGGAAAATCATTACTTCTGTCAAAATTTTTGCCAATCTGGAACGGATTGGTGATTATGCCTGCCATCTGGCAAAGCTAACGGTTAAAGGCGACCGGACATTGTTTCCCGAATTCATAGAACCGATTGCGCAGATGGCATCTGCCGGTTCAAAAATGATACGGGATTCATTAACCGCATACATCGAAGACAACCAAAAACTCGCAATGGAAACTGCCACAAAAGATGCGGAAATAGACCGTTCCAAAAAAGCGTTGATTGCCCGGCTTATCCAGCTGAATCCTAAAAATGAAACAGAGATGAAACAGATTTACCGGTATATTTCTATCTGCAAAGATTTAGAACGGTTAGGCGACCACATCACGACAATCTGCGAATGGGTTGTGTTCACCGTATCCGGACAGATTGTCGATTTAGGTAAAATACTGCCGGTTAACGAATAACCGTAACCGGCAGCAATGGTTTATTTTTCTCCAGAAACCGGTACCGGCTGGGGTTGTGCCGGTACTGCTTCTGTCTGATCCGGTGCAGGGTTCAGGATTAACTCTGCCGGAGGCAGTGCCAGGTTGGTGGAGAATGTCATTTCGGAAATATTACTGGTATTGCCCAGATTGTCCTTTGCATATACCTGCAAAATATAATTACCGGGTTCATCCGGGGACAGCGGCTGCATTGCATCGTATTTTGCAAATTCGGAACCGTTAACGGAAATGTAAATGCCTTCTACACCGGACAATGCATCTGCTGCGGAAAGGGTGAATTTTGTCGCCGGGCTGACGTATTGGACACCGTTTACTTCTACTGGTGGAATATCAATGTCGATATAAACCGACGGTGCTGTGTTGTCAACATATACGGTTGCTTCAACCGGTGTGGATACGTTACCTACATAGTCAACGGCAGTACAGGATGCGGAAACAGGACCGTCAGGGATACCAGTCAGGTACAGCAGCCCGGAACCGGTAACATCCATGATTTCGCCGGTACCCATGTCAAGGTACAGACTTTCTGTTCCGGCAAGGGTATCCTCTCCAAAAATCTGGAATCCGGTATCTTTGGTAACATAAAAAATGCCGTCTGCATCCATATATGACGGACCGTTCAGCATATATTTGATTCCCGGTGCAGTGCCGTCAACAACCGCGGTATATGTTTTGGCATTGCTGACGTTTCCCCATAAGTCCATAGTTACCCAGGACAGAACGACGGTACCTTCTTCTGTGAGGGCAACCGGCTCTGTATATTCAACCGGATTCCCTGCGTTATGCGTATAAATAATCGTTCCCAGATCAGGATTCCAGTTTTCGGCTTCCAGATGGAATTCCGTTCCGAGGGGGATATACTCTGTTGAACCGTTGTTCCAGACTTTTGGTTCTGCTTCAATTGATTGGGCTGATACTGCCGCCATTGTTACGGCTGCCAGTATAATGCCGGAAATTTTTTTCATGTGTAAAACCTCCACCACATAGTATATTTATTAACTTTTATAGTATATACCGGATTCGTTCCGGCGTCATTACTATTTTCCTTTATTTACATAAATTTAAGATAAAATGCAGTAATACTGCCGGTATTTTTTCAGAAATGGGCGGAACTGTAATGATGCGGTGTCAGCCGCATTGGATTTTCTGTAAAACCGCAGCAGATGTGTGGCCGGATACCGGTTTTTCTGACACAAAAATATAAAAATAGTGTATACTGCAAACCTATGGCTGGTTTTAACGATGTATTTGATATAGCGGTTGTCGGCGGCGGTCATGCCGGTATTGAAGCGGCTCTGGCATCTGCCCGCATGGGGCTGAAAACGGTTCTGATTACCCAGACAATTGATTCTATCGGGCGTATGTCCTGTAATCCGTCTATCGGAGGTATCGCAAAGGGCAACATTGTCCGGGAAATCGATGCGCTGGGCGGTGAAATGGGAAAACTGATTGACAACTCAATGATACAGTTCCGCCTGTTGAACCGGAGCAGGGGGCCTGCCGTTCAGGCTCCCCGTGCCCAGGCAGATAAACTGGTATACGCTTCCCGTGCCCGGCACGTTCTGGAACGCCAGCTGAATCTTTCCACCCTTCAGGATACGGTGGTTGATATCGAGACAACAGAAAGTGGCGTCCCGCTTCCTCCCGGCAGCAGCGGCAGCTCAGAACCGGGATCCCTGCCCGGAGAAACCCGGGGTAACACAGTTCCCGGAAGTTCCGGGACGCCGGTGCGGCAGAAGCTGGTAGCGTTAATAACCGAACGGGGACGGCGTGTTCCGGTGCGGGCGGCAGTACTGACAACCGGTACATTTCTTGGCGGTAGAATCTTTATCGGTGCCTATGATGCCCCTTGCGGCCGTCTGGGTGAGCCGGGGGCACTGGGACTGACTGCAGCTTTGAACCGGCTTGGTTTTACTACCGGCAGGCTTAAAACCGGTACGCCGCCCCGAGTGCTGAAGCCCTCCATTGATTTTTCCGTGTTGGAAGAGCAGCCCGGTGATGAAAAGATAATTCCTTTTTCTTTTGATACGGTTGCTGTTGACAGACCTGTCGTTCCCTGTCATCTGGTGTATACAAACAGTGAGACCCACCGGATTATCCGGGAGAATATTGATAAGTCACCTTTGTACAGCGGAAAAATCAGCGGAATTGGTCCCCGGTATTGTCCTTCCATAGAGGACAAGGTAATGCGTTTTGCAGACCGGGAACGCCACCAGTTGTTTGTTGAGCCGGAAGGTCTTGACACAGAAGAGATGTATATTAACGGTTTTTCTTCATCATTGCCGGAAGCCGTACAGGATCGGTTTTTACGTACTTTGCCGGGATTCCGGAATGCCGTTGTGAGCCGTCCCGGTTATGCGGTTGAATATGATTACCTTGATCCGACCCAGCTTTTCCCGTCTTTGGAAACAAAACTTGTTGCAGGACTGTTTACTGCGGGGCAGATTAACGGGACATCCGGGTATGAAGAAGCTGCCGGACAGGGACTTGTTGCCGGTATCAATGCAGCATTGTATGCCCGGGCTCATATTGCGTGCTGCGGTCCGTTGCTTCCGGCAGAATTGTGCGCCCCGGATTCTGTCGCCGGTCACCGGGATAGAATCCGGGATATTCCTGAATACGAGCCGCTGGTATTATCCCGCAGCGAAGCATACATCGGTGTTCTGATTGATGATTTGGTTACACTGGGAACCCGTGAACCGTACCGAATGTTTACCGCCCGGGCTGAATACCGGCTCAAGCTCCGTCATGATACTGCTGACCGCAGGTTATGCGGCAAGGGCAGCAGGGTGGGGCTCAATTCTCCGGAACGGTATGCCCGGGTTCAGGAAAAAATCCGTATAGAAGAAGAAATCCTTGCACTGCTTGAATCAAATCCCGGTGCATCAAACCCCGGATTTCCTCCTGATTTGTGGGAAGCTGCGCTTATCGATAAAAAATACGCTCACTATATTGATAAACAGGATAAACGTGTTGAAAAATTGCAACGGATGGAAAATGCCCGGATACCGGCAGATTTTGACTACAGCCGGATTCCGTCTCTTTCTGCGGAGTCACGGCAGAAACTGGAAAAAATACGACCCGTGACGCTTGGTCAGGCAGGCCGCATTTCCGGTATCCGTAACTCTGATATTATGCTGTTGATGGTGTATCTGCGGGAACGGTAATCACTGGTATGAAGCCACATTTGCAGCCAGTATAGTTTTTACCTGTTCTTCTGTCAGTACATTGTAGTTTATTAAATCAACACACTGTTCTGAAACTGATTTATTAAAGAACATCAGGTCATCGGTTGCAATTGAAACATCAATACCTGCTGCTACCAGTTTTTTCAGCGGATGTTCTTCGTATGATTTAACGGAACCCAACATGACATTACTTTCCGGGCAGACATTCAGACGGACTTTCCTGTCTTTAATGAACTGCATTACAGAATCATCTGCAACTGCTCCGATCCCGTGTTGTACTTCTTCCAGTTCAAAAAATTCGATAAACCGCCGGACTGATTTTGCGTCGGAAAATTCCCCGACATGAGCCTTCCGTTTTATGCCAAGTTTTCCTGCTAACTGATATATATTGGCAAAGTCGGCTATTCCGTCTTCAACTTCAGGGCCATATAAATCGATACTTTTGAAAATACCGCTTCTCATACATTCCGGAGCCCACTCCTGTATTTTGTCTATTCCGAATGTTTTGCCCATGCCCAATTCCGGGCGGAAATCTATTTTCCCGTCGAATTTATTTTTAACATCCTGTACCAGTGTCAGAAATGCATCAATATTTCCGCAATGATTAACAAATCCAATATCAACGCTTCCTTCCAACACGGTTACTCCGTCGGCAATGGCATCCTGTATCGAAAGAGTCAATAAATCCATTACATCCCGGGCAGTCTTTGTCCGGTGGCGGGTGTATGAACCGATAATTTCATGCATTTCATCCAATCCATTCAGGCGGCGTGGAAAATCAGGGATATAAAATCCAGCCCACGGGGCATATGAAGCATATCTCATTCCTAAATTCAAATGATTGTGGGCATCAATTTTAGGCAGAGAAATAAAATCTGATATGGACATCATAGTCATCTCCTGATTATTATTTTACCGATAATTTATCGGCATAACAATACTAAAACTTTAGTTTTAATATTCTGTATGCAATAATATTTGTTCCAACTCTGAAACCAAAGATTCAAACCGCTTCAGTGCTGCCCTGACCGGTTCCGGTGATTCCATGTCGACACCGGCAATTTTCAATGCTTCTACCGGGTACCGGGAACCGCCTGACTTTAGGAATGAGAAATAATCATTCCGCTCTGCTGTTCCACCACCGGTGACCCGGTCTGCCAGCGCCAATGCAGCGGAAATACCGGTTGCGTATTTATATACATAAAATGCAGTATAAAAGTGCGGAATCCGTAACCCTTCCAGATCACTTTCCGGTTCAAAGACCATTTCTGGTCCAAAGTAAGTTTTCAGTAAATCCCGGTATGTGGTCCGCAATGCGTCAACAGTGAGCGGGATACCGGATTCAACCATCCGGTGGGTTTGAAGTTCAAATTCTGCAAACATAGTCTGCCGGTGAAGGGTCGCCAGAATATCTGCGGCTCTGGTACTCAGCAGATAAAGTTTCATATCCGGATGTGATGCATTTTTCAGCAGATAATCAAAAACCAGTTGTTCATTGAACGTGGATGCGACTTCTGCTTCAAAAATTGTATAGCTGTATTGCATGAAAGGATTAGACCGGGCTGAATAGAAGGAATGCATGGAGTGCCCTCCTTCATGAGCCATGGTAAAAACGTCCCGGAGTACATCAGGTTTGTAATTCAACAGGATATACGGATATCCGGTGTACCCCCCCGAGGAAAAAGCACCGGAACGTTTGCCTTTGTTTTCGTAGCGGTCAACCCAGCCGCCCAGCAATCCGGCGCAGAGAGTATCGGTATATTCGCTGCCGAGGGGAGCCAGCGCCTGCCGGATAATTTCTACGGATTCGTCATACGTTGTATGGGTTTTTACCGACGCACAGAGTGGAACATATACATCGTAATGGCGCAGTTCATCCAGCTTTAATACCTGTTTCCGCAGGGAATAATACCGGTGCAGTACCGGCAGCTGCTCGTGGACTGCTGTAATCAGATTATCATATACCGATTCCGGTATTTTATCCGGGAAAAGAGCCATTGCACGGGCCGAGGAATAACCACGGCAGCGGGCTTCAAAAATATCCTGGTTCACACTGCCTTCATATAAAGCGGCAATGGTATTTTTATGTTCATTAAATATGTTATAAAATTGTTTGTATGCATTTTCCCTGATTTTTCGGTCTGGATTTTCCAGCAGCATTGAATATGATGACTGGCTTAGCGGAATATCACCTTCCGGTGTAGTAATGGTACCAAAAGTCATATCCACATTGGTCAGTTGGGAAAAAGCTTTGCCGGCAGTCCTGCTTGTTTCTGTTTGCAGGGTTAACATCCGTTCTTCTTTTTCGCTCAAGATGTAAGGCTTCAGCCGGAGCAGTTTTTTGAGCCAGATTCTAAAATCTGCAAATTCCGGTTGCTCTATCCATGCTGCAATCACCGGTTCTTTTATAGCTTGAATTTCTGGAATCAAAAAGCTGAATCTGGCTTCTGCAGCGGTAGCAGTCATAATGTACCGGCTTTGTTTTTCCTGGTATTCACTGTTGCCGGCGTCTCCTGCTGTGAGCAAAAATGCATAACTGCCGTTTTTTTCAGCAGTTTCTTCCAGCTCTGCATATTTTTTTATTACTGAAAGAAATATATCAGAGGATTCAGACAGCCGTCCTTTGTATGAAGCGATTTCTTCTGCCAGATGTTGGATACGCAGCAAATCTGATTCCCAGTCAGCATCATTGGTATATAATGTTGAAAGATCCCATTTGTCTCCTGCAGGAATTTCATTTCGTGATGGTATAGTTTTTTCATTCATATTGATTAGTATAACACGTTTTTCCTTGGACGACAAATATTTTCAAGATTTTATCATAAATTGCCGATACCCATGGTATGGACGTGTCTGTATTGGCTGCAATTTCAAAAGTATTGACTAATATTCATGTTATTACTGCCACTGTTGTCATTTTATTGTATCTCAACTTTGTCGTGTACGTTGTCCGGTACCGGAAAAAGCCGCCCCGGCTCCGGAATAAAAAGAACCGGCAGATTGAAACCAGTCAGAAAACTGAAACTTCTGAAACCGGACAGGAAGCTGCTGCGTCCAGCGGAAAATCTACATAACCGGACAATGCCGGAACAGCGGGATAACAAGTTTTTTCTGTGTTCTGCCCCGGACGGCAATATAATTCTTCATCTGTAATTGTTCTATAATATCAATAAAATCCCCCGGCTCATATATGTCTGTGTTCTGTTTCCTGTTTAATTTTGCGCAGAGACGGGTTGCTGTCTGATCCCGGGTGAACCTGCCGCTGTTCCACTTAATGAAATTCCATGTATACTGTATATCCGCTGCCGTCCGGGCACTTTCCGGAGCCGGGGCGGTTCTGTCACAGTTGTCGCAGCCGCTGCAGACCGCACCGGTATCTTGTAGTGCATCCAGTAATACCTGTCTCCGGCAGCCAGTTGTTTCTGCAAAATCCGACAGTATCCGTTCCCTGCTGCCGGTAGGAAACCGGTGTGCTTTCACAGAATCCCTGATATTCCAGAGCAGGATTGCTTGTGACGGCAGTCCATCCCGTCCGCCCCGTCCTGCCTCCTGAATATATGATTCAACGGTCGGCGGCGGTTCCAGATGGATAACTGTCCTGATATTACTTTTATCTACACCCATGCCGAAAGCGCATGTTGTGCATAAAACAGCGTTTGTGCGGGGAAAGAACCATTTCTCTACGTCTTTTTTTTCTTCTTTTGAGAGACCTGCATGGTAAAACCGTACATTTTCTTTGCCGAGAAATTCCTGAAATAAACGGGCTGTCTGTTCGCTGCGGTACCGTGTTCCGCAGAACACCAGTACCGGCCGCTGCCGGTTCATTGCCAGTTGCAGGGCGGTTTTCTGCTTTGCACCGGTATATATTACCGAATAATGGATATTCTGACGGTCGGATGTACTTTTCATCAGATAGGGGCGGCTTCCGTTGAACAAAACTTCTGTTATCCTGTCCAAAACCGGCGCCGAAGCGGTGGCTGTAAACGCTGTAATCACCGGAATATTCATCCGGGAGAGAATACCGCCAAGGGTCAAGTATGCCGGACGGAATGTATCCCCCCATTCAGAAACACAGTGGGCTTCATCTATGGCAGCATGGATAATATGGCAGCCGGCAAGCCGTTTGACCAGCGGCTCTGATTGCAGGACTTCTGGATTAGCAAGAATAATTTTTGTACCTGCGGCAATTTTCCGGAAATTGGTTTCCCGCTGTTCATCAGTCTGTTGTCCCTGAAACACCACTGCTTCTATTCCGGCCTGTTCCAGCCGCCGCATCTGGTCAGACATAAGTGCAAGCAGCGGATAAATAACCAGTGTCGGACGGGATAAAAGCAAGGCGGGAACCATGAAGCACAGGGATTTCCCCGCTCCGGTAGGAAGCAGGACAATCTGTCTGCCGGTATTCAGAATGTCTGTTACTGTATCTCCGGCGGCGGCATGGAGTGGTGATACAGACCTGTTGTATACTTCCTGAATACCGGTGTGTGTTGCAATCGGGATGGTGCCGGATACCGTTTCTGGTTCTGGAGAATTATCTGTCTGTGCCGGTAATATGCCGCCCGGTACAGCCGGTATCTCTGCGGGTAGTTCTGCCGGTTTCCCGTTCTGGTGGGGGTGCTGCCGGTATTCTGCTGCTGCCGGGACGTCTGTTGCCGGGCAGAATACCGGTGTCATAACCTGCGGACAGAAGCTGCTGCCGGATTGATTTTCCGGTGACGCACATTCCATAATGTTTGCAATAACCAGCCGCTGCCATGGATACAGTGTTGTCACACCGAATTTTTCGCGGGCAATATCCGCTACCGGATCAGGATACAGGTTTGTACCGGGTTCTTCAAAATAATCATCATTGTCCATACTATTATTATTGTATGGATTTATTAAAAAAGATGTATCCGGTCAGTTATCCATAATCGTAATTTCAACCCGGCGGTTTCTGGCTTTCCCGTCTTCTGTCGTATTTGGGGCTACCGGGCGTTCCGCACCGAATCCCCGGGTAAAGATATGATATGCATCTTTGACACCTAAGATGGTGAGATATTCTGCGACAGCCTGGGCCCGCTGTTCTGACAATTCTTTTCTTCCGGCGGCAGTACCGGCAAGGGCAGTGTGACCGGTTACCAGCAAATCATTGTCCGGAAAATCCTTCAATATAGAAGCAATTTTCCGGAGTTTTTCTTTTTCCGATTCCATCAATTCCGCGGAATCAGGCTTAAACTGGATATTTTCGATGCTGATCGTCAATCCTTCTTCGTCAGCCCGCACCGAGGTGTTTTCAAGACCCATTTCTCTGATTGAATTCTGTACAGAATCTATCCGTTCAGTCGCTTTTCCGTTATATTCTGTTACTTCCGCCTGGGCTGTTCCGGTGAATTCCAATACATTGCCGTAGTAAGTTTCCACAATAATGCGGAAATCCTCGTAGTAATGGTCAATGGCACCTTTTTCATTATCCCAGTAAATTGTCTGGTGGGAATATCCCATTGTTGTTGCTGGATAATCGCTGTAGCCGGAATGGGACGGCGGTTCCGGACTGTCGTAATACAGGTTATACCGGACTTCAATCACTTGTAGTTTGCGTCCATCTTGCTCTGCGTCACCGGTGTACGTGTACCGGGCAGAAAACGGTACAATGAACGGTTCTGCTATGTTGAATGTCTGCCGCATATCATGGGCTTCATGTCCTTCTGCTGTCCAAGAGTCACCTGGCTGTACATCGTATTTCGGGAATACAGGCACATTTCTGACGACCGGCATATAATATCTGCTGTCGATAGTGTATTTTCCCTGTTCATCTCTGGTAAAAATGCTGCGGTATTCGTTGCCCCAGGTAAAATTTCTGTTACCGGCAGCAGCGGTGGAATTTTCTGTAGTCATAAAAACCGCATCATGTTCTGCACCGTCTGCGGTGACATCCGTAACGTTTACAGAAATCCGGTTCACGATTTCCGCGTAATGGTCAAAATATCCGTTTACCAGAACATCTTCCTGTACGGTGGAAAGAATCCGGTATGAATCACCCGGCGTATATTGGAACCGGAATTGTTCCGCTCCGGCGGAAAAAACGACCGTCAGGAAAAATCCGGACAAAATCAGAAAAAAAACGGACGGATGCCTGGTTTTCATAATGTACCTCCAGACTACGCCATCAAGAAAGGAATCTTTCTGGCAGCATATAGTATATTTCCGGTATTTACTATACCATCAAGAGCCGGAGTTGACAACATTTTTTAAGGAAGCTGTCTATGGGGTATATTGCCAGTCTTGCCGGCAGGTTAGTCGGTACGGAATATTTGCTGCCTGTTTGTGCGGCGGCTGTGTTTTTTCTGGTAAGCTGTATATTATGCGTTGCAACCGGAAGATACATCGGGCGTATGGAAACAGAACGGCAGGTAAAATCAGCCCGGTTGGATGCGGTAAAACGTTCACGGGCTGTTGTTGCAGGGCAGGTAAATGAACAGCTTGCGCCGCTGCTGCCCGGGTTTCCCTGCGATCTGTCTGAAGTACAGTTTATCGGAAAACCGGTGGATTTTATCGGGTTTTGCGGCAGCCGGGATACGGGGCTTGTGGATGAAATTCTTTTTATTGAAGTAAAAACCGGTGGCAGCACATTGTCCCGGCGGGAACAGTCTGTAAAGCAGGCGGTGGAGCAGGGACGGGTGCGCTATGTGGAATACCGTGTCAGAACACCGTGATTTGCCGGGGCTGTGGCTGCGGTGCGTTGCCGGCGGGTAGATTACGGGTTTTGGGTGGCACATTGTAACCGGATAGTATGACCGGTATTGGATTGTCTGCCGGCATACTTTGTCCGGTATATGTTGCGCTGTATAGAAGTATTTATTGTGACTGCCGGTTTCTGTTGTTTCCGTATTTATTGGTCTTCCAGATGCCTGCGGGTACAAAAAATGCGGCGCAACGGCCGCATTTTTTGTACCCGCAGGGCAGGAGTTGTATTAGTTTGTGAACCGGATTTCCTGCCACAGCGTATCGTACTTTACCAAGCCTTCTGCAACATCATCTTTTATTTCACAGGGCGCCATTGCCTCTGTGGAATACAGCGGTGTTGTTGTCATATACTGCGCTGCTCCGGTATTTACACTGGGAGGAAAATGGAATTCATCCAGAAACTGTGCATAAATCTCCGGGCGGTGGATGAAGTTGATGAATTCCATTGCCAAATCATAATGTTTGGCATTTTTTAATACACACATGGAATCAATGTACATGGGTCCGCCTTCTTCCGGAATAAAAAAGTCTACCGTATCCCAATCCTGTTCCGGAACTTCACCGAATACAACCTCTGCATATCCTTGTACAACCCAAAAATCACCGTCTGCAAAAGATTTCCCGAAACCTTCTGCATCAAATTTTACCAGATTCGGTTTCCATTGTTCGAGAATCAATTGTTTGGCAGCAGCAAGTTCTGCATCATTCAAAGAATTGACGGAATATCCCAGATATGCCAGTGCATCACCGATAACTTCCCGCATATCATCCATCATACACATTCTGCCTTTTAAATCAGTCCGGGCAAAAATATTCCAGCTTTTGTCATATGAAGAAACTTTTGTTTTATTTACTGCGATACCTGCGGCACCCATATAATAGGGAACGCTATATGTCATTGTCGGATCATAGGTGGCTTTTTCCAGAACTGCAGGACTGATGTATGACAGATTGGGTATTTTTGATGCATCAATTTCCGCCAGCATATTTTCTTTTATCATAATTGATACATAGTCCTGGGAAGGAAATATAATATCGTAACCGGTAGCCCCGGCTTTCAGTTTTGCAAACATTTCTTCATTAGAAGCAAAGTTGTCAACTTTTACTTTAACCCCGAATTCCTGTTCAAACTGACTGATAACGGTTTCCGGTGTATAATATGTCCAGTTGAACAGATACAGGGTTTTTCCGTCATCTTTTGTACAGCCGGTACATATCAGCAGTGTGATAATCACCGGAATCAACAATTTTTTTTGCATAGCATCTCCTCTCTATTTCGCTGCGGCAATTGTTTTCAGGAATTTGCGCAGGGAAACAGCAATCAATATGGTTGCGATTATCAATACAAAGGACAAGGCATTGATAACCGGTGAAACTCCGAACCGGATCATGGAGTATACGTATAGCGGCAGGGTAGTAGAACCGGGACCGGATACAAAGAATGTAATAACAAAATCTTCCAGAGACATAGTTACTGCCATCATAAAACCTGACAGAATACCAGGCATAATTCCCGGAACGATAACTTTTAACATAGTTTCCCGTTCTGTTGCTCCCAAATCATGGGCAGCTTCTATAATGGTAAAGTCAAATTCATCAATCCGGGCAAGTACCATCAGATATACAAACGGCAGACAGAATGTGGTATGGGCAGCAAAAATAGTAAACAGCCCTAGCGGGATTTTGATGCCTGCAAAAAAAATCAACATTGATACACCAATGATAACTTCGGGAAGTACCATGGGGAGAAAACTGATGGTCTGGATATACGCTTTTCCCCGGAATTTGTACCAGTTCATTCCGACTGCTGCAAGTGTACCCAGAACGGTGGCGACTGCGGCGGAAGAAAAGGCAATAAGCAGACTATTACCTAAGGCAGCCCATAAATCGCCGGAGTTAAAAAAAAGTTCTTTGTACCATACCAGTGACAACCGGGTGAAATCGGCAGCTTTATTTTCATTGAAAGAGAAAAATATAATAAAAAATAACGGCAGAAAAAGAAAACACAGGGTAAAAATCAGAATTGTAATTGAAAGGGAAAACCGCGTCGGACGCATAAATGCCCGGCGTGCATGGCGGGCTGGTTCTGATGTCGGCTTTTTTTTGTTGACCCGGTCAATCATGTTCCGGTAAGGATTCCCTGCCATTATCTGCCCCCTTCTGAACCGGATATTTTTTTTATTGATGCGTCTTTTTTATTAGAAGCCATAACCCATAAGACGCCCAGTACACTGATAACCGTAATAATCATGGAGAAAGCCGCTGCCAGCGGCCAGTTACGGGCTTTGTTAACCTGATCAACAATGATATTGCCTATCATATAGGAATCTTTACCACCAACGAGCAACGGTACAGTATAGGCTCCGAAAATCGGGATAAATGTAAAAATAATAGCAGTTACTACGCCACTTTTAATATTTGGAAGTAGTACTTTGAACATTGACTCCGACTTTGTTGCACCTAGATCCCGTGCAGCCTCAAGCAGAGAAAAGTCAAACCGGTCTATTGATGTAAATACCGGTAGAATTGCATAGGGCAGATACATATACACAGATACCAAGATAACTGCGTTCTGATTGTACAGCAATTGGGCATATTCTGAAACAAGCCCCAGCTGCCGCAGTATCTGGTTTACAATACCGTCATTGCTGAGGATTGACATCCATGCAAATACCCGTATCAGGGAATTTGTCCAGAAAGGAATGATGATTAAAATGAGCAACAATGTCTGATGCCGGCTGCGGGCCATTGCATAACCACAAGGCAGGGCAATTGCAATTGTAATCAATGTAGATAACAGGGATATTTTTAATGTCCGAAGCAGAATAATGCCATAATTCGGATTGAACATCTGCCGGTATGCATTCCATGAGAACTTCCAGACTACACCACCATATAAACCTTTTTCCAAAAAACTGTACAGAATGATGATAAGCAATGGTACTATAAAAAAAACGGTAAACCATATTCCCATAGGCCATGAATACAGGCTACCGGGTGTTTTTAATACAGTGCGTATCTTTGGTTTTGTCGTATGCAGGGAAGATTCCCTTGAGATACCGGCAGCGGATTGCGGTGGCTGGGCATCTTCTGTTTTGCGGCTCATTGATCTATGTCCTCTACAATATAACCGTCGTTGGCACTCCAGGAAATATACACGTTGTCTTTCCATTCAATTTCCGGACCATCATCAAGGTAATTGGTATGTTGCTTGAACACTTTGACAATCGTTCCGTTTTCAAGGCGGACATAAAATTTTGACTGGAATCCAGAATATACCGGCTCTTCTACTACACCGGCAAAAATATTGATATCATTCCGGTTTGTTACCGGTGGCTCCAGCGTAATACGTATTTTTTCAGGGCGGACGGTAAAGCATACTTTCTGCCCGATTTCTGTCTGTTCATAGTCAGTTACTTTGATAAGTTGCTTTGCGTTTTCGTCTGCTCCGTACCTGCAGCCCAATTGTGGCGCTTCCAGTGTGACCATGAATTCCTGACTGCTGCCGTCAGGCAAAACCAATGGTGAACATTCTACTACCCGTGACGGAAAGATATTTGTTTCACCAATAAATTGGGCAACAAATTCTGTCGCAGGACTTTCGTAAATTTCAAAAGGTGTTCCGACCTGTAAAACTTTGCCCTGATTCATGACGGCAATACGGTCTGAAACAGATAGAGCTTCTGACTGATCATGGGTTACGTAAATAAAAGTAATACCGATTTTATCATGCAGGGCATCCAAATCAACCAGCAGGTTGGAGCGGAGTTTTGCATCCAATGCAGAAAGCGGCTCATCCAAAAGGAGAACAGAAGGTTCATTTATCAATGCCCGGGCAATCGCAACCCGCTGGCGTTGTCCTCCGGAAAGTTGATTAGGTTTTTTGTTCATATGGGCGTCAAGTTGCACTAAATGCAGATATTCGCGGACTTTTTCATCAATCAGCGTTTTATCCTGTTTACGCAACCGCAACGGAAATGCGATGTTTTCATACACAGATAAATGAGGGAATAATGCGTAATTCTGGAATACCGTATTTGACTGGCGCTTATTTGCCGGCAACGGGATAACATTTTTATCATCAAAAAGTACTATTCCGTTATCAGGAAATTCAAAACCAGCAATAATCCGCAGCAATGTTGTTTTACCGCAGCCGGAAGGTCCGAGCAGGGAAAAAAATTCCCCTTTGTTTATTGTAAAATGTACATCGTCCAGCGCATGAAAATTTCCAAAATGTTTGGAAACATGATTAATTGTAACAGAACTGCCTTTCAATGTTTTCCTGTTCCTCCTGCCGCAACAACAATCTGTAACTTTGAGAATGGTGAAAATAGAGTGTATTGTCAATAGGTTGCAGCATATTTCAATGATAATTTTATCGGATAGAGTACAAGAAAAAAACTGCTATAAAACCTGCAGTTTTTTTCTTGTAGTAATAGATTAATCATCTGCTGCAAGTTTAAATTTGCTGAGAAGGTCTTCTAATGTTTTGATATTTTCTTTTGTTGTATATGCCATATCAGATACATGTTGGGCAGACGTACTGATTTCTTTTGCACCTTCCGACATTTCGTCCATACTACCTTCTACTGATCGGGCAATGGTTTCCAAATTATTGGATGTTTCTTTTGTTTTTGCTACAGCGTCCGCCATGTCTTTTGAAGTTGTCTGGACTTCGCTTGCTGCATCGTTTATATCATGCAGCGCTGTCAATACCTGCTGGGACGCTTCTTTCTGTTCCACCATTGCATGATCGATTTCCTGTACTAGCCGTTCTGTACTGGTCACTTTATCTGTGATACGGGCGAAATCTTCTTGGGAAGCTTCTGTTGCTTCAACGACAGATGCAATTACTTCACTGATACTGCTGAGTTCTGCTTTTATTGCTTTAGACTGTGCAGATGAGTTGACTGCCAGTTTACGGATTTCATCAGCTACTACAGAAAAACCTCTTCCTGCTTCTCCGGCATGGGCTGCTTCTATGGCAGCATTCATTGCCAGCAGATTTGTCTGGGATGCAATTTGTGCAATCACACTGTTTGCTTCTGCCAAGTGCTGGGACTGTTGTGCCATATTGCTGACCTGCTGGGCAACTTCATCCTGTCTCTGTTTTTCCTGCCGGGTCAGTTCTATCAATTCGTGGTATTCTGCCGCCATTTTTGTTGCAGAATTTGACACGGATGAAATATTTCCTGCCATTTCTTCGATTGATGCGGAAGATTCTACAATACCGGCAGACTGGTTTTCTATCAGTTTATCCAGATTATTGATGTCGCTGATGTTTTTATCAACAATCTGCAAGACGTTTGACAGAGCATTACTCTGTTTTTCTACGGAATTTTTAACGCTGGAAATATTTGCCATAATCTGGGCGGTGGCACTGGCAGACTGCTGGGATGATGCAGCTAAAGTTTCTCCGGCCTGCTTTAAGGAATCCGAAACCTGTTTTACTTTTTTTAACAGAGAATTCTGCGTTCCGATAAATTTATTAACTGCAGTACACATTATACCTATTTCATCTTCCCGGCGGATTGCAATACGTTGTGCCAGATCAGCCTGACCTGATTCTCCGTTCAGATTCTGGAATGCAGTCATTGTTTGGGTAATCGGCTTGATCACGGTTTGTTTGATAATAATTACAACAACAATCACAATTAGCAAAAGCATTCCGATAATCGTCGGTAATACTGTTTTCATTATATCCAATGCGCTTGTTGTTACCGATTCAAAATTAGTACCGACAAAACACATGGTCTTTACAGACGGATCATCTGTAGGGAAAGGAGCATACATTGTCAAATATGTTTGTCCATTAATTTGATTTGTACCAATATAATTTTCTTTTTTTGTATATACCTGCTCAAAAACTTTACTGTTATCAAGTTTCATTCCGGTTATATACTGACCATTGGCATTTTTAATAGTTGTTCCTACCCGTACGTCATTGATAAATAACGTTAATTCCACATCTAATCCGGCTGCATGATTTACTAAAAAATCTTCACCGGAAATCGATTTTTGGAGTAGGATAATATAACTTGTCTGATTGAATTCGATTTTTTTACTAATTGTCAGTAATATTGCAGAGTCTGTTGCAGTTATAACGCTGGTTCCCACACTTGTTTGTGCTGCCGTAATTGCTTTTTTCTCTGATTCCTGAGTTAATGGATGGGGTTTGTATGAATATAAAATTGTTCCGCTATTATTCAGAAAAAACAGATTCTCTAATTCTGCTGATTCAACAAACTTATTGAAATAATTTGCTGCGATAGTCTGATTAGATAAACTGTTCATCAACATATTTATATTGGTAGCAAGATAATTTATTTGTAATTGGAGAGATGCCTGTTCTTCTGCAAGAGTGGAATTCATGATGTCCATTTTTCGCAGTAGATCTGCAGCTCCTATTTTTGTCAGTGTGTATTTTGTTTCGGTCCATAGCAGTATCGATATAATACAGGAACCTAGAAGTGAAAGAACAATAGTAGGAAGTACAATATGAGTTAACAGCGTTTTCCTTTTTTTCATATTTTTCATATGAATCTCCCTGAATTTCTAGAAAATAAAAAAAAAATCTAAAAGTCAGTTAAATTCGAGCTTTTTAAATTTTTTTTATACTATTATAGCACCCCCCCCCCGTTGTCAAGACGGATTTACTATTTTATCTATAGTTTTTTACTTTTTTTCCTCTTTGCTAGAGATTTTGGAGAAGCATAAAAAGAATTGTTCCACCAAAGATACTGATAAGTGGATTGTGTTTCCATAAGTATGTCAGAACGGTGACTACCAGTGCGGTTATATGTGGCAGGGCAAAAGGCCGGACGGTAAAGTCAACACCGTTAAAACAGTATACCAACAGGATTGCCATAATCATGGGAGGAATGTATTTTTCTATAAAGCGCAATAGTGCAGGTGGTTCCCGCCGGGAAAACAGTACGAACGGAAACAACCGGGTGGCAAATATTATCAGTGCCGAAATAGCCGTTGCGCCCAAAGCTGCGGAAAGACTTAACGGCATAAGTTCCTGCCTTTTGCCAACATAAGGACAGCCGTACCGGCTGCCAATGCTGTAATCAGAATATATTGGGACGGAACCAACAGCATTGCTGCTGCTGCTGTTACAACTCCAATCAGCGGTGGTACAATATCTTTAGACTTTTGCACCTGATCAATCAGCAGTACGGCAAACAGAGCTGTCAGTGCAAAATCAACACCGTCTAAAGAAAAAGGAATCAGGGAACCGGCAACAGCACCGATAATACTGCCGGTAATCCAGTAAGAATGATTTAACAGGGCTATGGTTCCGTAAAACGTACCGGCAGAAACTCCACGGGGGACAGAACAACCGGTCATCAGGGCATAGGTTTCATCTGTCAGGGCAAAAATAAGATACGGTTTCCATTTACCGGTTCCTTTGAACGGAGTAATTAAAGATAAGCCGTATACAATGTGCCGGATATTCAGCAGCAGCATGGTAACGGCAATTACGGAATATGGTGCCCCTGCAGAAAACAATGCGACGGCCATGTACTGTCCTGCGCCGGCGTACATTAAAACGCTCATGACCGGGGCAAGCCACCAAGGATAACCGGCGCTGACCAGCATAAGCCCGAACGGAATTCCGATGGCAAGGTAACCGAACAATACCGGAATGGTAATTTTAAATGCATGAGTAACCGTGTAGGTATTCATGTCCGGTATTATACCTCTTTCTACGGATGGTGTAAAGTTTTGCAGAATACAATGCCGGTATTGTTAAGCATGGTATACTGTTGCAGAGGTCTGGTTTTAGCGGATTTCTACCGATAAAAGCTCTTGTTTTATATTTTGAATATATGTAGAATATTTAGCATCGAAATGTTGTTTTGTTCTCTGTTGTTTTGTAAAAAAACAGTGTTCAGTTTGTTTTTCCATAATATGCAGGTATTATATGACTTATCGGGAAGTAGAAAATTTGGTTGCCCAGTTGAACGGACTGTTTGATTTAGTCCGGGTTGTTGATGTTTCGCTGACAAAAGAAATTGTTTTTCATGGTGGGGATTCTCCGAAAGAAAAAGAATATGAATGTTATGCTTCTTGGCGAAAAAAACACCGTTGTAATAATTGTGTTTCGGCAAAGGCATTACTGAGTAAAGGGCGGGAAGAAAAATTTGAATTTGTAGATAATGATGTTTATTTTGTCATTTCTAAATATATTGAAGTTGAAAAAGCGCCATATTTGCTTGAAATGGTTACAAAGACGACAGATGAAACCTTGTGGGATGCTGCAGGGAAAAATCAGTTTCAAGAATTGATTTCCGGATACACACGGAAAGTGTATACTGATTCGTTGACCGGAGTATATAACCGGCGGTATTATGATGAACAGCTGTGTGCATTATCACGGCATCCTGCGGTTGCGGTACTTGATGTGGATAATTTTAAACTGATTAATGATACATATGGACATACGGCAGGAGATATTGTACTGCAACAGGTTGCCGGTGAATTGTTAGCAAATATGCGGACAACTGATATTATTGTCCGGTATGGGGGCGATGAATTTCTTGTTGTTATGCGGGGAATTGCCCCGGATTCATTTTTTCATAAAATGGAATTTATCAGAAAAAAAATCAACAGGATACGTATTCCTTCGGTATCTGATATAACGGTATCAGTGAGTATCGGTGCGGGATATTTTGAAGATATGCAGATTAAAGACGCTGTAGTGGCAGCAGACAAATTATTGTATGAAGCAAAAGTGACAAAAAATTCTATGGTAACATCTATACCGGCAATGTAAGCGGAGTGCGTTTTTTCAGATATGGAACACTACGTTTGATACAGCCGGCTCGGTATATTACGGAACCGGCTGCGATGCTGTCCGTGATACAGGGCAGACTGTTTTCCGTCTTCCCGCATCACGGACAGAACAACCGGATGTGCGTTACGGCAGTTCACTGATGTTCTTTAGTTTGTCTTTGTATTGCAGCCACAGCGGATTTGTTACTGCCTGAACATCCGGTACATATATGGAATATGAATACCGGGTTGTTTCAGGAAAAACACTGGTTTTTCCATACGTTGTGCCTAACGTACAATTATTCGGGTTACCGCGATAAATAATCGTTTTCAGATTTTTTAAATCTGAAAAAGCGAAATCTCCGATGGATGTGACGGTTGCCGGTATATCTATTGTTGTGAGCTGTTCACAGCCCATAAATACGGCTGCTCCGATTGTTGTAAGTCCCTGGGGAAGCGTTATGGTTTCCAAAGATTCAAATCCGTAAAAAGCACCTGAACCTATTTCTGTCATGGTATCCGGCAGAATAATTCCTGTTATACTGGTATTGGAAGACCATTCCGGCAATGTTATATTATCTGTTTCTGATAAATCCAAGACAATCTTTTCTTGAGTACCTGTTACAGCCGTATCCACTGCATGGCACAAGTCTTCAAACGTGTACGTTTCAGAGAAGAAACTGTCACCTTTAATTTTAAGGGTATCGTCTCCGTCAGTCTGCATCTCTTGCAATACATTGTCCAGGTTATCCGGTGTTTCCAGGGTACGGTAATCTCCCACGGTTACTGCCAAAGGTGATGAAGTAATGCCGTTAATGGTAACTGATACAGAAACCGGTGTGGTTACCGGTGTGTTACCGGTTAGTGTGTTGATTTGCTTATTAGAAGAAATAACGTAAGATATACCAGCCGGGTTTTCAGGTGTGATTTCCCAGATAATACCTTTTTCATCAGTAAGGAAATTCTGGTTTTCTTCGTCCGGTCGATTTTTGAATTCAAACGTAACAGTGATTTTTTCCTTTTTTCCCAGTTCGTATACTGTTGCAGATTTGTTGTTTACCAGCAGCTGCAAATCCAACCGCCGGTATGCGGCTACCAGTTTGATATTTTTGGTTATTGAATAGGATTCCGGATTTTTAACCGGTTGTCCGTCAAGTTCCCAGCCGGTAAAGACCCATCCGGTATATTGTTCCGGGATGTATTCCGGGTTCAACAGATTAACCGGTGTAGCTTTGTCCACGGTTGTTTCGTATGTTGCTTTTTTTGCACTGCTGTTACCAAAATATCCCTGGGTTCCGGCAGCAAAGGTAATGGAAAATTTGTCCTGTGCCCAGATGGCGGTGAGTACCGCATCTTTCGTAATTTCATATGCATCTTCCGGTACTTGTACCGGATTGCCCTCGTCGTCCTTTGTTTTCCAACAGAGGAATTCCCAGCCGGATTTTCCGTCAGGAACCGGAATATTTGAAAAATCAAGGGTTGATCCCTCGGGGAATTTCTGTGTGTATTTGTCAAATGTTCCATGCTCGCCGGGTTGAAATGTGATGGTATGCATAACCTGCGTCCACCGGGCATACAGGGTCATGTCATCAGTAACGTTGTTGGTGGTAAATTGCCATTGGGTTCCGCCTGTCGCGTCTGTAAACCAGCCTACAAAATTCCAGTGTTCTTTTTCTAGGCGATCTGGTTCTGTAATTTTTGTGTTCTGTTTGATGCCGGTCTGTTTCAGTGTTTCTTCAGTACCATCCATAAATGTGACGGTACACAGTTTAATATACTGGGCAATAAAGCTACAGTTGTCGGTGATGCAGACAGTGGCAGCAGAATTGCCTTTTTCATCCAGCCAGCCGGAAAATTCCCAGCGGTTTTGTTCTTCTTCCGGAACTTCCGGCAGATAATCATTAAGGTTGATAACGGTATCGGAGACAACAGTGAGTGTTGTGTACTGTTCTCCGTTGAATGTACCCCGCTGTCCGGCATACAGTTCAACGGTACACAGTTTTTTTGCTGCGGCATTTTTTAAGTCTGAAAGAAGCATACTGCAGGATGAACAGAGTACAGCGGTCAGAATTACTGCTAGAATGATATTTTTCTTCATAATAGACACCTATTTTGAGCTCCGGGGAAATCCGTACGAGAATCCGATCCGGAATCCAATTAAATGTATCAACGCATTCTGTTCCGGCATTAACGTGTATACCGGTGCAAAGGAAAAATTAACTATTCCGTTGTTTTGTGTTGATGCGCTGTAGACAGCGGAGACGGCAAATTCTATCATCTGGTCAAGGTATGTTCCTTCCGGATATTCCGGCAAGCCTCCCGTCGTTTTCAGTGAATGGACAGCTATACCGTACCCGATTTCCGGTTGCAGGGATACCTGCGTGTTTTTAAAAGGAATAACGTAATATATCCCTGCGGTCAGGGATGTCGTGTACAGATGGGATATGCGGGAATCAGACGGCAGCAGCATCTGCCACTGTCCCCGGGCAGAAAACCCCAGGTTATCCAGTACGGGTAAATCAACCGGCAGCCGGAACTGTGCACTGAGTCCCAACCCAAGACTGTAGTCGGCAAAAGAAGCCATATCACCTGCCGGGTATTGGTTTGTGATATTACCGCCGACAGTGATTATTGAATTTGAAGTCTGCGATTGAGTTTCAGCAAAACAAAAATGACTGGATATAAAAAACAGTGGATACAACAGCAAAGAACGTAATATTTTTTTGCATAATATGGACATATTACCATTATAGGGTATATTGCATATTTTAGCAAATTATTTTTTGTATGCATTATGTCCGGTTCCGGCGGTGACCGGCAGAAAATCCGGTTCCGGCGGATATTACAGAAATCAGTGGTGCATACGGTAAGCTGTTAAACTATAGTGTGCCGGTTTTATACTGTTTTTTTTTATTCCCTGGGTGGCTGTTTCCGGCAATAGATTTCTTTTATTGCCGGATGGAGGCAGCATAAGCTGCCCCGGTGTTTTAAAAGACCAGCACCACAACCTGTGCAGGATTGAGATGCAGCTTTGTTCCTTGTACCGGATACGGAGTATCCTTCATGTTTGTCAGCAACAGGGATGCCGGTTCTGCCGGCAGCATCAGTTCTGTTGACCGGGTACCAAAGTTTGCTGCGGTCAGAATTGTACCGGTGCAGGGAATGTCTGCGTCTGATGCTGGTGTATCGGAACCTGCGGATATTGCCGGCGGTGTCCGGTAAAAGGCAAAAATATCTTCTATTTGTGTAAACGCAGGAATATATCCTCCGTATACAAACGTATCTTTCCAGGCTGGATTTTTTCTTAGGGCAAGCAGCTGCCGGTAAAAATTCCATACGGAATCTGCGTCCCGGAGTTGGGTATCCACGTTCCGTTCCTGATAATCACTGTTTACCGGCTGCCACGGGGTTCCGGTGGTAAAACCAGCATTCGGGGCAGCGCTCCACTGTACCGGTGTCCGGGCATTATCTCTGCTGAATCTGGCGCAGCAGTCCAGTGCGGCTTCCGGTGATAATCCGGCGGCAAGAGCTGCCGCATACTGGTCTTTTGTACTGATGTCGTCATAGTATTCAATGGATGTGCGGCGGTGGTTTTTCATTCCGATTTCCTGTCCCTGATACAGGAATGGAAGTCCCCGTAGCAGTAGCGAACAGGCTGCCAGCATTTTTGCACCGGCTTCTGTTTGGGCATGAGGCGGAAGATATGCGCTGACACCCCGGGGTTCGTCGTGATTTTCAATAATGTTTGCGAGGAATCCGGTATGCAGGCAGCGGAGCTGGCTTTTGTGGACAACATCCCTCCATGCTGCAAAGGAGAACGGCGGTGCATCATACCAGCCGTGTTTGCCAAACCCGATACAATGGGTGGAAAAATCAAACATAGTGGAAAAATGTCCGTTGTCGCCGATGAATTCCTCCAGTTCATCGGGTTTTGCATTGAATACTTCCCCTACAGTAAAACTGTCGTGCAGGGCAAACGTGTGTTCTTTCAAATCTTCAAGGTATTCGCCCACGCCCTGTACGTAGTCCAGCATTTTGTGGATTGACGATAATCCGTCGGGTCCGTCCGGTTCAAAATTCTGCCAGGAAGTGTCTTTTTTAATATTGATAATTGCATCAATGCGGAATCCGTCAACACCTTTTTGCGCCCACCAGTTAATCATGTTGTATAATTGCTGCCGGAGTTCCGGGTTTGTCCAGTTTAAATCAGGTTGTTCTTTTGCAAACAGGTGCAGATAGTACTTGTCTGTTCCCGGAACCGGTTCCCAAACGCTGCCGCCGAAATATGAACGCCAGTTGCAGGGCGGCTGACCGTTTTTTCCTTTTTCAAAGTAAAAATATTTACTGTACGGACCATCCGGATCTGCCAATGCTTTTTTGAACCATTCGTGCTGGTCAGAACAATGGTTCAGTACCAAATCCATCAGAATATGAAGATTCCGTTTTTTTGCTTCCCGGATCAGTTCTTCAAAATCTTCCATTGTACCGAACCGGGGATCTATAGCATAATAATCGGAAATATCATATCCCTGGTCAACAAAAGGTGACTGGTATACCGGTGAAATCCAAATAATATCGATGCCCAGCGCTTTTAAATAATCAAATTTAGCAGTAATACCTTTAAGATCGCCAATGCCATCACCGTTGGTGTCAAAAAAACTTTTCGGGTAAATCTGATATGCGGCTTTGTCGTGCCACCACTGTTTTTTCATGTCAGCCTCCTGATACGATATAAGTACAGTATATATACCGTTTGTCTGGGATGCTTCCACTAAAATGAAGAATTTATTATACTATTTTGACTTTTTCTGAATTGAAGTGGGCTCATTCCTTTTATCCGGGAAAAATTCCTGATAAAATGGCTCATGTTGTTGTAGCCGCAGTCAACGGCAATATCGATGATTTTTGAATCCGTTTGGGACAGGGCTTCCGCCGCCTTTTCTATTCTGACAATGTTAATATATTCGGTAAGTGTCCTTCCGGTGGCTTTTTTGAAAAAACGGCATACATACTGGTTGTTCAACCGGGCTGCCCCGGCGATTTGTTCCAGCGTAATTTTTTCTGCATAGTGGGTATGAATGTACGTCAGTATTTGTTTGATGCAGGCAATCCGGTACGGGCTGTTTTTCGGAATGCTGCCTTGTAGCAGATGGTTTTCGTGGAGCAGGGCAATACAGTCCAACAGAGCGGCTTTTATTTTTAAGTGGGCAGCAGCTGTACTCTGTTCTGCAGTAGAAAAAATACCGGAAAGAAGCAGGTATAACTCATTCCAGCCGGGACTCTGGGGTGTAACCAGCCGTGGCAGCTGTAACCGGGATTCTGCCAGCGGCGTCAGCAGGGATGCCTGTGTTTCATCGTAGTGTTGGAAGTTCAACATTTCCAGATTGAATACAACAGCCTGTTCTGGCGGCGGATATTGCCGGAAGCGGTTTGCTGCGGTATCTGACACGGGTATACTGCCGGCTGCTGTTGCAGAAAGTGTGCCGGCTGGTGTGTCTGCCGGTTCTTTGGTATCCGGTGGAGAACCACCGGCGGATTCTGCCGTGCCGAAGGACGGGAGTGTGGCAGAAGTTTTGTTCGGCAAAGTTTCCATTGTCGGATTTACTACAGGGCAGGTTCCAGGTTGTGTGTTGTTTGCTCTGGAAACGGCATGCGGTATATGTTCCTGTTGTTTCACCGGCTGTATTTTTGTACCTGTTTCGTCTAAAGAAGCAACAGCGTGTACTTCTCCAGACGAAATAAATGCTGCTGCCGGGGAATGAACCTTCATTTGCTGCATATTTACGGTGAGTATAAAAGTACCCCGGGAAAACAGCAGTATTTCTGTTTCCGAATGCCAGTGGGCAGGAGTATTTAAAGGAAAGCTGCCGTTCCAAGTATATGTGGCAAGGGGAAAACTGACGGTGCCGTGGCTGACCGGTTCCCGCAGATTTTGGTTATCCATCGCAGTGAATTGTTATTTGTTCTGTTCCCGGTGTTTTGCATCTTCCCAAAAGGCATCCATTTGTTCCAGATGGTCGGTATTCATGGGAAGTCCCGCCTGTTTCATGGCTTGTTCCACATACCGGAACCGCCGGGCAAATTTTTCATTTGTACCGGCAAGTGCCAGTGCGGGATCTACCGAATAGTGGCGGGCAAGATTCACCACGGCAAACAGCAGGTCACCGATTTCCTCTTCCAGATGCAGCTGTGCAGTGTTCAGCTGGACCGTTGCTCCTACGGTAAACGGTTTTGGGAAAGCGGTTACGGATTCAGTCTGGTTTCCGGCAGCAGGGGGAACAGACCGGGCTCCTGCGGGATAATTTCCGGTACCTCCGTCCAGTGAGCCGGTATTTGCCGATGCCGCCGTTACCGGAGTATTTTTCCGCAGCCTGTTGACTTGTTCGGCTGCCTGCCGGACTTCTTCTAATTCTTCAAGTATTTTTGCTACCGGTCCCGAAGGATTCTGCCAGTCAAAGCCCTTTTTTGCAGCCTTTTTCTGCATTTTTGCGGCTTTTAACAGGGGTGGTAAACCTTCTGGAATTTCATCCATAACGGATTCTTTTGCCCTGCCTTCTACATTGCGTTTGATAGCATCCCACTGGGTCAGCACTTCTCCTGCAGAGGACACTGTTCCGTTCATCTGGGATGTTCCTTCTGACTGGGGAAAAACATGGGGGTGGCGGCGGATAAGTTTTTCTGCAACATCATGGAATACGTCTGCTACAGTAAATACCTGCTGCTGTTGATACATATATGCGGTCATTACCGCATTCAGCATTACGTCGCCCAATTCTTCTTTTGCGTGGGCGGGATTATCTTCTGCAACGGCTTCCACAGCTTCGTACACTTCTTCCAGCAAATCAGTCCTCATGGACAGTGGTGTTTGTTCCCGGTCCCAGGGACAGCCGTCCGGTGCCCGGAGTTTTTGGATTACTGAAAAAAAAGCGTCAAATGCATCTGCTGTCTGTGTCATGGCAGCAGTATACCACAACAGCCTGTATACGCCAAGTTACCCACAGGATTTTGACAAACAGAAACGCCTCTGATACACTGGGGCTATGAAACAGAAAAAACCGTATTCAGTTTTGTTTTATGATGAACAGCTGATTGCAGTAAATAAACAGTCCGGTCTTCTCGTTGCTGCTGACCGGTATGATACCAATGCAGTGCGGCTCGATTCTCTTGTTGCGGCAGAATTCGGAACAATATTTGCCGTTCACCGGATTGATAAGGATACATCAGGTATTGTTGTGTATGCCCGGACGCAGGATGCTCACCGGGCTCTGTCGGTTCAGTTTCAGGAACGGCAGGTGGAAAAAGTATATCATGCGCTGGTACACGGCAAACCCAGCTGGCAGACGCTCCATGTGGATTTAAAGCTGTTGCCGGATGGAGACGCCCAACACCGGACAGTCGTGAACAAACGTACCGGAAAATATGCTATAACAGATTTTGTTTTGCTGTGTTCTTGCCCGTCGTATTCCTGGCTGGAAGCCCGTCCCTTGACCGGACGGACCCACCAAATCCGGGCCCACCTTGCTGCAAACGGATTCAGCATTGTGTGTGACCCGCTGTATGGGGGAAACAGGCATCCGGTTCTTCTGTCAGAAATAAAACGTTCCTGGAGAGGCGATCTCTTTGAAGAACGGCCGTTGCTTTCCAGACTGGCCCTTCATGCCTATAC